>NZ_JBFXIO010000473.1:0-3489 GCF_050175855.1 Piscinibacter sp.
CCGGCGCAGGGGTGCTGGCCGGCCAGGGCAGCGGCAGGCCGGGCAGGCGCAGGCTGCTGCAGCCGCCGAGCAAGGCGGCGGCCAGCAGCAGTGCGGCGGCGCTCAGCCTGCGGGCCAGGGAAGATCTATGGGCCATGCCGGCAGTGAACGGCGCGCGGCGCGGGCACTGCAGCGCCGGAAACAGTTGTTCGCGGCCGGCCGTGAGATGCGCCCGGATCCGGCCGGCGCGGCGGGGGAAGGTGCAAGTAACGGCAACGCCGGCTGCGGCTTGGGCGCAACGGTCGCCGCACCTGACATTCGGCAAGCCGCGCCGCGGCACCGCTGACCAGAATCGGCTCGGACAACCGCACTCGCCGAGGACTGTCATGGCCATCCGCTTTCCCACGCTGCTGTTCGTCGTCACCGCCGCCGCCGCGCTCGCGGCAGGCTGCGCGGTGGAACTGCAGAACCGCCAGCCGGCGCAGGAACTGGCGCAGGCCGCCCGGCCGCCGGGCTCGGTCTACACCGGCTGGCGCGTCTTCCAGGACCGCTGCGCCGGCTGCCATGGCGAAGCGGGCACCGGCAGCGACAAGGCGCCCGACCTGCTGTCGCGCGTGCAGACCATGGGCGCGCGCAGCTTCGTCAGCCGCGTGCTCTACCGCTACGACTGGGGCCTGCCGGCGGCCCAGGCGGCCGGCGAGGGCGCGGCACGCGAGGCGCTGGTCGACGAAATCCTGCAGCGCCGCCAGGGCGCGCTGCAGATGCCGGCCTGGCAGGGCGAGCCGCGCGTGCAGGCGCACATCACCGATCTCTATGCCTGGCTGTCGGCGCGCGCCCAGGGCACGCAGCCGCCCGGCCGGCCGGCGCCGTAGACCGCTGCGGTTGCATCCGGAAACGCGCCGGCGCAGCCCGGCGCTTCAGCCGCGCCGCGGCGCGCCGATAGGCCGGTGGACAGGAGAAGGGATCGCCCATGTCCACCACGAACCGCACCGCCTCGGCCTTCAGCACCGCCAATCCGCATGCGCTGGCCACCATCCTCGAGGCCAGCGAGACGCGCCGCATCATCGCGGCCACCGATATCTTCGACCTCGCCGGCACCAAGCTGTGGGCGCGCAACCAGCCGGTGTCGGCCGAGCTGCAGCGCAAGCTGCTCGACCGCAAGCTGCGCGAGCCGCTGGAGGCCTGCCTGCTCGCCGAAGATGGCGTGACCCCGGCCTCGCTGGGCAGCGCCCTGGCCGAGCTCGTCGAACGCGAGGCGCGCCTGGCGCCGCTGCTGCGGCCGCAGGCCTCCAAGCTGCTGCGCGAAGTCACCCACCTGCACCTGCATCCGGTGGCGCAGCTGCTGCTCTCAGCTGCGCAGGCGGCGCGGCCGGTCGCCTTCGAGCATGCCGTGTCGGCCATGGGCCTGGCCGGCGCGCTGATGGCACAGCACGGCGGGCAGACACCCGACATCCGGCTGGCCATGCTGTGCGGCCTGCTGCACGACCTTGGCGAGATGTACATCGCGCCCGAATTCGGCGAAGCCGATGCCGACCGCGAGCTCGACACGCTCAGCTACCGGCAGCTCGTAGTGCACCCGCACGTCGGCCTGCTGCTGGTGGCGCAGCTGACCAACTATCCCGGCGCGGTGGCGCGGGCTGTGGCCGAGCACCACGAGCGGCTGGACGGCTCCGGCTATCCGCACCGTCTGTCGGGCGACCGCATCTCGGTGCTCGGCCGCCTCGTCGCCGTGGCCGATGCCGCGCTGGCGGCGCTGCGCAGCACGCACGATGCGCTGCCGCGCGCCAGCGTGGCGCTGCGCGCCGTCCCGGGCGAGTTCGACCTGGCCTGGGTGGGGCACCTGACGCGGGCCGCGCGCGGCGAGCCGATGCTGCCGCCGGTGATGGATCCGGCCGACATCCGCGCGCGCCGCGAAGCGCTCGGCGAGGTGCTGCAGAGCGCGGAAGACAACATCGCGCTGCTGGCGGTCGGTGACCGCTCGCCGGCGATGGCCCAGGCGCTGGAGCTGGCCTCGTTCCTCGTCGCGCGGCTGCGCATCGGCTGGAACGAGAGCGGCCTGTGGCATCCGCAGGCGGCCACAGGGCTCGATGCGGCGGAGGTGGAGGCGATGGAAGACGAGCTCTACTTCCGCCTGCGCGGCGTGCAGCGCGCGGTAATGATGAAGGCGGGCGAGCTGTCGGCCACGGAGGCCGGCGCGTTGGCTGCGCTGTGTGAATCGTTGCCGATGGGCCGCCCGGCTTGAGGGGGCGCAATCGGTCCGGGGGCGGCCGGGGCCCTAATGGCGGGCCATGGATGAACCGAACCGGTTGCCCTCCGCCATCGCCGACCTGCTCGACATCCTGCCGGACGCCGTGGTCGCCGTCGATGCCTGCGGGCGCGTCGTCTATACCAACCCGGCGGTGCGCAACCTGCTGGGCTACCTGCGCGAGGAACTGATCGGCCAGCCGCTGTCCCTGCTCGTGCCGCCTGCGGCACGCGAGCGGCACGAAATGCTGGTCGGCGAGTACCTGCAATCGGGCGCGCCGACCATGATGGGCTCGCGTCCGGTGCTGCGCGCGATGCACCGCAGCGGCCGACTGGTGCCGGTATCGATCTCGTTGTGCAACCTGCCGCTGTCTGGCGGCGACATCGTCTCCGTGGCGGTGGTGCACGACATCTCGCTGCTGCACACCCATCTCGACCGCGCCACGGCACTGGCGCAGACCGACGCCCTCACAGGGCTGGGCAATCGGCTGATGCTGTCGCGCCAGATGCAGGCCAACCTGGAGAACGAGCGGCCGTTTGCGCTGCTGCTGCTGGACCTGACCGGCTTCAAGGCACTGAACGACCGCCACGGCCACGCCGCCGGCGATGAAGCGCTGCGCGTGGTCGGGCAGCGACTGCTCGCCCTGGTGCGCGAGTCCGACGTGGCGGCGCGCCTCGGCGGCGACGAGTTCGTGCTGCTCCTCGACGGCCTGGCCAGCCTGGGCCACCTGCAGGAGCGCGCCCGGTCGGTGAGCGAGAGCCTGTCGCGACCGCTGAGCCTGAACGGCGTGCAGGTCGCGCTCGGCGTCAACATCGGCGGGGCCGCCTACCCGGGCCACGGAGACACCGAATCGGCCCTGCTGGGCGCAGCCGACCGCGCGATGTATGCCGCGAAGCGTGCCGGCGAGCCGTACCGGAGCGCCGGTTAAGGCGCTCCGGCGCAGGCTTCAGCGCACCTTGCCCGCCTTCCACGCGTTCAGCAGCGTGTCGTAGGCGATCGTCTCACCCTTGGGCTTCTCGTTGGCCAGCTTGGCCCACGGGGCGCCCTTGTCCGACAGCCACTTCGCGTTGCTCTCCTTCTTGTTGAGCTTGGGCGCGCAGCGTGCCATGCCGGCGCGCTCGAGGCGGGCCATCACCTGGTCCATCTCCTCGGCCAGGTTGTCCATCGCCTGCTGCGGGGTCTTCTCGCCGGTCACCGCCACGGCCACGTTCTTCCACCACAGCTGCGCGAGCTTCGGGTAGTCGGGCACGTTGCCGCCGGTCGGC
>NZ_JBFXIO010000474.1:0-3480 GCF_050175855.1 Piscinibacter sp.
CGCCGGCCTGCCCAAGGCGCCGTCGGCCTACAACCCGATCGTCAATCCGAAGCGGGCCACGGAGCGGCAGCAGTACATCATCGACCGCATGCTCGACAACGGCTTCATCAGCGCCGAGCAGCACGCCGCGGCCAAGGCGGAGAAGCTGCAGTACCGCACGCAGAACCAGGTCTTCGTGCACGCGGAATACGTGGCCGAGGTCGCCCGGCAGCTGATCTTCAGCCAGTACGGCGCGGAGGCCTACACGCGCGGGCTGAACGTATACCTGACGCTGAACTCCGGCGAGCAGACCACCGCCTATCGTGCCCTGCGCAAGGGCATCATGGATTTCGAGCGGCGCCAGGTCTACCGCGGGCCCGAGGCCTATGTCGACCTGCCCGCCAACCCGAAGGACCTCGACGCCCGCATCGCCGAGGCGCTGCAGGAACACCCGGACAACGACGAACTCAAGGCTGCCGTCGTGCTCGAGGCCAGCCCGAAGAAGGTGGTGGCGGTGCTGCAGAACGGCGATGCGCTCGAGATCACCGGCGATGGGCTCAAGCCGGCAACCTCCGGCCTGGCCGCCAAGGGCAACCCCAAGACGGCGATCCGCCGCGGCGCGGTGATCCGGGTCGTCGCGGACGCCAAGGCCAGGTGGAGCATCACGCAGCAGCCCGAGGTGGAAGGCGCGTTCGTGTCCATGGACCCGCGCACCGGCGCGATCCGCTCGATGGTCGGCGGCTTCGACTTCTCCAAGAGCAGCTTCAACCACGTGACGCAGGCCTGGCGCCAGCCGGGTTCGAGCTTCAAGCCCTTCGTCTATTCGGCAGCACTGGAGAAGGGTTTCACACCGGCCACGGTGATCAACGACGCCGAACTCTTCTTCGATGCCGACGCGACCCGCAGCCAGCCTTGGGAGCCGAAGAATTACGACGGCCAGTTCGACGGGCCGATGTCGATGCGCCGCGGACTCGCCAAGTCGAAGAACATGGTCTCGATCCGCATCCTGCAGGCGATCACGCCGGAGTTCGCGCAGGACTGGGTGACGCGCTTTGGCTTCGAGGCCGACAAGCACCCGGCGTTCCTGACGATGGCGCTGGGCGCCGGCTCCGTCACGCCGCTGCAGATGGCCAGCGCCTACAGCGTCTTCGCCAACGGCGGCTACCGCATCAACCCGTTCCTGATCGCCCGCATCACCGACAGCAAGGGTCGTGTACTCAACGAGCCCAGGCCGCCAGTGCTCGACGAGTCGGCGCGCGTCATCGAACCGCGCAACGCCTTCGTGATGACCAGCCTGCTGCAGGAGGTCACGCGATCGGGCACGGCGGCGCGCGCCCAGGCCACGCTCAAGCGGCCCGACCTGTATGGCAAGACCGGCACGACCAACGACTCCCACGACGCCTGGTTCGCCGGCTGGCAGCAGCAGGTGGTGGCCGTGGTCTGGATGGGCTACGACACACCGCGCAAGCTCGGCGACCGCGAGACCGGCGGGGGCCTGTCGCTGCCGATCTGGATCGACTACATGAGCGCGGTGCTCAAGGGCGTTCCGGTGGCCGAGGCCGTGCCACCCAGGGGCGTCGTCAATCTGGGCGGCGAGTGGTACTACAGCGAGTATGCCGACGGCAGCGGCGTCACCACGCTGGGCATCGAGGAAGCGCCGCCGGTCGACCCGGCCGTGGTCGAGGAAGAGCGCAAGGGCATCCTCGACCTGTTCAAGCGCTGAGAGCCGGCTCGAACTTCAGCGGCTTGCCGGCCTGCTCGCTGGCGCAGGCGGACAGCGCCGCGAAGAACTCCCTGCCATCGCGCGTGTCCAGCCAGCGCCCCTTCGAGTACTTGTAGTGGTAGCCGCCGCTGCGCGCGGCCAGCCACAGCTCGTGAAGTGGCGGTTGCGTGTTGATCACCAGCTTGCTGCCATTGGGAAAGCCCAGTTCGAGCAGGCCGCCGGTGCGGTGGGTGTCGATGTCGACCACGTCGTCCTGCAGCCACTGGTCCACGGTGGCCTCGATGCACGAAAGCAGCGTCGACGTGATCGCGTGGTACTCGGAATCGCCGAGCGGCGTGGGTTCGAAGGGAGTGGTCATGGTCGATAATCCGCGCATGCTGCAGTGCAAGACTAGTGTATCGACGAGCCCCGCGCCGCGCGCCTGGCGACGCCATCGCGGCTTCGTGGTCATCGCATCCACCGCGCTGTTCGCGCTGATGGGTTGTGGCCAGAAGGGGCCGCTGACCCTGCCTTCGACCGCACCCGCGGCATCGGCGCCGGCGGCGAAATGACGCTGCCCGGCTCCCCTCACCTGGCCTATCTTGGCCGGGAACTGCATCTCGAGGACTGCGCGCTGGCCGAGCTCGCCGCGCGATTCGGCACCCCGCTGTACGTCTACTCGCGCAGCGCCATGCGCGAGGCGCTGGCCGGCTACCAGCGCGCGCTCGCCGGCCGCGACCACCTCATCTGCTACGCGATGAAGGCCAACAGCAACCTGGCGGTGCTGCAGACCTTCGCCCGGGCCGGCTGCGGCTTCGACATCGTCTCGGGCGGCGAACTCGAGCGTGTGCTGGCCGCCGGCGGCGATGCCGCCAAGGTGGTGTTCTCCGGCGTGGGCAAGACGCGCGCAGAGATGGCTCAGGCGCTCGAAGCCGGCGTGGCCTGCTTCAACGTGGAGAGCGAAAGCGAGCTCGAGTTGCTCTCGCAGGTGGCGCACCAGGCGGGCCGCACGGCACGCATCAGCCTGCGCGTGAACCCAGACGTCGACCCGAAGACGCATCCCTACATCTCCACCGGGCTGAAGGGCAACAAGTTCGGCGTCGCCCACGACCGCGCGCTGGCCACCTACAGACGCGCGGCATCCCTGCCCGGCATCGAGGTGGTGGGCATCGACTGCCACATCGGCTCGCAGATCACCGAGACCGGCCCTTACCTCGACGCGCTCGACCGCGTGCTCGACCTGGTCGAGGCGGTGGAGGCTGCAGGCATCCCCTTGCACCACCTCGACCTCGGCGGCGGGCTGGGCATCACCTACACCGACGAGCAGCCGCCGGCGGCGGAGGCACTGGTGCGCGCGCTGCTGGCGCGCATCGACACCCGCGGCCACGGCCATCGCAAGATCCTGCTCGAGCCGGGCCGCTCGCTGGTCGGCAATGCCGGCGTGCTGCTGGCCAGCGTGCTCTATCTGAAGCCCGGCGGCGAGAAGAACTTCTGCATCGTCGACGCGGCGATGAACGACCTGATGCGCCCGGCGATGTACGAAGCCTGGATGGGCATCGTGCCGTGCGCCCCGCGCGACGAAGCGCCACAGACCATGGACGTGGTCGGCCCGGTGTGCGAATCCGGCGACTGGCTGGGCCGCGACCGCCGCCTCGCGGTGCGCGGCGGCGACACGCTCGCCATCCTGTCGGCCGGTGCCTATGGCATGAGCATGGCGAGCAACTACAACACCCGCGGCCGCGCCGCCGAAGTGATGGTGTCCGGCAGCCAGGCCTGGCTGATCCGCGACCGCGAGGTTC
>NZ_JBFXIO010000475.1:0-3431 GCF_050175855.1 Piscinibacter sp.
CGCCGGCTACATTCCTCGCTGGGCTACCTCAGCCCCAGGCAGTATGAAGAGCGCTGGGTCGCGGCACAGCTCAACAAGGCCGCGTAACAAGGATGCTAAGAGCTACGGGATTCAGGGGCAAGGTCAGGTCGTTGTCGACCGTCCACAGCGGGTAGCTGGTGGTGGTGAGATCGTGCCTGGCATCGACCACGCCCTTCTTGTGGCTGCCCGGAATGAACATCAGCGGGCCGTTGAACTCGTTGACGTCGTCCAGGAAGATGGCCACGTTCATGGCCCGCTCGGTGGGCATCATGTCGTCGTTCAGCCAGGTGCCGTAGTCCTGGTGCCACTGCCAGACGTCGCCCTCGAAGGCCATCTTGCCGTTGATCTTGAACTGGTGCATGTACAGCTTCTCGCCGAACAGGTCTTCCACCGGCTCGACCATGCGCGGGTGGCGGGCCAGCCGGGCAAACGGTTCGCTGTACAGGTGGGCCGCGAAGTTGGTGCGCACCGCGTCCGAGCCCTTCTCGCGCACGTTGTAGGCCTCGCGGCGGGCGTACAACTCGGGTACGGCGTCGGTCAGGGTCTTCGTCTCCTCGGCGCTGAACAGGCCGGGAAAGAAGAGATAGCCCTCGCGGTCGAACTGGGCGATCTGCTCGGGAGTGAGTCTCATCGGTGTCTCCTCAGGCGTGGTGAGCCCCGGCGCCGCGCATCGCGGCATCGAGGTGGCGGGTCATGTGGTGGCTGGCGCGTTCGTCGTGCTCGCGCATCAGGCGTTCGGCGAGATCGGCGTCGCCGGCGGCGATGGCTCGGGCGATCGCCGCGTGCTCGTCCCACACCGATTCGCGCAGGCTCGACGCCTGCAGCACCGCGCCCATGGCGCGGCGGATGTGGGCCCAGTGCAGGTGCGCGCTGCGCGGGATCAGCGGGTTGCCGGCGGCGGCGTAGACGGCGTTGTGGAAGGCGGCGTCGGCCTCGATCATGGCCTGCACGTTGCGCCCGCGCGAGGCCTTGCGGCCTCGCTCGATCAGCTTCGCATCGAGCACCCGGCCCTGCTGTGCCGCCAGCCGCGCGGCCAGCGCGTCGAGCGCGCCGCGCACCTGGTAGACGGCGGCGATGCCCGGTGCGTCCAGCGGCGCCACCTGCACGCCGCGGCCGGGCGCGTCGAGCACCAGGCCGTCCTGCTTGAGCAGGCGCAGCGCCTGCAGCACCGGCTGGCGCGAGACGTCGAGCTGCTGGGCGATCTCCTCCTGCGTCAGCCGCGCGCCGGGCGCCAATGTGCCGTCGGCAATGGCGCCGAGCAGCGCCTGGTAGACCTGGTCGACCAGGTCGGGCGCGACATGCAGCTTGAGCAGGGGGGCGGTCATCGCGAGACGTGTACTCTGTATACAGAATACACGGTTCCTGGGCAAGGTCAAGCCGGTCGGCGAGCGCGTATGCTGTCGGCGCGTTCCGATCCGTTCCGCCCGATTCCCATCTCAGTTCCATGCCCGCCTCGCTCGCTTCCCACCGGCCGCCGCTGCCGGCCCGGCTCTGGCAGGCCCTGCGCCGCTGGTTCGGCGGCCGTGCCGAGCCGCCCTATGTCGAGGCGATGGACGCGATGGACGCCGGCATCGTGCTCTACGACGCGCAGGACCGGCTGGTGCTGTGCAACCGCAACTTCCGTGCGCTGTATCCGGGCCTGGCGCACATGCTGGTGCCGGGCCGCACGTTCGAGGAGATGCTGCGCGAGGCCGCCTCGCTGGGCATGATCCCCGAGGCACAGGGCGATATCGAGGGCTTCGTCGCCGCGCGGGTGCGCCAGCACCGCGAGCCGGGCATGCCACTGCTGCGCCGCATGGCCGACGGCCGCTGGCGCCGCATCACCGAGCAACGCCTGGCCGACGGCTCGCTGCTCGCCTTCAGCATCGACGTCACCGAACTGGTGACCAAGGAGCAGGCGCTGGAGGAGGCGCGGGCCCAGGCCCAGCAGGCGCACGAGCGGCTGGAAGACGCGATCGAGGCGCTGTCCGACGGCTTCGTGCTCTACGACGCCGACGACCGCCTGGTGGTGTGCAACCAGCGCTACCGCGAGACCTACCAGCTCAGCGCGCCGGCCATCCGGCCGGGCACGCGCTTCGAGGACATCCTGCGCTACGGGCTGGCGCGGGGCCAGTACCCCGCCGCCGAAGGGCGCGAGATGGAGTGGCTGGAGGAGCGCTTGTACCGCCACCGCCATGCGGATCAGCCCGTTCTCCAGGAGCTGCCGGGCAATCGCTGGCTGCGCATCGAGGAGCGGCCCACCCGGCTCGGCGGTGTGGCCGGCGTGCGGGTCGACGTGACCGAACTGGTGCATCGTGAACAGCAGCTCAAGCAGATCAATGCCCGCCTCGCCGAGAGCCGGGCGCAGCTCAACGCGGTGATCGGGACGGCCATGGCCGCGATCGTGACGCTTGACGAACGAGGCGCGATCCTCTCGGCCAACCCGGCGACCACGGCCATCTTCGGCTGGCCCGCGGACGAGCTGGTCGGCCAGAGCCTTCGGGTGATCGTGCCGGCCGATGCCGGGCCCGACCCGCTGGAGCTGCTGGACGCGCGTGGCCCCGAGGCGCGCGTCGGCCGAACATCGCCGCGCGACATCCACGCGCGCCAGCGCGACGGCCGCAGCGTGACCGTGCAGCTTGCGCTGTCCCGGCTGGACACGGGTGGCCAGGCCCGCTTCGTCGCGCTGTTCACCGACCTGTCCGAGCGCGAGGCCTACGCGCAGGCACTGCGCGATGCCAATGCCCAGCTCTCTCACCTGTCGGAGACCGACGCGCTGACCGGCATCGCCAACCGCCGCCGCTTCGACCGCGCGCTGCACGACGAATGGCAGCGCGCCAGCCGCCACGGCCTGCCGCTGGCGCTGCTGCTGGTCGATGTCGACCACTTCAAGCGCTACAACGACAGCCGCGGCCACCCGATGGGCGACGAGTGCCTGCGCGCCATCGCGCAGATCCTGCGCAACTGCGTGCACCGGGCGGGCGACCTGGTGGCACGCTACGGCGGCGAAGAGTTTGCCCTGTTGCTGCCGCACACCGCCGAGGCCGAGGCGATGGCGATGGCCCTGGCCTGCATCGAGGCGGTGGAGCAGGCCGAGCTGCCGCACCCCGATTCACCGCTGGCGACGCATGTCACGCTGAGCATCGGCGTGGCCAGCATGGTCAGCAACGCCGAGGAGTCGCCCGCGCAGCTTCTCGACGCTGCCGATTCGGCCATGTACGCCGCCAAGCGCGCCGGCCGGCGGCGTGCCGTGATGGCCGGATAGGGCGGCGCGCGGGCCGGATCGAAAAGGCCCGAAAATACCCGCTTCGCCCAACCCGGCCGTCCCGGGCGGCGCGCACCGCTTCCACCATGGCAACCATCCTCCAATCGCTTCCCGTCGGCCAGAAGGTCGGCATCGCCTTCTCCGGCGGCCTGGACACCAGCGCCGC
>NZ_JBFXIO010000476.1:0-3417 GCF_050175855.1 Piscinibacter sp.
CATCGGCCTGGCGCTGGGCACGGCCATGGCGGCGCTCGCGCTGTCGCTGCTGTCGGGCGACCTCGGCGGCGCCTACTTCCCCGGCGTCACGCCCAGCCTGCAGTTCAGCGCGGCGGCCGCCACGGTGTACGGCGTGCTCGGCGTGGCCGTGGCCATCGCGGGCGGCTGGCTGCCGGCACGCACCGCGCAGCGCATCGCGCCGGCGCAGGCGCTCAAGGGCCTGGGCGACGGCGCGGCGCATCGCAGCGCTGTCTGGGCGGGGCCTGTGCTGCTGCTGGCCGGCGTGCTGCTCACTCAGGCCCCGCCGCTGTTCGACATCCCGCTGGCCGCCTACGTGTCGGTGGCCTGCCTGCTGCTCGGCGGCATCGCCTGCGTGCCCGCCATGGTTGGCGCACTGCTGAAGTGGACGAAGCCGCCGCGCCACGCGCTGGCGCTGCTGGCGGTGCAGCGCGCGCGCCACGAGCGCGGCAGTGCCACCATCGCCGTGGCCGGCGTGGTGGCCAGCCTGGCGCTGGCCGTGGCGCTGACGGTGATGGTGACCAGCTTCCGCGAGGCGGTGACGCTGTGGCTCGACAGTGTGCTGCCCGCCGACCTCTACGCCCGCAGCGCCACCAGCGGCGGCACCGACGCCGTCTACGTGTCCGATGCGCTGGTGGAACGCGCCCGCGCCCTGCCCGGCGTGGCGCGCATCGAGGGCCAG
Organism: Piscinibacter sp.; assembly: GCF_050175855.1. GTDB lineage: Bacteria > Pseudomonadota > Gammaproteobacteria > Burkholderiales > Burkholderiaceae_C > Piscinibacter. The sequence continues at coordinate 701 of NZ_JBFXIO010000476.1, forward strand.
CGCGTGGCGGCCATCCAGCTCGACCCGCAGCGGCCCGCGGTGTCGCTGGTGGCGCAGCCGATCGCCGACGAGCCGGCGCGGCGCCTGCCGCTGCTCGGCGAGCTGCTGCCGCCGCGCGAAGGCCTGCTGTCGGTCTACGCGAGCGAACCGCTGGCCAACCTCTACGGCCTGCGCGCCGGCGAGCGCTTCGAGCTGCCGCTGCCCGATGGCCGCCGCGTCCCCGCTTTCGTGCGTGCGGTCTGGCGCGACTATGCACGGCAACACGGCGCGGTGAAGCTGGACCTCGGCGACTACCGCCAGCTCACCGGCGACACGCGGCTCAACGACCTGGCGCTGTGGATGGCCCCCGAGGCCGACCTCGCCGCCGTGCAGCAGAACATCCGTGACCTGGCCAGGCCGGACGCCGCGCTGGAGTTCGCCTCGGCCGGCGAGATCCGCGCGCTGTCGCTGCGCATCTTCGACCGCAGCTTCGCCGTCACCTACTGGCTGCAGGCGGTGGCCATCGCGATCGGGCTGGTCGGCATCGCGGCGAGCTTCTCGGCCCAGGTGCTGGCGCGGCGGCGCGAGTTCGGCCTGCTCGCCCACCTCGGGCTGAAGCGCGCGCAGGTGCTGGCGGTCGTCGCCGGCGAAGGCGCGGTGTGGAGCGGCGCCGGCGTGGCACTCGGCCTGCTGCTGGGCATCGCCGTCAGCGCAGTGCTGGTGCACGTGGTCAACCCGCAGAGCTTCCACTGGACGATGGAGCTGCTGCTGCCCTGGGGCCGGCTCGCGCTGCTGTGCGCCGCGATGGCCGCGGCGGGCACGCTCACCGCCTGGTGGGCCGGCCGCGCCGCGGGCAGCCGGCAGGCGGCCCTGGCGGTGAAGGAAGACTGGTAATGCGACGACGCCCCCTGCTGCTGGTCGGCGCGCTGCTGCCAGCGCTGCCGTGGGCGGCCCACGCCGCGCCGGTGCAGCGCGGCCGCGCGCTGAGCTTCCCGCGCGACCACGGCTCGCACCCCGAGGCACGCACCGAATGGTGGTACGCCACCGGCTGGCTGGCCGCGCCGGGCGAGACGGAGCCGCGCTTCGGCTTCCAGGTGACCTTCTTCCGCTCGCGCACCGACGTCGCCCGCGACCACCCGAGCCGCTTCGCCGCGCGCCACCTCGTGTTCGCGCACGCCGCGCTCTCCGACCTGGCTGCCCGGCGGCTGCGCCACGACCAGCGCATCGCCCGCGCCGGCTTCGAGGTGGCGCAAGCCGCCGAAGACGACACCCGCGTGGCGCTGCGCGGCTGGCGCTTCGAACGCGGCGGCCCGGTCGAGGCGAGCGTCTACCGCGCCCGCCTGGCCAGCGACGCCGCCGGCTTCGCCTTCGACTTCGAACTCGCCACCACCCAGCCGCTGCTGCTGCAGGGCGAGGCCGGCTTCTCGCGCAAGGGCCCGCGGCCCGAGCAGGCCAGCCACTACTACAGCCAGCCGCAGCTGGCCGTGCGCGGCACACTGACGCGCGACGGCAAGCCCCAGGCCGTGCAGGGCCGCGCCTGGCTGGACCACGAATGGAGCGAGCAGATCCTCGACGCCCAGGCCAGCGGCTGGGACTGGATCGGCATCAACCTCGCCGACGGCAGCGCCCTCACCGCCTTCCGCCTGCGCCGCCCGGACGGCAGCGCGCTGTGGGCCGGCGGCAGCCTGCGCCAGGCGGGCAGCGCCGTGCGCGCCTTCGCAGCCGACGAGGTGGTGTTCGAACCCCTGGAGCGCTGGACCAGCCCCGTCTCGAACGCCACCTACCCCGTCGCCTGGCGGGTCAGCACGCCGGCCGGGGTGCACCGCGTGCGCGCGCTGCTGGCCGACCAGGAACTCGACAGCCGCGGCAGCACCGGCGCGATCTACTGGGAAGGCCTGTCGGAGCTGCTCGACGACGGCGGTCGCCGCATCGGCCTGGGCTACCTGGAGATGACCGGCTACGCCGACAGGCTGCGGCTGTAGGCCCCGCGATTGAAATGCGTCAACGTGTGCGCCGGCCGGCTCGCGCACACTCGTCGGCATTCACGACAACGGAGACAGGCATGGCGCAGTTCGTCGACAGCATCGAGGCCGCGGTCGACCGCGTGCTCGACACCGTGCAGGGCGATATCGTGATGGGCATTCCGCTGGCCGTCGGCAAGCCCAACCCTTTCGTCAACGCGCTGTACCGGCGCATCAAGGCCAACCCGTCGCGGCGGCTGCGCATCGTCACCGCGCTGTCACTGGAGAAGCCCGTCGGCAAGAGCGAGCTGGAGCAGCACTTCCTCGGGCCGCTGGTCGAGCGCGTGTTCGAGGACTACCCCGACCTCGCCTACGTGAAGGACCTGCGCGCCGGCACGTTGCCGCCCAACATCGAGGTGCGAGAGTTCTTCATGAAGACCGGCGACTACCTCGGCAACCCGGCGGCGCAGCAGAACTACATCTCCACCAACTACACCTTCGTCGCCCGCGACATGGCGCTGCAGGGCATGAACGTGATCGCGCAGGCGGTGGCCGCGCGTGGTGAGGGCGAGGCGATGCGGCTGTCGCTGTCGAGCAACCCGGAGGTCACCTTCGAGGTGGTGGAGAAGCTTCGCTCGGTCGGGCAGCCGCTGCTGACCGTCGGGGTGATCAACCGCAAGATGCCCTTCATGCCCAACGGGGCCGTGGTCGCGCCGGCATTCTACGACCTCGACGTCTCCGACCCCGCCGGCTCGCACGCGGTGTGCGCCCCGCCGA
>NZ_JBFXIO010000477.1:0-3414 GCF_050175855.1 Piscinibacter sp.
AGATCGACCACGGCCCCGGCGCCATCGGTGCGCTCGGCTCGGCCCATGCCACGGTCGAGGAACTGCACCTGCTGGCCAAGCTGGTGCGCGCCCTGGGCAGCGAAAACGTCGACCACCGCACCCGCCACGCCGACTTCGGCGCCGCGGCGCCGGCCGGCAAGGCACGCTGGCTGGGCCTGCCGATCGCCGCGCTGTCGAACCTGCAGCGCGTGCTGGTGATCGGTTCGTTCCTGCGCAAGGATCATCCGCTGTTCGCACAGCGCATCCGCCAGGCGGCGCGCAAGGGCGCGCAGGTGCACAGCCTGCATGCGCTGGCCGATGACTGGCTCATGCCCATGGGCACGCGGCTGGTCGCCGCACCGTCGGCCTGGGTGCAGTCGCTGGCCGACATCGCAGCGGCCGTCGCGGCCGCGAAGGGTGTCGCTGCGCCAGCCGCCGGGAACGCCGGCAGCGAGGCAAAGGCCATTGCCGATTCGCTGCTGTCCGGCGAGCGCAAGGCGGTGCTGCTCGGCAATGCCGCCGCCCAGCATCCGCAGGCCGCATCGCTGCTGTCGCTGGCGAACTGGATCGCCGCGCAGACCGGCGCGGCGGTGGGCTACCTCACCGAGGCCGCCAACACGGTGGGTGCGCAGCTCGTCAACGTCCAGCCGGGCCAGGGCGGCCTGAACGCCGGGCAGATGCTGAGCGCCGGCTCGCTGAAGGCTGCGCTGCTGCTCGACGTCGAGCCCGCCTTCGACGCCGCCGACCCGAGCGCCGCCCAAGCCGCGCTCGGGAAAGCCGAGATGGTCGTCGCCATGAGCGCCTTCAAGAGCACCGCCTTGCTCGACGTCGCCGACGTGCTGCTGCCGGTCGCGCCCTTCACCGAGACCTCGGGCAGCTTCGTCAACGCCGAAGGCCGACTGCAGAGCTTCCACGGTGTCGTCAAGCCGCTGGGCGAGACGCGCCCGGCCTGGAAGGTGCTGCGCGTGCTCGGCAACATGCTCGGCCTGTCGGGCTTCGAGTTCGAGACTTCCGAACAGGTGCGCGCCGAGGCGCTGGGCGACGGCTCCGGCATCGCGGCGCGCCTGGACAACGGCTGCGCCGCCGCGGTTGCGACGCAACCGGCCATTGCCGGCCTGCAGCGCATCGCCGACGTGCCGATCTACAGCGCCGATTCGCTGGTGCGCCGCGCCCCCGCGCTGCAACACACCGCCGATGCGCGCGCGCCGCAGGCCAGCCTGCCCGCCGCCCTGTGGCAGCAGCTCGGCCTGGCTGCCGGTGACCGGGTCCGCGTGAGCCAGGGTGCCGCCAGTGCCCTGCTGCCTGCGCAGCTCGATGCCACGCTGGCCGCCGGCACCGTGCGTGCTCCCGCCGGACACCCCGACACCGCCACGCTCGGCGCCGCCTTCGGCGCCGTCACGGTCGAGAAAGCCTGAGGCGCACGATGCTCGACACCGTCACCACCTTCGGTTCCTCGCTGCTCGGCCCCGCCTGGCCGGTGGTCTGGACCCTCGTCAAGATCGTCGCGCTGGTGCTGCCACTGATGATCTGCGTGGCCTACCTGACGCTCTGGGAGCGCGTGGGCATCGGCTACACCCAGATCCGCCTAGGCCCCAACCGGGTCGGTCCGCGCGGCTGGCTGCAGCCGATCGCCGATGCGGTGAAGCTGATCTTCAAGGAGATCATCGTCCCGACGGCGGCCAACAAGGGCCTGTTCTTCCTTGGCCCCATCATGACCATCATGCCGGCGCTGGCCGCCTGGGCGGTCGTGCCGTTCGGGCCCGAGGTCGCGCTGGCCAATATCAACGCCGGCCTGCTGTTCCTGATGGCCATCACCTCGATGGAGGTCTACGGCGTCATCATCGCCGGCTGGGCCTCGAACTCGAAGTACGCCTTCCTCGGCGCGCTGCGCGCCTCGGCGCAGATGGTGTCGTACGAGATCGCGATGGGCTTCGCGCTGGTGGTCGTGCTGATGGTCTCGGCCAGCATGAACATGACCGACATCGTGCTGAGCCAGGGCAAGGGTCAGTTCGCGGCGATGGGCCTGAACTTCATGTCCTGGAACTGGCTGCCGCTGCTGCCTATCTTCGTCGTCTACGTGATCGCCGGCATCGCCGAGACCAACCGCCATCCGTTCGACGTGGTGGAAGGCGAGTCGGAGATCGTCGCCGGCCACATGGTCGAGTACTCGGGCATGTCGTTCGCGATGTTCTTCCTCGCGGAGTACGCCAACATCATCCTGGTCTCCACGCTGGCGGCGATCCTGTTCCTCGGCGGCTGGCTGCCGCCGATCGACAGTGCGCTGTTCAACTGGATCCCCGGCTGGATCTGGCTGGGCATCAAGACGTTCATGATCTGCACGCTGTTCCTCTGGGTGCGTGCGAGCTTCCCGCGCTACCGCTACGACCAGATCATGCGCCTGGGCTGGAAGATCTTCATCCCGGTGACGCTGATCTGGCTGGTCGTGGTCGGCCTGTGGATCCAGTCGCCCTGGAACATCTGGAAGTAAGGACCGCGCCATGGCACAGGCTTCCACCCTCAAGGACTTCGTCTCCAGCTTCTTCCTGCTGGAACTGCTCAAGGGCTTCAAGCTCACCGGGCGGCATTTCTTCCAGCGCAAGATCACCATCCAGTTCCCGGAAGAGAAGACGCCGCTGAGCCCGCGCTTCCGCGGCCTGCATGCGCTGCGCCGCTACGAGAACGGCGAGGAACGCTGCATCGCCTGCAAGCTGTGCGAGGCGGTGTGCCCGGCGATGGCGATCACCATTGAGAGCGACGTGCGCGCCGACGGCTCGCGCCGCACCACGCGCTACGACATCGACCTGACCAAGTGCATCTTCTGCGGCTTCTGCGAGGAAAGCTGTCCGGTCGACTCGATCGTCGAGACGCACATCTTCGAGTACCACGGCGAGAAGCGCGGCGACCTGTACTTCACCAAGGACATGCTGCTCGCGGTGGGCGACCGCTACGAGCGCGAGATCGCGGCCAACAAGGAGGCGGACGCCAAGTACCGCTGACCGCCGCCGGCGGCAGCGCGACAGCGCCTGCAAGAACAACATGGACATCCAAACCGCGCTCTTCTACGTCTTCTCGGCGGTGCTGCTGTTCGCGGCCTTCCGCGTCATCACCTCGCGCACGCCGGTCTACGCGGCGCTGTACCTCGTGCTCGCCTTCTTCAACGCGGCCTGCGTGTGGATGCTGCTGCACGCCGAGTTCCTCGCCATCGCGCTGGTGCTCGTCTACGTCGGCGCGGTGATGGTGCTGTTCCTGTTCGTCGTGATGATGCTCGACATGAACACCGACGCGCTGCGCGAGGGTTTCTGGAAGCACTTCCCGGTGGCGGCGCTGGTCGGCGTGGTCATCATCCTCGAGATGGCGCTGGTGCTGATCCCGGGCTTCGACGTGCGCAGCGCGCCGCCGCTGGATCCGGCGATG
>NZ_JBFXIO010000478.1:0-3374 GCF_050175855.1 Piscinibacter sp.
TACGGCCAGCTTGCGGGTTTGCGCAACACGGATGACGACCTCGACCTGAAGTCCAGCGTGGCCCTGGTGATGGACCAGGAGACCAACGAGGTGCTGCTGTCGAAGAATCCGGACGCGGTGCTGCCGATCGCCTCGATCACCAAGCTGATGACCGCGCTGGTCGTTGCCGAAACCCAGCTGCCGCTGGACGAGATGCTGACGATCACCCAGGAGGACGTCGACACCGAGAAGGGCAGCCGCTCGCGCCTGCGCGTGGGCACCCAGCTCAGTCGCGAGGAGATGCTCCACCTGGCGCTCATGTCGTCGGAGAACCGCGCCGCCCATGCGCTGGGGCGCCACTACCCTGGCGGGCTCAAGGCTTTCGTCGAAGCGATGAACGCGAAGGCCGCCTTGCTCGGCATGAGCGACACCCACTACGTCGAGCCGACCGGCCTGTCGAGCAAGAACCAGTCTAGCGCCAAGGACCTCGCCACCCTGGTGAAGGCGGCGCACGAGCACCAGATCATCCGCGATCTCTCCACCTCGCCCGAATACAGCGTGGCCGTGGGCAAGCGCGAGATGCAGTTCCGCACCACCAACGCGCTGGTGCGCAACCCGACCTGGGAGATCGGCCTGCAGAAGACCGGCTACATCTCGGAGGCGGGCCGCTGCCTCGTCATGCAGGCCACGCTGGCGGGCCGCCAGCTGATCATGGTCTTCCTCGATTCGGCCGGCAAGTATTCGCGCCTCGGCGATGCCGAACGCGTTCGCCGCTGGATCAACGAACTTGCCGAGACGCCGGCCGCCACCTCGGCGCACGGCGCGGCCAAGCCCGCGACCTGAGTTGTTGCTTCAGCCGCGGTAGCCGAGCGACGCGGAGATCTGCGCCGCAGTGGACTTCAGCCGCTCCAGCCAGGATTCCTCCAGCCGATCGGCCGGCGCCGAGATCGACAGCCCCGCCACCAGGTGGCCCTGGTCGTCGCGGATGCCTGCTGCCATGCAGCGCACGCCCAATTCCAGTTCCTCGTCGTCGCGCGCAGTGCCTTGCTGGTTGACGCGCGCGAGCTCGCGTTCGAGCGCCGGCAGTTCGGTGATGCTGTTGCGGGTGTGGCCGGCCAGGCCTGTGCGTGCGGCGTAGGCGCGCACGCGCTGCGGGTCGTCGTTGGCGAGGAAGAGCTTCCCGACCGATGTCAGGTGCAGCGGCGCGCGGCCGCCGATGGCGCGGACCACCTGCATGCCCGAACGCTCGCTGTAGGCGCGCTCGATGTAGACGATCTCGTCGCCCTGGCGCATCGACAGGTTGACCGGCTGATGGGTCAGCTTGTGCAGTTCGCGCATCGGGCCGAGGGCCGCGTCGCGCACGTCCAGCCGCGCCTTGACGAGGTTGCCCAGCTCCAGCAGCCGCATGCCGAGCCGGTAGCTGCCGGCTTCCGGGCGGTCGACGAAGCGACCGATCGTCAGGTCGTTGAGGATGCGGTGGGCCGTGGACGGGTGCAGGCCCGAGCGTTCGGCAATCACCTTCAGGGAAACGGGATCCGGGAACGACGCCAGCACTTCCAGCAGATCGAAGGCGCGCTCGAGCACCTGGATAGTGGGCTTCTTGGCTTCGGTGTGGGGCATGGCCGGAATTCTCGCTCATCCGAGGTGAATTTTGTATGGCGAAAGCATAGGTGCTCGATCCGGAAACTGAGTCAGCTCACCGGCAGCGTTGCCACCGCCTGCACGGCGCTGCGCACCGCGCCCTCGAGGGTGGCGGGGTAGGGGCCCGCCACGTAATCGGCAGCGGCGACCAGCCCAGGCGCGACGAGCGCCGGCGGACGCGCCAGAGCCGGCACGCAGCGGAAGGTGGCGCGCTTCTCGGCGATCGAGCGGATCACGCGGATCTCGCCACGCAGATGCACCCGCAGCGCGTCGTGCGCCTGGGCCAGGGTGGCCTCGATGGTCGCGTCCCGGCCCGCGTCGACCCATGGCTGTGCTCCGCTGATGACGAAGGCGAGCAGCCCTGTCGGCCCGCCCAGCTGTCCGCGATCGAAGACGAACTGCGCCGGGGCGTTGGGCGCGGGGGGCAGGGCGATCATGGGCTCGGGCAGGCGGGTGGAGCCGGCATCGACATAGACGGTGACGATCGGCTCATAGCGGAAGGCCGCAGCCGCGGCTGACCACGCTGGCGCGGCCGACTCGCTGAGACGGGCAGCCTCGGCGGGCGGCGTGGCCAGCACCACGGCGTCGAACGACTCGCCGTCCAACTGCCACTGCGCGCCGAGCGACTCGAGCCGCTGCACACGCGTCGACAGCCGGACCGTGGCACCGCGCGCGCGCAGCCAGGCCAGTGCATGCGCCGGGAACAGTTGGCCCAGGCTGGCACGCGGCAGCAGCAGATCGGCCGAACCCGGGCCGCTGAACAGGGCATCGCGCAGCACACGCAGGAACACCGTCGCGCTCGCCTCCGATGCCGGGGTGTTGAGTGCGGCCACGCACAAGGGGTCGATCAGGTCGCGGCGCAGCGCCGCCGGCAGGGTGCGGGTCAGTCGTCCGACCGTCCAGTCGGCAGGGCAGCGGAAGCCGCGCAGCGCCCAGCCACCGGCCGCGGCCAGCAGCGCGAGGCGCTCGCCCGGCGTCCAGCCCGCGCGCCGCCAGGTGGCGCGCGCGAAGGCCACCAGCGGCGCGCCCGCCGGCAGGTGCAGGCCACGGCCGTCCGGCTCGGTCAGGCGCAGGGGCGTGCGCAGCAGCACCGCCTGCGGATCGACGCCGACCTCGCGCATCAGGCGCAGCGTCTCGCGATAGGCGCCGATGAGGATGTGCTGGCCGTTGTCGAGCACGAGGCGCTCGTCGTGCACGTCGCGTGCACGTCCACCGGCCTGCCCGGCCATCTCGAACAACGTCACCGACCAGCCGGCCTTCATGGCCTCGACGGCCGCCGCGAGCCCGGCCCAGCCCGCGCCGATGACGGCCAGCCTGCCCGGCACCTAGCGGCCCCGCCAGTGCGTCTGCGTCGCGATCCACAGCTTGCGGATCGGCGTCAGCGAGGTGCGCTGGTGCAGCACCTGGAAACCGTCGGCCTCGATCTCGCGCAGCAGCGTGCGGTAGATGTTGGCCATCATCAGCCCGGGCTTCTGTGCCAGGCGGTCGGCCTCGGGCAGCAGCGCCAGCGCCTCGTCGTAACAGCGATGCGCACGTTCGGCCTGGAAGCGCATCAGCGCCGTGAAGCGCTCGCTGTAGCTGCGCGCGACGATCTCCTGTGCCTTCACGTCGAATTGCTGCAGTTCCGACACCGGCAGGTAGATGCGCCCGCGCCGGGCGTCGTCGCCGACGTCGCGGATGATGTTGGTCAGCTGCATGGCCAGGCCGAGCTTGTGCGCGTAGGTCACGGTCTGTTCGCTGGTCCGGCCGAAGAT
>NZ_JBFXIO010000479.1:0-3371 GCF_050175855.1 Piscinibacter sp.
ATCGAGAAGCTCGCCGAACTCAAGGGCAAGGGCATCCTGACGGCCGAGGAGTTCGAGGCGAAGAAGGCCGAGCTGCTGAAGAAGCTGGTCTGAGCGCGAAGGCGTCTTGGCCACCGAGCAAAGCCCGCAGCGCGGCTACCGGGCCGCCTGCCCGAACTGCGGCGCGCCGGTCGAGTTCCGCTCGGCCGCGTCGGCCTTTGCCGTATGCAGCTACTGCCGCAGCAGCATCGTGCGCGACGGCGAGGCGCTCAGGCGCATCGGCCAGGTCGCCGAGCTGTTCGACGACCACTCGCCGCTGCAGCTCGGCGCGGCCGGCCGCCACCAGGGCGCGCCCTTCGTGCTGGTCGGCCGGCTGCAGTACCGCTATGCCGAGGGCACCTGGAACGAGTGGCACGCGCTGTTCGACAACGGCCGCTCGGGCTGGCTGAGCGAAGACAACGGCCGCTACGTCTTCGCGTTCGATGCTCCGCTGGACACTCCGGCACCGGCAGCCGAGTCGCTGCGTGCCGGCCAGTCAGTGTCGGTAGGGGGCCAGGCCTGGTCGGTGGCCTCGGTCGCGGCCGCGAAGCTGATCGCGGCGCAGGGCGAGCTGCCGTTCAAGCCGAGCCTCGAGCGGGGCTTCGTCGTCGCCGACCTGCGCAACACGCGCGGTGAGGTCGGCACGCTGGACTATGGCGACCCGGCCGCGCCCAAGTGGGCCATCGGACGCTCGGTGGCGATCAGCGAACTCGCCATGACGGGGCTGTCCGAGTCCAGCGAGAAGACACTCAAGGCGCGCGGCGTCGAGTGCCCGAGCTGTGGCACGGCGCTGCAGGTCAAGCTCTCGACCACGCAGAGCATCGTCTGCCCCAACTGCCATGCGGTGGTCGACGTCTCGCAGGGCGTGGGCGGCGAGCTGAAGCACTACGCCCAGGCCAACGGCAGCGAGCCGCAGATCCCGCTGGGCAGCACGGGCACGCTGGCGCTGTCGCTCAAGCCGGGCGACAAGAAGGCGCTGCCCTGGCAGGTGGTGGGCTATGCCGAGCGCTGCGAGGTCGATACGGGCGAGGACGACCAGGCCTTCTGGCGCGAATACCTGCTCTACCACCGCACGGAAGGTTTCGCCTTCCTCGTCGACGCCGAAGACGGCTGGAGCTGGACCGCGCCGATCACCGGCGTGCCCGAGCGTGCCGGCGACGGCGTCAAGTACCAGGGCGTGGTCTACCGCAAGCTGTACGACTACACCGGCAAGGCCACGTATGTGCTCGGCGAGTTCTACTGGCGGCTCGAGCGCGACGCACGCACCTACAACACCGACTACATCGGCACCGGCGCCTTCTCGTCGCGGCGCATCAACCGCGAGCGCACCGGCTCCGGCGACACGCAGGAAATCACCTGGTCGGCCGGCGAGACGCTCAGCGCCGACGCCGTGCTCAAGGCCTTCAAGCTCGCGCCGGAGAAGCGTGCGGCGCTGCAGCGCGACGCCATGCCCAGCTCGGGCAATGCCGCCGGGCTGCTGGCCAAGGTGTTCTTCTGGGTGTTCGTCGTCGTGGTGCTGCTGATGATGTTCCGCTGCGACGGCGACGCCCGCGACTGCAACCAGGTGCGGGCCACCTATGGCGAAGCGTCGGCGGAGTACCAGAATTGCCTGCGCAGCGCGCGCAGCGGCGGCGGGCGCATCGGTGGCGGCTCGTGGGGCGGAGGCTCCTTCGGCGGCCACAAGTGAATCGACACTGAACGAGGAGCAATCCCATGATGGGCATCGAGTGGCTCAAACCCGCGGTCTTCTTCGGCTCCATGCTCTACGCCATCATCGGCGTGCTGGTGTTCTGGCTGTGTTTCATCATCGTCGACAAGCTCACGCCCTACAAACTGTGGGAAGAGATCGTCGAGCACAAGAACATGGCCCTGGCGATCGTCGTCGGCGCCACCGCGATCGCCATCGGACAGATCGTCGCCGCCGCCATCCATGGCTGATGGCGGGCCCGCCGCCACGGCGGCGGAGGCACCGGCCGCGGCCGCATCAATCCGCCCGGCCGAGGTGGCGCTGCTCGCCTCGGTGTTCGTGGTCGCGGCCTGCGGGCTGCTCTACGAGCTGGCTGCCGGTGCGCTGGCCAGCTACCTGCTGGGCGATTCCGTCCTGCAGTTCTCCACCATCATCGGCACCTACCTGTTCGCGATGGGCGTGGGCTCGTACCTGTCGCGCTTCCTCGAGCGGCAGCTGGTCGCCCACTTCCTGCGCATCGAGCTGCTGGTAGGGCTGATCGGCGGGCTGATGCCGGCGATGCTGTTCGCGCTGCACAGCGTGGCGGCCGGCTCTTTCCGCTTCGCGCTGTACTCGCTCGTGCTGCTGGTGGGCACGCTGGTCGGCCTGGAGATCCCGCTGGTGATGCGCATCCTCAAGCGCCACTTCCGCGAGCGCTATGCGCTCAAGGACCTGGTCTCGCAGGTGCTCACCTTCGACTACCTCGGCGCGCTGGCCGTGGCCATCGCCTTTCCGCTCGTGCTGGTGCCGCAGCTCGGGCTGATCCGCACCGGCCTGTTCTTCGGGCTGCTCAACGCCGGCGTGGCGCTGTGGGCGCTGTGGCTGTTCCGCGCCGAACTGCGGGCGCTGGCGGCGCACGTGCTGGCCTGCGTGCTCACCGTGGGCGTGCTGGCCGGCGCCTTCGCCGGGGCGGATGCGATCACCCGCTGGGCCGAAGACCGGTTCTACGGCGAGGCCATCGTGTTCGCCGAGAGCAGCGCCTACCAGCGCGTGGTCGTGACCGCGGGCCACGGCCACGTCAAGCTCTTCCTCAACGGCAACCTGCAGTTCCACTCGCGCGACGAGCACCGCTACCACGAGGCCCTGGTGCACCCGGCGATGGCCGCGCACGGCGCGCCGAAGAACGTGCTCGTGCTCGGCGGCGGCGACGGCATGGCGGTGCGCGAGGTGCTGAAGTACCCCAGCGTCGAGCAGGTCACGCTGGTCGAGCTGGATCCGCACATGACGCGGCTGTTCGCCAGCTCGCCGATGCTCACGGCGCTCAACGGCAACGCGCTGAACTCGCCGAAGCTGCGCATCGTCAACGACGATGCCTTCGGCTGGCTGGAGAGCAACCCCGGCCACTTCGACGTGATCGTGGTCGACTTTCCCGACCCGACCAACTTCTCGATCGGCAAGCTCTACACCACCACCTTCTACCAGCGCATCGACGACCACCTGTCCGCCGGCGGCTATGCGGTGGTGCAGACCACCTCGCCCCTGATCGCGCGGCGCAGCTACTGGACGGTGGCCGCGACCATCGAGGCCACCGGACTCACCGCCACGCCCTACCACGCGCACGTGCCGAGCTTCGGGGAATGGGGCTTCATCCTGGCCAGCCGGCGGCCGTGGCGCATGCCGCAGGCGC
>NZ_JBFXIO010000480.1:0-3364 GCF_050175855.1 Piscinibacter sp.
GCCCGCGCCTTCGGCGGCGCCGGCGATGGCGATGACGTTGTCGACACTCATCACGAGGTCGGCCACGATCACCGTCTTGACTGCCGCCCAGAGCTTGTCGCTGGCCTGGATGTCGCCGTGGCCATCCTCGTCGTCCGGCGCGATCAGCTTGACGCCGATCCACACGAGCAGCAACGCGCCGACGATCTTCAGGTACGGGATCGCCAGCAGCGTCAGCGCGAAGAAGATCAGGATCACGCGCAGCAGGATCGCGCCGGCGGTGCCCCAGATGATGCCCTGCGTGCGCTGCGCGGGCGGCAGCTTGCGGCAGGCCAGCGCGATGACCACCGCGTTGTCGCCGCCGAGCAGGATGTCGATCATGATGATCTGGCCTACGGCGACCCAGAACTCGGGGGTCATGAACTGTTCCATGGGGGGCGGATCCTCAGGCAGGCGGGCAATGACGGGAACGACCGCGAGTGTAGGCGGGTGATGGGGTGCGCCCGGTTCGTGGAATTACGCAAGCCGCCAAAGCAAAGGGCCGCCCGAGGCGGCCCTTTCCGTTGTGGCGGTCGTCGAGCTCAGAGCAGGCCCTTGAGCAGCCGGCCCATCTCCGACGGATTGCGCGTCACCTTGAAGCCGCACTCTTCCATGATGGCCAGCTTGGCATCGGCGGTATCGGCGCCGCCGGAGATCAGCGCGCCAGCGTGGCCCATGCGCTTGCCCGGGGGCGCGGTGACGCCCGCGATGAAGCCGACGATCGGCTTCTTCATGTTGGCCTTGCACCAGCGCGCCGCGTCGGCTTCGTCCGGGCCACCGATCTCGCCGATCATGATCACCGCATCGGTGTCCGGATCGTCGTTGAAGGCCTTCATCACGTCGATGTGCTTGAGGCCGTTGATCGGGTCGCCGCCGATGCCGACCGCGCTGCTCTGGCCCAGGCCGATCTCGGTGAGCTGCGCCACCGCCTCGTAGGTGAGCGTGCCCGAACGCGAGACCACGCCGATGCGGCCCTTCTTGTGGATATGGCCCGGCATGATGCCGATCTTGATCTCGTCGGGCGTGATAAGGCCGGGGCAGTTGGGGCCGAGCAGGAGCGTCTTCTTGCCGCCGGCGGCTTCCTTCGCCTTCATCTTGTTGCGCACGATCAGCATGTCCTTGATGGGAATGCCCTCGGTGATGCAGATCACCAGGTCGAGGTCGGCCTCGACCGCTTCCCAGATCGCGTCGGCCGCGCCGGCGGGCGGCACGTAGATCACGCTGACGGTGGCGCCCGTGGCGGCCTTGGCGTCCTTCACGCTGGCGTGGATGGGGATGCCCTCGAAGCTTTCGCCCGCCTTCTTCGGGTTGACGCCGGCGACGAAGCAGTTCTTGCCGTTGGCGTAGGCCTGGCAGCCCTTGGTGTGGAACTGGCCGGTCTTGCCCGTGATGCCCTGGGTGATGACCTTGGTGTCCTTGTTGATGAGGATGCTCATGTCGGTTCTCTCTGGCAGACGGGGTGCGTTACTTGACGGCGGCGACGATCTTCGTCGCGGCTTCGGCCATGGTGTCGGCGCTGATGATGGGCAGGCCGGAGTCCTTGAGCATCTTCTTGCCCAGCTCCTCGTTGGTGCCCTTCATGCGCACCACGAGAGGCACGCTCAGGTTGACCGCCTTGCAGGCCGCGATCACGCCCTCGGCGATGGTGTCGCAGCGCATGATGCCGCCGAAGATGTTGACCAGGATGGCCTTCACCTTGGGCGAGGACAGCATGATCTTGAAGGCCTCGGTCACCTTCTCGGCGGTGGCGCCGCCGCCGACGTCGAGGAAGTTGGCCGGCTCGCCGCCGAACAGCTTGATGGTGTCCATCGTCGCCATCGCCAGGCCCGCGCCGTTGACCAGGCAGCCGATGTTGCCGTCGAGCTGGATGTAGGCGAGGTCGAACTTGCTGGCCTCGATCTCGGCCGGGTCTTCCTCGTCGAGGTCGCGGTAGGCGACGATCTCCGGGTGGCGGAACAGCGCGTTGGAGTCGAAGTTGAACTTCGCGTCCAGGGCGATCAGGTTGCCCTTGCTGTCACAGTTCAGCGGGTTGATCTCGACCAGTGAGGCGTCCGTCTCCATGTAGCAGCGGTACAGGTTCTTGAACAGCTCGACAGCCTGCGCGTGCGAGCCTTCCGGCAGGCCCACGGCGGCGGCGATCTTCTTCGCCTGTGCGTCGCCCAGGCCGGCGAGCGGGTCGATCACCTCGGTGATGATCTTCTCGGGCGTGCTGTGGGCCACTTCCTCGATGTCCATGCCACCTTCGCTGGAGGCGATGAAGGCCACCTTCTGCGATGCGCGGTCGGTGACCAGCGAGACGTAGTACTCCTTCTTGATGTCCGCGCCTTCCTCGATGTACAGGCGGCGCACCTTCTGGCCTTCGGGGCCGGTCTGGTGCGTCTTGAGCTGCATGCCGAGGATCTGGCCGGCCAGCGCCTTGACGTCGTCCAGCGTCTTGGCCACCTTCACGCCGCCGCCCTTGCCGCGGCCGCCGGCGTGGATCTGCGCCTTGACCACCCATACCGGGCCGCCGAGCTTCTGGGCCGCCTCGGTGGCTTCCAGCACGCTGAAGGCCGGATAGCCGCGCGGCACCGGAACGCCGAACTGGCGCAGGATTTCCTTGCCCTGGTACTCGTGGATCTTCATGGGTGTCTCGCTTGCCTAGGTTTCTAGAGGGGTGGGAACGGCAGCGGGGTCGACGGCCCCCCGGTACCAGCGCGGATAGAAGAGTTTCACGGCCGCACCGTCGGAGCGCAAGGCGTGGCAGCGGTCGATCTGGAAGGGCTTGTGTTCGCTGTCCTCGCGGGTGTCGATCACTTCGCCGGCGAAGGCCTGGATCACCGCGGTGGGCAGCACCTGGGTCAGCTCGGTCAGGTGGGTGCAGCCGATGCTGCCGCCCAGCCGCTCCTTGACGGCGGCGCGGAAGCCCTTGAGCAGGTTCAGCCCGGCCAGCGCGCGGTAGGCGTCGCCGTGGTCGTCGCAGTGGCCGGGATAGGGCATCCAGCGGGTCTCGGAGCCCGCCTCGAGGATGTTGAGCTGCTCGTCGACCACGAGTCGCAGCAGCATGTCGTGGATCGGGTCGCCGGCCTTGCGGATGCCTCCGGCGAGCTTCGCGTCACGCGTCTTGACGTCACGGATCTCGGCATCGACCTCCCACAGCCCGTTGCCGCGCGCATAGACGTGGACGTCGATGCTGCGGCGGTGCTTGAGCTTTCGCTCGGGCGCGGCAGGCGGCAAAGCCATGGAAACGGACCGGTGGGTACTGAGTCGATGGGCGCGGCACGCAGCGGGGCTGTCACTCCACCGTCACCAGCGCGAACGGCGCGCAATGTAGCATGCTGCGCTGCGTCAAAGCTGACGGCCGGCT
>NZ_JBFXIO010000481.1:0-3342 GCF_050175855.1 Piscinibacter sp.
GCGCGCGACCAGGTCGCGGCCCTTCACGCACGAGCGGATGGCCAGCGCCACGCTCTTGAGCACGGTGTCGCCGAAGACGTGGCCGTACTGGTCGTTGATCTGCTTGAAGTGGTCGAGGTCGATCAGCACCACGCTCGGGCCGGCCTCGCCCTCGGCATGCTCGCGCAGCAGCTTCTCGATCGATTCGTCGAAGCCGCGGCGGTTGGTCACGCCGGTCAGCGAATCCATCGTGGCCTGCACCTTGGCCAGGTCGAGCTCGGCGCGCAGGCTCTCCAGCTCGGCGGTGGCCGCCTGCAGCCGCTGGGCCAGCACGGCCAGGCTGGCGCCGGCATCGCGCGAATCGCTGAGCAGCGCCTCGATCTCGGGGCCCAGGTTCTCCGGCATGCCCAGGCTGGCGATGCGGCCGCTCTTCTCCTGCAGCGAGGCGGTGAACTCGGTGACCCGCTCGCCGGTGGCGGTGGCGGTCTGGCCGACCTCGTCGATCACCGCGCGCAGGCCGTCCGACACCTTGTGCGCCGCTGCCGCGGCGGCGTCGAGGATGTGGCGCCGGTACAGCGTATAGACCAGCTCGTCGCCGAGCGGCACGTTGTTCTGGCGAGCCGAGTCGATTTCGGCGCGCAGGTCGTTGTTGCGCCCGGCCAGGTAGTCGTACCAGACCGCGTAGGTGATCGGGTGCAGCGGCGCCGGCTGCTGCGCCATCATCGGGATGGCCAGGCGCAGCAGTTCGGCGGAACGGTCCTTCGAGTCCGGATAGTGCATCGCTTCCTCTGGGGCCTCGGGCGGGTCGGCCGGGGCGCCGGGGCTGGGCTGCGATTGTGAGCCATCCATGCGAAGAATTCTCAGAAATGAGTCTCGGCCGTGCCGAGGTCGTCGAAAGTCAGCAAGACCCGGTCACCCGCGGCCGCGGCTGGCGCACCGGCCCAGGTGCCGGTGGTGACCACGGTGCCGGCCGGCAGTGTGCCGTGCCGCGCCGTGGCATGGCGCAGCCAGTCGGCCAGCACCCAGGCCGGGTCGACGCAGGAATGCGTGCCGCGGCGTTCGATCGGCGGTTGCGAACCGATGACCAGCCGGCACGCCTGTACCGACCAGTCGCGTGGCTCGAACGGCCGCCACGGGCCGAGCACGAGCGCGGCGTGAGAGGCGAGGTCCGCCAGGCGCAGCAGCGCCGGCGCGGCCAGGCCCTGCAGCCAGCGTGAATCGACGATCTCGATCGAGACGGCCATCGCATCGACGAGGCCGCGCGCGGCCTTCAGGTCGAGCGAGGCCGCGAGCGGGACATCGACGTCGCGGCCCAGGCGCAGCGCGATCTCCGACTCCACCAGCCGCGAATGCATCGGCCAGCGCGAGGCGTCGCCGGGGCTGGCCCACACGCCCGCCGGTGGTAGCGGCGCGTGCGTCAGCGGCTGGTCGCGGCCCGGGCCGCCGGACTTCCAGTGGCGCGGCGCGCCGTCGCCGAACCAGCGCAGCGCCTCGGCCACGCGCTGCTGTACGGCATAGGCTTCTTCGGCGCCGTCCAGCGCCTCGGCCAGCGGTGCGGCGTCGGCCGGCACGCCGCTCGCGCGGGCGCGCAGCAGCGCTTCGGTCACCGCGTCGATGCCGGCGCGGCTCATGCTGCGTCCCCCTGCGGGCGGCGGCGCAGCATGCCCCAGCCTTCCATCGTCATCACCACCTCGCGGTCCTGGTTGAGCACCTGCCAGCGCTGGCGGATCAGGCCGACCTCCGGCCGGCTGCCCATCGGGCGCGCCTCCAGCACCTCCAGGCGCACGCTCAGGGTGTCGCCGGGATAGACAGGCCGCGTCCAGCGCAGGCTGTCGATGCCCGGCGAGCCGAGGCTGGCGGCGTCGAGCAGGTGGTCGTCGCAGATCATGCGCATGGTCATCGCGCAGGTGTGCCAGCCGCTGGCCGACAGGCGCCCGAACAACGACGCTTCGGCCGCTTCGTCGTCGAGGTGGAAGGGCTGCGGGTCGAACTCGGCGGCGAAGGCGATCACCGCGTCGCGGGTGACCTTCTTGCTGCCGAACTCGCGCACGCTGCCGGCGGGAAAGTCTTCCCACCAGTAGCGGATGGTTCGTGGCGTCAGGCTCATCGGCCGAGCATAGCGGCGGCGGCCAGTTCGGCGGCGGCGAGGTCCTCGAGCGCATTGCCCACCGCCTTGAACAGCGTGATCTCCGCGCGGCCTGCGCGGCCGGGCCGTTCGCCGCGGCACAGCTGGGCCAGCGTGCCCTGCAGCCGCGCGGCCTCGAAGCCGCCGTCGGCGATGGCGCCGAGCACGTCGCCCGACTTGGCCAGTGCCTCCTCGGTGTCGACCCACACGCGGCTGCGCGCGAAGCACTCGGCATCGCATTCGCGCATCTGTGGCGTGAAGCTGCCGATCAGGTCGAGGTGCGTGCCCTCGCGCAGCCAGGCCCCGCGCACCAGCGACGCGCCGGCCAGCGTGGCGCAGCTGACGATGTCGGCGCGCGCCACGGCGGCGGCGAGGTCGGTCACCGGTTCGGCCGCCAGGCCCTGCTCGCGCCACGCACGGGCCAGCGCCGCGGCGCCCTCGGGGCGGTGGTTCCACACCTCGATGCGCTCGATCGGCCGCACGCAGCGCATCGCCTCGGGCAGCAGCCGCGCCACCCGCCCGCAGCCCAGCACGAGCAGCGAGGCGGCGTCGTCGCGGGCGAGGAAGGAGGCGGCCAGCGCAGACGCCGCGGCGGTGCGCCGCGAGGTGATCTGGTTGCCGTCGAGCTGCGCCAGCGGCGCGCCGGTGGTGGCGTCGAACAGCGTGTAGAGCGAATGCAGGCCCGGCAGGCCCTGGGCGCCGTTGCCGGGAAAGATGGTCACTGTCTTGACGCCGAGGCGGCGGCCGGGCTTCCAGGCCGGCATCAGCAGCACGGTGCCGCCCGTGCCGGACGGATCGTCGATGCGATGGGTGTGGCGCAGCGGCACCTCGGCGCCTTCGTTGAAGGCGCGGCGCAAGGCGGCGATCAGCTCGGCCGGCGGGAGGCGCGCGGCGGTGGCGGCGGCGTCGAGGTGGAGCACGGTGCGGGGCACGAAGGTTGCGCCCGCAGTATCGGTGCTTCGTCGGCCGCGGAATCGACCTGCCGCGGCTCGCGCGGCGGATCGAACCTCACGAGAAGAAGTGGCGGAATACGTCGGGCTCGCGCAGCTCGCGCGTGACCAGGCCGGTCAGCGTCTCCTGGAACGGGCCGCTCTCGGTGAGCGGGTCCAGCGCGGCGGGCATGGTGACGTCCCAGGTCTGGCAGATGCCGGTCGGGTTCTGGAACGCGCCGGCGCGGCGCGCATCGACGTTGACCAGCCGCTCGCTGAGCGAGGGCAGCTCCTCCCACTCGATCAGCG
>NZ_JBFXIO010000482.1:0-3292 GCF_050175855.1 Piscinibacter sp.
GATGCGGCGGAGCAGGGCGAGTGGCGCAACCGCCATCTCGGCTTCGTCTACCAGTTCCACCACCTGCTGCCCGAGTTCACCGCGCTGGACAACGTGGCCATGCCGCTGCGCATCCGCCGCACCGACATCGCCGAAGCGCGCGAACGGGCGCAGGCCGTGCTCGCGCAGGTCGGCCTGGCCGAGCGCGTGATGCACCGGCCGGCGCAGCTCTCCGGCGGCGAGCGCCAGCGTGTGGCCATCGCGCGAGCCCTCGCGGGCCAGCCCGGCTGCGTGCTCGCCGACGAGCCCACCGGCAACCTCGACCGCGACACCGCCGACGCGGTCTTCGCGCTGATGCTCGAACTGGCGCGCAGCCAGGGCACCGCCTTTGTTCTGGTGACGCACGACGAAGGCCTGGCGGCGCGCTGCGACCGTGTGCTGCGGCTGGTGAAGGGGCGCTTCGAGGCCTGATCAGACCTTCGCCAGCCACTCGGCCCAGTGGTCGATGCAGGCGCGGATCTTGGGCAGGCGGTGGCGCTCTTGCAGCATCACGGCGTAGACCGGCAGGCTCTCGTCGGGCGTGAGTTCGGGCAGCACGGGAACCAGCGAACCCGCCGCCACCAGCGGATCGGCCGCGAGGCTGACGATGCGCCCGATGCCCAGGCCTTGCTGCACCAGCGACAGCGCCACGGCCGTGTTGTCGGTGCGGGTGTGGCCGCGCACGGTGAGCTCCTGGATGTCGCGGCCCCGGCCCAGACGCCACTGGTTGAGCACCGCGTTGGCGCAGTTGCCGATCAGCCGGTGCTGCGCCAGCTCGGCCACGCTGGCGGGCAGGCCATGTCGCCTCGCGTAGTCGGGCGAGGCGAACAGCCCGCGGCGCAGGCTGCCGATCTGCCTCGCCACCAGCGTGTCGCCGGAGGGGCTGCCGGTGCGGATCGCGATGTCGATGCCCTCGCGCGCCATGTCGACGATGCGGTCGTCGGCGGCGATCTCCAGGTGCAGCTGCGGGTAGCGCTCGTAGAGCCTGGCCAGGCTGGGCACGATCACGGTCTGCGCCGTGATGGTGCTGACGCTGACGCGCACCCAGCCGCTCGGCCCGGCCAGCTTGCCCGAGAGCTCGCTGCGCAGTTCGCTCTCGGTGTCGAGCAGCCGCCGGGCATGGGCGAGGAAGGTATCGCCTTCATCGGTGAGGCTCAGCCCGTGGGTGTTCCGGTGCAGCAGGCGCACGCCGCACTCGGCCTCGAGCCGCGCCAGCGCCCGCGTGACCTGGCTCACCGGCACGTTGCGTTCGCGTGCGGCGGCCGACAGCGTGCCGAGTTCCACGATGCGCACGAACAAGGCGGTGTCGTCGAGGTTCATGCGCAGATGGTATTGCATAAGTCGCAACACCATATCGCTCTGGATGCGGTTTCCGACCAGTCTGTGCATTCATAAAGTGCACACCACTGCCACTGCTGGAGTCGCCATGACACCGCTGACCTACGACCCCGACCGCCTCGCCGAACTGCACGACCGCGCCCATGCCGAGGCCGAAGCCCTGCGCCGCGAGGCCCTGGACGACCTCTGGCGCGGCGCCAACGCGGCGCTGGCCAGCAGCGGGGCGCAGGCGCTGCGCGCGGCGCGCCGCCTGGCCCACCGGCTGCAACGCCACCGCGCGTTGGCGCGTGGCCAGGTCTGAGGCGCAGCCATGCCCTTGCTCAACCTGCGCATTGCCGCAGCAGCCGACCGTGAACTGGCGGCGCGCGCGGCCGCCATCGTCCACCGCCACACCGTCGAGCACCTCGGCAAGCAGCCCGACCTGATTGCCGTGGCGGTCGACTTCGTCGAACCGGCCACCTGGTTCGTGGCCGGCCAGCCGCTGTCGGCCAGCGGCCGGCGCAGCTTCCAGCTGGAGGTGAAGGTCACCGACGAGACCAACACCAAGGCCGAGAAGGCGCGCTACATCGAGGCGGTGTTCGATTCGTTCGAGGCGCTGTTCGGGCCGCTGCACGAGGAGAGCTACATCCACGTGCACGACGTGCGCGCCGCCGCCTACGGCTACGGCGGGCGCACGCAGGAGTGGCGCTACCACCAGCGCCGCGGCTGAGCATCGAACGTGGGGGCTACTCGACGAAGGCGGTCGACTTCTGCGTCGAGACGAACAGCAGCGCGTCGGTGAGCGCCACCACGTCGTGCTCCTCGCCGGGCTCGACGAACAGGTAGTCGCCCTCGCTCATCTCGACGCCGTCGAGCGTCACGCGGCCCTCGAGCACCAGCACCTCCTCGGTGCCGTGGTGGGTGTGGCGCGGCACCCGCGCGCCGGCCGCCATGCGCAGCACCGACGCGCGACCGCCGCTGTCGTTGTGGCGGAACAGGCTGCGTTGCACGCCGTTCGAGCCGGCGCCGAGCCACTCGCGCTCGCTGGCCTTCTTCAGCAGCATCGCTTCGTCCTTCAGGTGATGCGGCCGAACCAGGCCACCGACAGTGCGGCGGCGGCGGCCACCAGCAGCGCACCGAGGGCCGCGAACAGGGCACTGATCTCGGTTTCCTTCTTCTCGACCACCAGCCGCGTCGACAGCCCCTGGTAGACCTTCTTCAGGTCTTCCGCGGTGCCGGCGTAGAAGTAGTCGGCGCGGGTGATGTTGGCCACCGACTTGAGTGCGTCCTCGTCGAGCCGCACGCGCATCGACCAGCCTTCGAAGCCGATGGTCTCGCCTTCCTTGGTGCCGATGCCCACGGTGTAGACGCGCACGCCGCGGTCGGCGGCCATCTTCGCGGCCTCGACCGGATCGGGGCCGGTGGTGCGCTGGCCGTCGGTGAGCATGATGATCGCCGCCGAGCCGTAGGAACCGGGCTCCACCGGCATGAACTCCGCCTTCGGCTTGTCGCCGGGCGAGGGCGGCATGGCCTTCTGGCCGGTGATCTGCGAGAGGTCGATGCCGGCCTCCGGGAACAGCGCAGCCAGCGACAGCACGATGCCGCTGCCGGTGGCCGTGCCGCGCTGCAGCTGGAAGCGGTCGATCGCTGCGTAGACATCGTCGCGGCTGTGCGTCGGCGGCTGCACGATCGCCGCCGTGCCGGCGAACTGCACCACCGCCACGCGCACGCTGCGCGGCAGCTCGGCGACGAAGGCCTTGGCGGCCTCCTGCGCAGCCACGAGGCGATTGGGCTGCACGTCGGCGGCGCGCATGCTGCCGGAGACGTCCATCGCCAGCACGATGGTTTCCTGCTGCGAGGGCAGGGTGATCACCGCGGCCGGCCGCGCCGCCGCCAGCAGCAGCACGGTGATGGCCAGCAGCATCAGCAGCGGCGGCACGTGGCGCTTCCAGCCCGC
>NZ_JBFXIO010000483.1:0-3290 GCF_050175855.1 Piscinibacter sp.
CAGCCGCGAGTGCGACGCCAGCCCCGCGCCGGCCGCCAAGTCGGAGAAGAGCCGTGCCGAGGTGAAGAAGGAAGTCAAGGAAGCCGTCAAGTCGGGCGAGATGTCCAAGAGCGACGCGATGGAGAAGGCGAAGAAGTAATCCGCATCACCGGATTCGCTTCGACAGCGGCGGCAGGGGCGACCCTGCCGCCGTTTGCATTCGTGCGCCGCGCGAGAATCGGCGCATGAAGGTCTTCGGGATCGCCGGGCATTCCGGCATGGGCAAGACGACGCTGCTCGAGCGCGTGATTCCGCTGCTGCGCGAAAGCGATCTGGTGGTCTCGCTGGTCAAGCACAGCCACAAGGCGATCGAGATCGACCGGCCGGGCAAGGATTCGTACCGGCTGCGTGAGGCCGGCTGCCAGGAGGTGCTGCTGCTCGGCGACGGGCGCTGGGCGCTGATGCACGAGTTGCGCGGCGCCGAGGAGCCGCCGCTGCCCTACCTGCTGTCGCGCCTGCAGCGCTGCGACCTGGTGCTGATCGAGGGCTTCAAGCAGGGCGACTTCCCGAAGCTCGAGGTGTGGCGGCCATCACAGGGCCGCGCGATGCTGTGGCCGCAGTGGCCAGGCATCGTCGGCATCGCCAGCGACGCGGCGCGGCCGGCCGACATGGCGCCCGGCCTGCCCTGGCTCGACCTGCACGACGCCGGTGCGGTGGCCGGCTTCGTGCTCGCCCAGGCCCGGCCGCACCGGGACTGAGCCCAGGCGGAGCGGATCAGCGCGCCTCGGCCGCCGAAGCCTGCGGCGCCGGCACCTGCAGCGCGCCGTCCTTGCTGGCGCCGATGTTCTGCTCGATCGGCGGCAGCGTGTGGGCGATGCCCTTGTGGCAGTCGATGCAGGTCAGCCCCGCATTGAAGGCCTCCTGGTGGGTGTTGGCCGCACGCCGGTTCTGCTCCGCATAGTCCATGAACGTGAAGTTGTGGCAGTTGCGGCACTCCTGGCTGTTGTTCTTCTTCATGCGGTCCCACTCGTGCTGGGCCAGCACGGCGCGCTTGGCGTTGAACTTCTCCGGCGTGTCGATGGAGCCGAGCACCTTGTGCAGCACCTCGTTGCTCGCCTGGATCTTGCGGATGATCTTCGGCACCCACTCCTTCGGTACGTGACAGTCGGGGCAGGTGGCGCGAACGCCGGTGCGGTTCTGGTAGTGGATGGTGTTGCGGTACTCCACGTAGACGTTGTCCTTCATCTCGTGGCAGCTGATGCAGAACTCCTCGCGGTTGGTCCATTCCATCGCGGTGTTGAAGCCGCCCCAGAACAGGATGCCGAACACGAAGGCGATGCCCAGCGCGCCGGTGGCGAGGCCCCACACCCAGGCGCCGAGCCGGCGGATGCGCCCGCCTCGCGGGCTGCCGTTGTTGTTGTCGTCGGCCATGTCGCCGCTCCTCACTGCAGCCCGCGGGCGCGCTTGAAGTTGTTCTCCACCAGCGGCTTGGCGTCGGTCTGCGGCACGTGGCACTGCGTGCAGAAGTAGCGGCGCGGGCTGATGTTGTCGAGTTCCTGGCCCTCGCGGGTGCGGAAGTGGGTGACGCTGACCTTGGTCGCGCCGGCGGCTCCTGCCTTCTGCCAGGCGTGGCAGTCCATGCACTTGTTGTAGTTCTTGGTGATCTGGTAGCCGGCGGTGTTGTGAGGGATCAGCGGGGGCTGCTGCACGAAGTCGCGGTCGCCCACCGGGCGGTCGCGCTCCTGGTGCGAGGCCACCGGCGGGTTGTCCTGCGTCACCGGCGTGCCGCCGCGCAGGGCCTTGATCTGAACCGTCTCGTCGGCTGCGGGGGCGAGCTGGGTGCCAAGCGCGAAGATGCCGGCGGCCAGTGCGTACTTGAGGAGATCGCGGACTCTCATGGTCAGTCCCTTCGGGTGTCGAATCGGTGGGTGAATCGGAAGACGTCGGGGCCGCAGACGTCGATGCAGCGGCCGCAGTTGGTGCACTCGCGGTCGGTGATGACCGGCGAGGCGCCGTCCTTGCCTTTCAGCGGGATCACGATGACCTGCGGCTCGGGGCAGACGGCGTAGCAGTCGGCGCAGTCGTTGCAGCGGCTCGAATGCGCCGCGGCCACGCGCAGCGGGCTCTTGCTGCCGATCAGCGCATAGGCCGCTCCGACCGGGCAGAGGTGGCCGCACCAGCCGCGCGGCGCCACCAGCAGGTCGAACAGGAAGACCGCGGCCGTGGCGGCCCAGGCGGCGGTGCCGCCGAAGATCAGCGCGCGCTGCGTCATCGAGACCGGGTTGACGCTCTCCCAGACCGCCTGGCCGGTGATCGCGCTGGCCACCAGCACCGCGCCGAGCAGCCAGTAGCGCAAGGTGCCGCGCGGCGCGCGGCCGCTGGTGATGCGCAGCCTCCGGCGCAGCCACGAAGCCGCATCGGTGACCACGTTGACCGGGCAGACCCAGCTGCAGAACACCCGGCCGCCCGCCAACGCGTAGAAGGCGATCACGATCGCCACCCCGGTCAGCGCCGCCATCTCGGGCGCATGCCGCGCCGCCAGCGACTGGGCCAACACGAAGGGGTCGGTCAGCGGCAGCACGCCGAGCGTCACGCTCGACGACAGGTTGCCCTTGACGATCCACACCCCGGCCAGCGGGCCGAGCAGGAACAGCGCGAAGACGGCCAGCTGCGACAGCCGGCGCAGCAGCAGGAAACGGTGCGCGAGCCACCAGCCCTTGGCGCGCACCGCCTCGCGGCCGGGGGACTTGACGGCGCTGGCTCGGTGCAGCCCGAAGCTGCGGCTGGTCACCGGCGTGCTCACTTGGCGGCCTCCGACGCCGGTGGCGCATAGGGATCACGCCCCGAGCGCAGCGGCGCGATGTCGCCGGGCACGGCCTGCTCGGGCAGGTTCTGCACCGGCTGATCGAAGGCCGGCCGGCCGGCCCGGTTGCCGGCTTCCCAGCCCTTGCGGTAGTGATGGCCGAGCTCGCCACGGGCGATGTCCATCGGCAGCACCTTGATCGCCGCCTGCTCGAGCACGCAGCTCTTCTCGCACTTGCCGCAGCCGGTGCAGTGCTCGGCATGCACGGTGGGCAGCAGCATCGCGTGGCGGTCGCTGCGCGGGTTGCTGAACTTCTCCAGCGTGATCGCCTCGTCGATCACCGGGCAGACGCGGTAGCAGACGTCGCAGCGCAGGCCGAGGAAGTTGAGGCAGTTCTCTTGGTCGATGAGCACCGCCACGCCCATCTTCGCCTTCGTGATGTCGGTCAGCGCGGGGTCGAGCGCGCCGGTCGGGCAGGCCTTCACGCACGGAACGTCCTCGCACATCT
>NZ_JBFXIO010000484.1:0-3288 GCF_050175855.1 Piscinibacter sp.
GCCGCTACGTCGAGGCGCGCTTCGACAACGCCCGGCGCAA
Source organism: Piscinibacter sp. (assembly GCF_050175855.1). Taxonomy (GTDB): domain Bacteria; phylum Pseudomonadota; class Gammaproteobacteria; order Burkholderiales; family Burkholderiaceae_C; genus Piscinibacter. The sequence goes on from NZ_JBFXIO010000484.1 coordinate 41, forward strand.
GCTGTCCATCATCAGCTGCTACTTCCCCAGCGGCTCCAGCGGCGAGGAGCGCCAGCAGGCCAAGTTCCGCTTCCTCGCGCTGATGGCGCCGCATCTCGTCAGGCTCAAGGCCGAGCGCGAGTTCATCCTGGTGGGCGACGTGAACATCGCCCACAAGGAGATCGACCTCAAGAACTGGAAGAGCAACCAGAAGAACAGCGGCTTCCTGCCGGAGGAACGTGCCTGGATGACCGAGCTGCTCGACACCATCGGCCTGGTCGACGTGTTCCGCACGCTCAACCCGCACCCCGAGCAGTACACGTGGTGGAGCAATCGCGGCCAGGCCTGGGCGAAGAACGTCGGCTGGCGGCTCGACTACCACCTGGCCACGCCGAAGATCGCGAAGACCGCGAAGCACGAGCACATCTACCTGGAGCAGCGCTTCTCCGACCACGCGCCGCTGGTGATCGACTACGACTTCACGCTGTGAGGCGCCGAACCAGCCAGGCGTTGAGGTGGCCGATCTCCTCGGGGCACACCGAGTGCTCCATCGGGTACTCGTGCCACTCGACCTCGTGCCCGAGCGCCACCAGCGCGTCGCGCGAATCGCGGCCTCGCTGCGGCACGACGACGCCGTCCTCGCTGCCGTGCGCCAGGAAGATCGGCACGTCGCGGCTGGCCTCGCTGCGCTCGGCGGCGGTGCTCGCCGCCAGCGGCAGGTAGCCGGACATGCCGGCCAGGCCGGCCAGCCGCTCGGGGTAGCGCAGCCCGGTCAGCAGCGTCATCGCGCAGCCCTGCGAGAAGCCGGCCAGCACGATGCGGTTCGCGGCGATGCCGCGCTCGCGCTCGCGGTCGATCAGCGCCGCGACGGCCGCCTGTGATTCGCGCAGGCCGGCTTCGTCCTCGCGGCGCTGCAGATCGGCACCGAGGATGTCGTACCAGGCGCGCATGCGGTAGCCGCCGTTGATGGTCACCGGGCGCACCGGCGCATGCGGGAAGACGAAGCGCACGGCGCCCACCGCCGAGAGGTCGAGCGCCTCGGCCACCGGCACGAAGTCGCTGCCGTCGGCGCCCAGGCCGTGCAGCACGATGATCGTGGCCACCGGGTGTTCGCCGGTGGCGCCTTCCAGGCATTCGAGGTCGGGGGCGGTGCTCATGGCGGCATTCTGACCGCTGGCGCGACTACAGTGGCCGCCATGAACGACTTCCTTCCCGCCGCGTTCCGCGCCCGCCTCGAGGCCCTGCTGGCCAGCGGCGAGCGGCGCCTGCTCGGCCTGGTGGGCGCGCCGGGTGCGGGCAAGTCGACGCTCGCCCAGGCCCTGGCCGACATGCTCGGCGCGCAGGCCCAGGTGGTGCCGATGGACGGCTTCCACCTGGCCAACGCCGAACTGGCCCGCCTCGGGCGCGCGCGGCGCAAGGGCGCGCCCGACACCTTCGACGCCGCCGGCTACGTGGCGCTGCTGCGCCGGCTGCGCACACAGGCGCCGGGCGAGACCGTTTATGCGCCGGCATTCCGCCGCGAGATCGAGGAGCCCATCGCCGGTGCCATCGCCGTGCACCCGGACACACGCCTGGTCATCACCGAGGGCAACTACCTGCTGCTCGACGACGGACCGTGGGCCGAGGCGGCCGACCTGCTCGACGACTGCTGGTACGTGGACGTCGATGACGCGCTGCGCCGGCAGCGGCTGGTCGATCGCCACATCCGCTTCGGGCGGAACGAGGCCGAGGCCCGCGCGTGGGTCGAGCACACCGACGAGCCCAATGCTCGGCGCATCGCCGCGTGCCGGGCGCGGGCCGCCGCGGTGATCCGGCTCGATTGAGCTAAGGTGTCGTGGCCGCATCGGCGGCCACAACGACACGACAGGAGACAGCCATGATCAAGGTCAGCGTCATGTACCCGAACCAACCCGGCGCCCGCTTCGACCACGCCTACTACCGCGACAGGCACATGCCGCTGGTAAAGGCGCGCATGGGCGCGGCCTGCCTCTTCTACACGGTGGACAAGGGCTTGGCCGGCGGCGCGCCGGGCGAAGCGCCGACCTACGTGGCGATGTGCCACATCTATGCCGACTCGGTGGAGTCGTTCCAGGCCGGCTTCGGGCCGCACGCGAAAGAGATCCTGGCCGACATCCCGAACTACACCGACCTCGCGCCGGTGCTGCAGATCAGCGAGGTGGTGGTCGGCCAGCCCTGAGCGGGGCGCGTCACTCCAGGCCGAGCGCCTTGCGCGCCAGCGCGAGGAAGGCGGCGCGCTCTTTCGCCGACAGCGGCGCCAGGATCTCGACCTGCAGCGCCTCGACCACCGGCCGCAGGGCCGCCAGCTGCCGGCGGCCCGCCGCGGTGAGTTGAAGCAGCCGGGCGCGGCGATCGTCCGGGCTCACCGTGCGCTCGATGAGGCCCTTCTGCTCGAGCCGGTCGACCACGCCGCCGATGGTCGCGCGATCGAAGCTGATCGTCGCGGCCAGGCTGGCCTGGTCGATGCCGGGCTGCTGGGCCACGGCGTCGAGCGCCGCGAACTGCACCGAGGTGAGATCGAAGCCGGCTGCCTGCGTGCGCGCCTGGAAGACCTGGGTCGACTGCTGGTGCAGGCGCCGGATCAGGTGGCCGGCCATCTCGATTCTGTCCATGGGCTGCTCCATCAGCGCGCGTTGACGCATTTAGTATGTATGCATATCATATGCGAACTTATTGACGGCCGCAGCGGGCCGCTTCCCGGAGACACACCATGCAATTCCACCGCGACGGCTTCAAGCCCGGCGACCCTGACGTCCTCCCGCAAGCGCCGGGCCACCGCCGCGCGGGCGATCCGCTGCCCCAGACGGTGGACGTGCTGATCGCCGGCACCGGGCCGGCCGGGCTGTGCCTCGCGGCGCAGCTCGCGCGCGTGCCGCAGATCCGCACCCTGGTCGTCGACCCCCGGCTCGGGCCGATGGAGAAGGGTCAGGCCGACGGCATCAGCGTGCGCTCGATGGAGATGTTCCAGGCCTTCGGCTTCGCCGAGAAGGTGATGCGCGAGTCGGTGTGGATCAACGAGACCACCTTCTGGGCGCCCGGCGAGCCGGCGCCGCTCACGCGCGTGGCCCGCGTGCAGGACGTGCCCGACGGCATCTCGGAGATGCCGCACGTGCTGATCAACCAGGCGCGCGTGCACGACATGTTCCTCGACCTGATGCGCCACGCGCCGACGCGGCTCGAACCCGACTACGGCCTGAAGGTGGTTGACCTGCGCGTCGACCCGGTCGCGACGGAACACCCGGTGACGGTGA
>NZ_JBFXIO010000485.1:0-3282 GCF_050175855.1 Piscinibacter sp.
CGACGACCTTTTCGCCGTATGCCATGGTGCTGCTCCAACAACTCGTTCTTCAGTGTGCCGTCCACTGGATGGTGCTGATGTCCACCCCATCCTGGTACATCTCCCACAGCGGGGACAGCTCGCGCAGTTTGGCCACGCGGTCTTTCAGCGTGCTGACCACGTAGTCGATCTCTTCCTCGGTGGTGAAGCGGCCGATCGTCATGCGCAGGCTCGAGTGGGCCAGCTCGTCGGAGCGGCCCAGCGCGCGCAGCACGTAGCTCGGCTCCAGACTGGCCGAGGTGCAGGCCGAGCCCGACGACACCGCGATGCCCTTGATGCCCATGATCAGCGACTCGCCCTCGACGAAGTTGAAGCTCATGTTCACGTTGTGCGGCACGCGCTTCTCGGGGTGGCCGTTGAGGTAGGTCTGCTCGATGTCCGACAGGCCGCGCAGCAGGCGCTGCTGCAGCGAGCGGATGCGCTCGAGCTCGGTGCCCATCTCCTCGCGGGCGATGCGGAAGGCCTCGCCCATGCCGACGATCTGGTGCGTGGGCAGCGTGCCCGAGCGCATGCCGCGCTCGTGGCCGCCGCCGTGCATCTGCGCCTCGATGCGCACCCGCGGCTTGCGGCGCACGTACAGCGCGCCGATGCCCTTCGGGCCGTAGGTCTTGTGCGAGGCCAGGCTCATCAGGTCGACCGGCAGCGTCTTCAGGTCGATCGCGACCTTGCCGGTGGCCTGCGCCGCATCGACGTGGAAGACGATGCCTCGCTCGCGGCAGATCGTGCCGATCGTGGCGATGTCCTGGATCACGCCGATCTCGTTGTTGACGAACATCACCGAGGCCAGGATGGTGTCGGGCCGCAGCGCCGCCTTGAACTTCTCCAGGTCGAGCAGGCCGTCTTCCTGAACGTCGAGGTAGGTGGCCTCGAAGCCCTGGCGCTCCAGCTCTCGCACCGTGTCGAGCACGGCCTTGTGCTCGGTCTTGACGGTGACGATGTGCTTGCCGCGCCCCTTGTAGAACTGCGCCGCGCCCTTGAGCGCGAGGTTGTTCGACTCGGTGGCGCCGCTGGTCCAGACGATCTCGCGCGGGTCGGCGCCGATCAGCTCGGCCACCTGCTCGCGCGCCTTCTCGACCGCCGCCTCCGCCTCCCAGCCCCACGCATGGCTACGCGATGCCGGGTTGCCGAAGTGCTCGCGCAGCCAGGGAATCATCGCGTCGACCACGCGCTGGTCCACCGGGTTGGTGGCGCCGTAGTCCATGTAGATCGGGAAGTGCGGGGTCATGTCCATGACGGGGGCGGAAACGGGGGTCTGCTTACTTCGTGAAGGCGTTGCCGAGGGCGAACACCGAGTTCGGCGCCGTCACCTTGATCGGCTTGACGACCGGCTGGCTGGAGATGGCGCGCTTGACCGGGTGCTCCTCGATCGACACGCCCTTGGCGATCTGCTCGTCGACCAGCTTCTTGAGCGACACGGAGTCGAGGAACTCGATCATCTTGGCGTTCAGGCCGGCCCACAGGTCGTGCGTCATGCACTTGCCGCTCTCCTCGCCCATGCAGTCGCCCTTGCCGCCACAGCCGGTGGCGTCGATCGGCTCGTCGACGGCGACGATGATGTCGGCCACGGTGATCTCCTCGGCCTTGCGGCCGAGCGAGTAGCCGCCGCCGGGGCCGCGGGTGCTCTCCACCAGTTCATGGCGGCGCAGCTTGCCGAACAGCTGTTCGAGGTAGGACAGCGAGATCTGCTGGCGGGCGCTGATCGCGGCCAGCGCCACCGGCCCGGTGTGCTCACGAAGCGCCAGGTCGATCATGGCAGTCACGGCAAATCGGCCCTTGGTGGTCAGTCGCATCTCAAATCTCCTAAAGCCGGCAACGGCACGGGGGTTCTGGAATCTGTCCAGGCAGTCGGCTCTCGAACAAGGCCCGGCTAATCCCGAGCGGTTTGGTCGAGTATACCTGAAACCGACTTTTTCGGTCGGGATCGATGCCGAAAGTTCCCCTTATCTCGCCGGGGTCTGCCGTCGAATCAGCTCCAGCAGGCCGTCGCAGGCGTCCTCCACCAGATCGAGCACCTCCTCGAAGCCTTGCGGCCCGCCGGCGTACGGGTCGGGCACGACCGGGCTGTCGTGCCGTCGGCAATGCTCGGTCAGGCGGCCGAGCTTGCGCAGGTGGGCGGGCGGGCAGCGATCCTCGAGCAGCGCGAGGTTGTCCCAGTCCATGGCCAGGATCAGGTCGAACCGGTCGAAGTCGACATCGACCACCTCGCGGGCGCGCAGCGCGCTCAGGTCGTAGCCGCGCCGGGCCGCATGATGAGCGGAGCGGTAGTCCGGCGGCGCGCCAGCGTGCCAGGCATGCGTGCCGGCGGAATCGACGCGCACCGCCTCGTGCAGGCCGGCTTTACGCAGCTTGTGGCGCATGACGGCTTCTGCCGTAGGTGACCGGCAGATGTTGCCCATGCACACGAAAAGAACGCTCGAGATCATCGCCGTCCATGTCGAGGGGCCGAGATTGTCCCTCAGCTGGCGCCACTCGCCCAGGGCATGGCAAGCTGCGGGCATGACCCGCATTGCTCCAGAACGCTGGCGGCTCGACGCCGGAGAATCCGATGTCGCCGTCCTCGAGGTACCACCGGCGCTTGTCGGGCGGCGCTTCGAGGTGGACGTGCGCCTGGTGGTGCGATGCCCCGCGCCGGCGCACGGCGCCTGGCATGCCCTGACGATCGAGCTCGACGGGCGCCGCCACTGGTCGCGCCGCATCGCCACCAGCAATCCCGGCGAGACCGACAGTCTCGACTACCACTGCCGCGTCGAGGTGCCCGAGGGCAGCGGCTTGCGCATTCGCGCCATGGCCGCCACGCACGGCGCACCGCGGCAGCAACTGTTGATCGAAGCGGAGGAGTCGTGACGCGCACTTTCCTGGCAGCGCTCGCCGCGCTGGCATCGCTCGGCACGCCCGCCATCGCGACGGCCGCCGGCAACTGCGACGAGATTCGCGCCCGCATCGACGCCAAGATCCAGGCGTCCGGGGCACGGGGCTACCGGCTCACCGTGGTCGAGAGCGGCGCCAAGGTTCCCGGCAAGGTGGTCGGACGCTGCGACCTCGGCCAGCAGCAGATCGTCTATCTCGCGCGCCCGGCTGCCCCGTCCGCGCAGGAGGAGCCACTGCTCACGGAATGCAGGGACGGCACAGTGCAGCGCGGCGGCGATTGCCCACGCTGACGTTCGCCCCTCGCCGATGAGCGCGCCGCTTCGCTGTTTCGACGTCTGCAACGGCGACGCCGACGGCCTGTGCGCGGTGCGCCAG
>NZ_JBFXIO010000486.1:0-3280 GCF_050175855.1 Piscinibacter sp.
GGTGGGGCGCGCGGGTCTGATGAAGGTGGCAACTCTGCTGCGCACAGTTCTAGGTTGCGCAAGGTCTAGCGCTGACCGCAGGTGTCGCTGCAACAGGTCCGTGAGCTCCTCGTGTGTGAGCGTCCAGTCCGACCATCTTGAATGTCGGGTAGACGCATAGGAGCCTCGTGTCCACTTCAACTGTTGGTGGACACGTGAACACTATCCCTGATCTACAAGCTGGCCCGCGCCGTCGACGTCGCACGCACAGCGATGAATTCAAGGCCGAGGCGGTGGCCAGTTGCCTGCAACCGGGCATGTCGATGGCGGCGGTGGCGATGGCACATGGCGTCAACGCCAACTTGCTGCGTCGGTGGGTGCGCGAGGCCGAGATGAAGCCCACGGCCGGCGCCCTTCGCGGGATGGCCCCTGGTGAAGTCCAGGCGCCTGAGCACAGGTCCTCGTTCGTTCCGGTGCACCTGCCTGCGCCCACCGAGCCGACTGCGCTGCCTGATATCCGCATCGAGTTGAAGCGCGGCGCGACCGCGGTCACGGTGACTTGGCCGGCCAGTGCGGCCAGCGAGTGTGCGGCCTGGATGCGCGAGCTCCTTCGGTGATCCGCATCGACGCCATGTGGCTATCGACCGAGCCCATCGACATGCGCGCCGGCACCGAGCGGCTGCTGGCGCGCGTGGTGCAGGTGTTCGGTGTCGCGCAGGCCCACCACGGCTACCTCTTCGCCAACGCGCGTGGCACTCGGATCAAGCTGCTCGTGCACGACGGCTTCGGCATCTGGTGCGCGGCCCGGCGCCTGAACGCTGGCCGTTTCGTCTGGCCGGTGGCGGCCAGCGTCGCGCCATCACTGGCGCTGACATCCGCGCAGTTCGACGCGCTGGTGCTGGGCCTACCGTGGCAGCGCCTGCCCGAGCTGAGCGTCATCACGCGGGCCTGAGCCGTGGGAGTACGTCAGCCGTGAACCGGTTGACGGTGCATGTGCCGATGGGCCTGGTCGGCCCGCTCTGGCACGATGCCACGCATGCTCGGCATGCGTGGTCTTCCTCCCTCGGATCCTCAGGGCCTGCCGCCCGAGGTCGCCGCGCTGATTGCCCGGTTGCAACAGCAGGTACAGGACCAGGCGCAGCAACTGTGCGAGCGCGACCAGGCCCTCGCGCAGAGAGCTGAGGAGCTGGCTCAGCGCGACGTGCTGCTGCAGCGCAAGGACCGCGAGATCGCGCTGCGCGAGGCCAAGATCGAGAAGATCAACTTCGAGCTGGCCCGCCTGAAGCGCTGGACGTACGGAGCGAAGTCCGAGGCGATGAACGCTGAGCAGCGTCGCCTGTTCGAAGAATCGCTGGCCGAGGACGAAGCCGCGCTGCGCGCGCAGCTCGATCGGTTGCGTCGTGAAGCAGATGCGGCCGCAACAGCTGCCGGGAACCCACCCAAGCCGGCGCCGCGCAAGCCACGTCGCCAAGCGCTGCCGGAGCACCTGCGCCGCGTCGAGCACCGGCATGAGCCCGACAGCACCGATTGCCAGGAGCCAGAATGCGGGCGGCCCATGACCCGCATCGGCGAAGACGTCACCGAACGGCTGGACATCGTGCCGGCCGAGTTCTTCGTACATCGCCACATCTACGGCAAGTGGGCGTGCAGGCACTGCCAGGTGCTCAGGCAGGCGAGCAGCGTGCCGGAGATCGTGGAGGGCGGCATCGCCGCCAGCGGGCTGCTGGCGCACACCGTGATCAGCCGCTTCGTGGATCACCTGCCGTACTACCGGCAGGAGACCATCAACGCGCGCTCTGGCGTGCACACCCCGCGCTCGACCTTGGCGGCCGGCTCAGGCCAGGTCGGCGCGGCGTTGGAGCCGCTGTACGAGTTGCACAAGCGCTTTATCCTCGATTGCCGAGTCCTGCAAGCCGACGAGACGCCGGTGGCCTTGCTGGACCCCGGCGCAGGCAAGACGCGCAGGGCGTACATGTGGGCCTACGCGCGAAGTTGGCACGACGCCGTTCCGGGCGTCATCTACGAGTTCTGCCGAGGGCGCGGCGCGCAGTACCCGGTGGCCTTCCTGGGCGGTGACGACATGTTGGGCGAGCGACGATGGTGCGGAACGCTGCTCACGGACCGCTACGGTGCGTACGACACCGTAGTGGACCCACAGCACTACCCGGGTCGCATCAGCGCCGCATGCGCCGCGCATGCGCGCAGGAACTTCGAAGAGCTCGCGCACGAGGGCACGAGCCCCATCGGGGTTGACGCGCTGCGGCGGTTCGCCCGCATCTACGAAGTCGAGGGCGAACTCAAGGGCCTCAGCGACGACGAACGACGAGCTCAGCGGCAGCGGCTTGCCAAGCCTCTATGGGACGAGCTCAGACAGTGGCTGGGCCTAGAGCGACGGCTGGTCCCGGACGGCGGCGCGACGGCCAAGGCGATCGACTACACGCTGGGCCATTGGGCGGCGCTGACGCGGCACCTCGACGACGGTGCTGTGGCCATCGACAACAACCACCTGGAGCGTCAGATCAAGCCCTGGGCGATGGGACGCAAGGCATGGCAGTTCGTGGGCAGCGAACTCGCCGGCCAACGCGCTGCCATCGTGATGAGCCTGGTGCAATCGGCACGGATGAATGGCCACGAACCGTGGGCCTACCTGCGCGACGTGCTGCAGCGTCTGCCGACGCTGCTCAACACCCAGCTCGACGAACTGCTGCCGCATCGCTGGACATCCGCGCAAGCCTGAACCCCTGCTTGCCGTCAAGGTGGGCCGGCCAGACGCTCACCCTCGTGTTTGCCAGCGTGAAGTAGCGCAGTGGTGAGTTCGTCAAAGAGTCCAATGTTCCATCGCGTGAGCTTGGTGCTGCTGGAGCGCCAATAGACGAAGGCTGCCAGCAGCAGAAACAGCGAGTACTGCGTAGCGCTCTTGTCGAAACCCCATAGCCACGGGCCCAGATGAGGGAAGCCAAGTTCCTTGAGAACAGGTTCAAAGAAGAACCCGTGGATGCTGAGAACCACCACCCACAGGACTAGCCAGTCGAGCCACGTGAGGCTGAGCCGGAAGCTGAGCCTTGCGGTGCTCGGCACTACGGCCCAGACGGCAGCGATCAAGCCCAGCATGGTGAGCAATGCGCTTGTGTCGATACCGGACGGGTTCATCAAGACTTATGAGGACGCTTGAGTTGAAGTCTGGCAGCCTTGTTGTGCTGGGCAGAGCAGTGGAAGAATACTGGGCGCAAGCAATGGGCGGACGATTGGAATCGGCCAGTTGAGCGGTCAGTTGGGGCTCCTAAACGTGCTGGAACCGCTT
>NZ_JBFXIO010000487.1:0-3279 GCF_050175855.1 Piscinibacter sp.
ACAGGTTGCAGTTCTCGGCCGACCAGGCGATCTCGCCGTTGTGGCAGGCGCCGCAGTACTGGCCGTCGATGATCTTGAGCATGTTGATCTGGTTGCCGCCGGCCTTGAACTCGAAGCCGAGGTCGGCATGGCACACCTTGCAGCGGAAGCGCACGCGGTGGAACCAGTGCGGGAACACCACCGGCCGCATGCCCGCCGCATCGGAGTAGTTGTTGATGACGACGTCGCCGTACTCGGCCTGTGCGTCGGGTGGCGCGGCGCTCCACAGCAGCAGCACCGTGGCGAAGGCCGCCAGCGCTCTGCGCCAGGGCCGTCGCAGGAGGGACAAGGTGTTCACGGGAAGGACTCCGGGTGCGAAGGGATGAAGGGGTTCAGTAGCGCCGCTGCACACGCGCGAACAGCGCCGCCACGCTGCGGCCCTCGACACGCGCCAGCCGCGCCGACAGCCGCGCCTCGAGGCGGCCGATCGAGTAGTCGATGCGGCTCTCCAGAGATTCGGTGATCCGCTCCAGCGGCGCGTCGACGTCGCCGAGCGCGCGGCTCTCGAGTTGCTGGCTGTTGACCGCCAGGATCAGCGCGTAGCGCAGCCGCGGCACCTCGAGGAAGCGCTGGTGCTCGTAGCTCAGCGTGCCGCTGTAGAAGCGCTGCCAGCCCACGCCCGCTTCGCGCAGCGTGCCCGTGAACGGGTCGAGCTGGGTCGCATCGCTGCGCGCCGACTGCCAGGTCAGGTTGCCGTTCCAGCTCGAGTGGCGCGTGAGCTGCGTGCGCCGGCTGAACTGCGCGTTGATCAGCTGGAAGCGGCCGCTGTCCTGTGCCCAGGTGCGCGAGTCGCTGACCGACAGGCCGGCATAACTCTGGCTCGCACCGTCGCCCGCGCCCTGCCAGTACAGGCTGGCCGAGTGCGAGAGCGCGCGCGTGACGTCGGGCGTGAGCGACTCGCGCAGCAGGCCCAGGCTCTGCGTGAGGTTGACCGAAACGCTGTCGGTCTCGCTGGCCATCCAGGTGCGCGACAGGCCGTGGTTGCCCTGCACGCCCGCCGCCTTGCGCAGGGTCACCTGGCTGCTGCGCGTGACGCTGCCGCTGGCGCCCAGCGACGGCGTGTAGCGCCACTCGCCGAAGGCCAGGCCCTGCGGCGTCCAGGTCAGCCCGCCGGTGCCGGTGGCATTCAGGCTGCGCGGCTGGCCGTCGATCTGCACCGAGCCGCCGGACAGCGCGCCGGAGGCCCGCCACTCGCGGGTCAGCTCGACGCTCGCGCCCAGCGTGCCGTTGATGGCGCGCGCGCGCTGTTCGGCGAAGGCGAGGTCGCCTTCGGTCGCGGTGCCCGCATCGAGCAGCCGCACGCTGGCGGTCAGGTACATCGGCGAGTCGGGCCGGAACAGCACGTCGCCCTCGCGCGGCCGCCAGGTCGCGAAGCTGGAAAGCTGGCGCACGTCGCTGCGGCTCTCGAAGCGCGAGCCGCCGGCACCGCTGGCCAGGCGCAGGTCGCTCCAGCTGGCCAGCGTGTCGACGTGCAGAGACTCGGCCGGATGGAAGGTGTGGCGGCCGTTGAGCAGGCCGATGCGCGTGCGGTCGTCGCTGTCGCTGCGGTCATTGCGGCTGAGCTGGCCGGAGAGTTCGAACGAATGGGCAGCGAGCTGGCGCAGCGCGGTGCCGCGCAGCGTGACCACGGTGTCCTCGATGCCGCTGAACGATTCCAGCCGGCTGTAATCGAGCGCGGCGTTGACGCTGTCGCCACCGCTCTCCGGTCGCCAGGCCTGCGTGACGCCGAGGCGATAGGTCCGGAAGTCGGCGCCCAGCGTGTCACCGCCGGCGCGGCTGTCGGCCACCTCGGCGCGGAATTCGAACGGAAAGCGGCTGACCGGGAAGACCGACAGGGCCACGCGCCCGGTCAGCGCGAGGCTTCGCGCGGTCGTGCTGCTCGCACCGTCGGCCGGCGTGGCGGTGTCGCGTGCGGCCAGCAACCCGGCGCCCGCACGCAGCTGGATGAACCAGGGCTGCCACACGTGCGTGGCCATCTCGATGTCGTTGTAGAGCAGGCCCTGGGTGCTGCGCGAGCCGTCCTCGAGGCGAAGGCGCCGGGCGTCGAGCGACAGCGTGCCGCCCCAGCGCGGCGGCGCGAACTCCCAGCGGATGCCGCTGCCGGCCACCGGCACGGCGATCTCCGGCTCGACGCGGCCGGTGGCACCGGTGGGCGGGTCGGGCTCGGGCGCGCCGGGCACGAAGGCCGCGGCGCCGGCACTGCCCGCGCGCAGCAGCAGTGCGGCACAGAACCAGCGGGCGCGAACCTGCCGTCCCTTGGGCATGGGAGACCCGAGCAGCCGCCGGCACTCAGCCGGCGCGCGCCTTCTCCGGGGTCGCGGGCAGCGGCGCATAGTGGCTCTCGTCGATGCGGACGGGCGTGGCGCGGCGCAGATCGGCGATCAGCCTGTCCCAGCGGGCCTGCGCCTCCTCGCGCTGCCAGAGATCGGCGGCACGCTCCTTCACCTGCTCGAAGGGGCGCTGCTGCGCGGCGCGGCGGTCGTCCAGGCGCAGGATGGCGATGCCCTCGAGCAGTTGCACCGGCTCGGACAGTTCCTTCGGCTTGAGCGCATCGACCACACCGTGCACCGCCTCGGGCAGCATGCCGCGGTGGGTGTAGTCCATCTGCCCGCCCTGGGCGGCACTCTTGTCGCCGGAATGCAGCTTCGCGAGTTCGGCGAAATCGGCGCCGGCCTTGAGCTTGCGATGGATGGCCTGGGCCTCGTCCTTCGCGCCGTTCCACACCGCCTGCGGCGAGCTCGGGTCGACCTTGAGCAGGATGACGCTGAGCTTGACCTGCTCGGGCTCGACGAACAGCTCACGGTGCTTGTCGTAGTAGGCCCGCGCCGCGGCCTCGCCGGGCTCGGGCACGTTCCTCACCAGCTTGCCGAGACGGTCGAGCAGGCTCTCGGCCTCGAGCTGCGGCACCACCGCGGCGAGCATCTTCTCGCGGTTGGCCTTCCAGTTGGCGCTGCTGGCGTACTGCCGGTCGTAGCCGGCGACGGTGGCGTCGATCATCGCGCGGTCGGGCTGGATGCCGCGGCGCTTCGCCTCGGCCAGCAGCAGCACGCGGTTGACCACGTCGTCACCGACCTCGCGCTGGAACTTGGCGTACTCGGCCTCCGGCGGCTTGGCGTGGTAGTACTTCTTGCGCCTCGCCACCGACAGCGCGCGCTGGTAGTCGGCCGCGCTGATCACGGTATCGCCCACGGTGGCGAACCGGTCGCCGGCGCTCGCCGGCAGGGCGGCCGCCAGCAGCGC
>NZ_JBFXIO010000488.1:0-3277 GCF_050175855.1 Piscinibacter sp.
AGGCGCGCCTACTGGAGTCGCGCTGACATCGGGCGCGACCTGGTCGAGCTGCTGCGCCTGGGGCGGCGATCCTGAGTCGATGCGCGGCGACGGGGACCACGAGGCCAGCGCTCGCTCGCTGGACCACTCGCTGGTCTCCGGCATGGCCTGGACCGCGGCGTAGCGCTGGCCGGCACAGGCGATCAGCTGGATTGCCACCGCGTATGCAGCGCGGCTGCTGTCTCCCGCCGACTACGGGCTGGTCTCAATGGCGATGCTGGCGATCGGGCTGGTGCGCATGGTCGAGGACTTCGGGCTGGACGCCATCTTCGTCCAGGACCGCAGCATCGTCGGCGTTCAGCAGGCGCGGCTGGCGGGCTTCGTGCTGCTCGCAGGTGGCACGCTGAGTCTGCTGTTCGTCGGCCTGGCGGTGCCTGTGTCGCACTTCTTCGGCGAGGCCCAGGTCGCGCCGATCGTGATGTTGCTCAGTCTGCTGTGTGTCGCCGACGCCCTGCAGGTGGTGCCCCGCGCCGCGCTGCAACGCGAGATGCAGTTCGCCCGCCTCGCGTGGGCGCAGTTCCTGCAAGTGATGGTGACCCAGGGCACCCTGGTGCTGGGCGCGACGCTCGGCTGGGGCGTCTGGGCTTTGGTGTTCAATTCGCTGGCCGGCGCTGCTGCCGTGACGCTTCTGCTGCTGTGGTGGCACCCGTATCGCGTCAGCGTGCCGCGCGAGTTCGCCACGCTAGCCAAGCCGTTGCTGCAGGGCTGGCGGGTGCTCGCCTCACGCATCGCGTACTACGGCTACAGCAACGCTGATCAAGTCGTGGTGGGCAAGCTGATCGGCAAGGAGGCACTGGGCGCCTATTCGTTCGCGACCACGCTGTCCACCACGCTGTCGCAGGAGATCGCGTCGGTGGTCAGTCGCGTGGTGCCGGGAATATTCAGTGCTGTGCAGAAGGATCCGGCCGAGCTTCGACGCTACTTCCTGCTGCTCACCGAGCTGGTGGCCTACGTCACGCTGCCGATCTCCGTAGGCATTGCCCTGACGGCCGACTACGCCGTGCGTATCGTTCTCGGCCCTCAATGGGAAGCGGTCGTCATGCCACTGCGCCTGCTGTGCATCTACGCCGGCTACTACACCTGCCAGATGCTGGTCGGCCCCGTGCTGCTTTGGACGGGGCAGTTCCGAGCCAACATGTGGTGCAGCGTGCTCGCGGGTGTCGGCCTGCCGCTGGGTTTCCTGGCCGGCAGCCTTGGCGGGCTCGAGGGTGTGGCCCTGTCCTGGTCGATCGTCTTCCCGCTCGTCAACCTGCCGGCGATGATCATCGCATTCCGCACCATGCGCAGTGGCTTCCTGGAGTGGCTCGACGCCCTGATGCCTGCGGCACTGGCCAGTCTGGTGCTCAGCGCCGCCGTGCTCGGCGCGCGGACGCTGCTCAGCCCGGACCTCGCCACGGGCTGGGCCGCGGCGATCGCCGTGCTGGCCGGCGCGCTCGGCTACCTGGCCGCACTCGGTTTGCTGTTTCGCCGCCGCGTCCTGCTGATCTGGGCGTTCCTGAGGGCACTGCGAAGTCGGCGCGAAGGTGTCGCGCCGGCAGCATGACGAGCCCGGGCGTTCAGGACTGCTTCGATTCCATGCCCGCCGGGGAATCGGCGCGACGCAGCCAGATCTCGCGGAAGTACGTGCTCGATGCGCGGGGGCAGCCCAGTCGGCTCTCGGTCAGCTCGGCGCGACAGTAGACGTTCTCCAGGCGGATGCATGGCGTCTTCATCGTCGTCATCTTGCCGGTCTTCTCGTGGATCAGCTTGGTGACACGCGACTGCACCTGGTAGCGCTCGTCGCAGTACTTGAGCATCTCCGGGTCGTAGCGCATGCCGCGATTGAATCCGTCGGGGGTGATGGTCGCCGCGATCTCCTTGGGTGAGCGCACCACGACCCACTCACCCGGCTGCAGATTGAGTGACTCGGCGGGTGTCGGCGTTCCCTTCTGGACCTGCCCATGGATCTCCGGGTAGGGCTTGCCGCCGCGCCAGCGCTGCAGCGTGTTGTACAGGCCGACCCAGAAGCGATAGCCGATGCCGAGGTGGACAATCTTCCGGTAGCCCGACATCAGCAGAAGCTTGGCCATGTGCAGAAAACTGTGGTTGCCTCCGCTCACGTCGCAGATGTACTGGCGGGTATCCCACCACGGCAGCGGCTCGCTGGCCTCGTAGATCGACGTGGTCTGGCAGACCCAGACCGGGTCGGCCGGATCGCTGCCGGGCGCATGCCGCGCCCGCATCACGTCGTCGGGTGTCGGTGCATCGGCGCGTGGCGGAACCTCGGGTGACGAACCCTCGGCTCGTTGCAGCCAGGCTTCCTTCCAGAAGAAGACGCAGTCGGCCTGGCAGCCTTCGTGATGCCCGCCGTCGCAGCGGCCGCCTTCCAGATGCACGGTGTCGTGCAGGCGCCGGCCCCCGGTGTTGTGAATCGACGTGTCACAGGTCTTGTGTGCCGTCTTCGCGACGCGCAAGCGCCGGCCGCACAGCTCGAACATCTCCGGCTGGAACTGCAGGCCATCGAGGCGGCAGTCGGGGCCGAGCGTGGCAAGTATCTCGCTCTGGCTGCGCACGACGACCCAATCGCCGGCGCGTAGGCCCAGACTCAGTTGTTTGGAGAGTGCGCTGCGGGGCATAGGCAACAGTGTGGGTGATTGATGGAAACCGGGGTCCCGATTGTGCGGTGAAGCCGGCGTCCGAGGCGTGAGTTGTTCACGCGCCGGCACGTGGCCGCCTTCCCCGAACCAAGGGGGGCAAGCGGCGACTCGCCCTCTCGCGGGGCTATGCTCGGGCGTGCGGTGCCAGCAGGCCCTCGCACGCCATCGATCGTCGCCATCACCTGCACAGATCGGCGATCGTGCAGAGCTCGGTTTCCACGCCCATCTCCACCAGGCGGGCGCGAACTTCTTCCACATAGACCGGATTCATCAGGATCACATGCCCGGGGCGAATCGCCTTCAACTGCTCCGGCGCGTGCACCACGAGGCCCGTGCCCGGCAGGAAGCGACCATGTCGCTGCTCGCTCAGATCGACCGCGCAGTGCACGAGGCTGGCGCGCGTCAGAGCAGCCAGAAACCCGACCGTCTTGGCCGCACCCTGCCAGACGGCGATGGGGCGGCCCGCCGCGGCCATGCGCTCGAGAGCTTCGTCGCAGCGGGATACGGTGCGTCGAACCTCGCCGCCGAAGCGGTGGCACAGCTCGACCAGTTCGCGCACCTTCGCAGCGCCCGGTCCGGCGGCGTCGACCAGCGCCGTGCGC
>NZ_JBFXIO010000489.1:0-3276 GCF_050175855.1 Piscinibacter sp.
CCGAGCCGCTCGCTGACCACGATGTCGACACCGACGAAGCCGCGCAGGCCCGGCAGCGCCGCGGCCACGCGCGCGGCCAGCGTGGCCAGGCTGCGCCATCGCGCCGACGAGCGCGGCAGCACGTCGATCTCGACGCCGTCGTAGCGCAGCGAGCCATCCGGCAGCGTGGCGACCTTCTGCCGGTTCACGCTCAGAAGTTCGGCCCTGCCGAGCTCGCACAGCATCGACAGGCTCATCGCCTCGCCATCGATCCAGGGTTCGAGGCAGGCGCTCTCGCCGCGTGCATGGCGGCCGGCGAGGTCGGCCTCGGCGCCGAGGCGGTTGGCGTGCACCTGCGTGGCCACGCTGCCGGCGCCGTCGTCGGGCTTGACCACCCAGCGCCGCGCCGCGGCCGCATGGGCCCAGGGGGTGGGCAGGTTGTGCGCGCCGAGGTGGCGCAGCGTGGCCGACTTGCTCGACGCGATCGCGATGCTGCGCGCGTCGCAACCCAGCCAGCGTGGCGCGCCGATGGCCCGCTCGAACTCGGCCAGGCAGCCGCCGGTCTCCGGCGCAACGATCCAGGCCAGGTCGTGCCCCGAGGCCAGCCGCGCGGCGAATTCCACCGGCGTCTCGCCGTCGTGCGGCACCGCTTCGGCCGAGCCGGCGGGCAAGGCGCCGGCGCGCGCGCAGGTGGCGGCGGTGACGTCACAATCGCCGCTGGCCAGCAGGTCGGCCACCAGCGCGTCGCGCATGGCCAGGCCTTGCGGCATCAGCACCGCGGTGGCCGCGGCGTCGCCGTCGACCAGCCCGCCGCCGCTGAGATACTCGAACACGAACACCTGCATCATCGAACCGTCACCCGCCGAGCCGCCGACGCCATGCAACTCATCCCCGTGATCGACCTCATGCGCGGCCAGGCGGTGCGCGCCGTGCGCGGCGACCGGGCATCGTACCGGCCGGTCGTCTCGCAGCTTTGCGAGGGCAGCGACCCCGTCACCGTGGCGCGCGCGCTGTGCCAGCACTGCGACGCCACACGGCTGTACGTGGCCGACCTCGATGCGCTGACCGGCGGCCAAGTGCAGGTGGCCGTACTGCAGCAGTTGCTGCATGCGCTGCCCGGGCTGGAGCTGTGGGTCGACGCCGGCTTCGCGGACGCGGACGCCGCGCAGCAGCTGCGTGAGCGGATCGGCACCGACGCCGAGCGCGTGGTGTGCATCTTCGCCAGCGAGTCGCTGGGCTCGCGCGAGGCGCTGGCACGCTGCTGCGCCGATCGGCGCGCCGCCGTGCTCTCGCTCGACCGTCGGGACGGCCGCGTGCTCGATGCGGCCGGTTGCTGGGAGTCGCCGTCACTCTGGCCGGATCGCGTCATCGTGATGACGCTGGAGCGCGTCGGCGCCGATGCCGGCCCGGATCTCGACACCCTGCGCGAGGTGCAGGCCCGTTCGCCGGGCACGAAACTGGTCGGCGCGGGCGGCATCCGCCACGAGGCCGACCTGGCAGCGGCCGCCGCGGCCGGTGCGCAGGCCTGGCTGGTGGCCAGCGCCCTGCATGACGGGCGGCTGCCGCCGGTGCGCCGGTGAAGCGGCGGCCGGGCGTGGGGGCGAAGGGTCATGGCCGCCACGCCATCACGATTCGTGCCACCGCCTGCGAGGGGGTAGCGGCCGCCGTCGGCCGACGTTTCCGAAACACTGTGTGGCAGTTTTGGCCGGTCAGGCTGCGCCGCGAGGCGGGTCCGCCCGGTGTTCACCAATGGCACATCGCTTGCGTGACGGATCATCCATGAGTTCATCTGCAACGGCCGCCTCGGCGTGGACCTGCCCCTTCTGCCCGCTGGCCTGCGACCATGCCGGCGTGCGCGTCGGGGCCGGTGCCGAGCCCCTGCAACTGACCGGCGTCGAGTGCGCGCGGGCACGGGACGCACTCTCGCGCTTCACGAGTGCCGCGGCGATGCCGATGGCCGAGATCGACGGCCAGGCCGTGACGCTCGAGGCGGCCTTCGATGCTGCGGTGCAGCGTCTGGCTGCGAGCCGCCAGCCGCTGTTCGCCGGACTGGGCACCGACGTGGCCGGGCTTCGCGCGCTCTATCCGCTGGCCTGCGCGACCGGGGCCATCTGCGACGCCGCCCCCGGTGACGCGCTGATGCACGGCCTGCGCGCCCTGCAGGACCGCGGCCAGTTCACCACCACGCTGGCCGAGGTGCGCACGCGCACCGACCTGATCGTCTTCGTCGGCGGCCTGCCGCTGCCCACCGCGCCGCTGATCCGCGAGCGCATGGGTATCGGTGATGCGCAGGTGCCGAAGCGGCACGTCGTGCTGCTGGGCCCGAGGCCCGGTGACGACGCCGTGCTGCAGACCTGGGCGGGGAACGGTGTGAGTGTCGAGGTGCTGCCACTGTGCGGTGACCTGTTCGACACCGTGTCGCTGCTCGACGCGCTCGTGGCCGGGCGCCCGGCGATGGCCGGCGCCAGCGTGCCGGAAGGACTGCGTGCGCTGTCGCAGCGCCTGCGCGCGGCGCGCTACGCGGTGATCTCGGGCTCGGTGGCCAAGCTGCCGGAGCAGGGCGCGCTGATCGTCGAGACGCTGTACCGCACGATCAACGAATTGAACCGCAGCACGCGTGCCGCGGCGCTGTGGGTCGGCGGCGGCAACGGCGTGGCCACCGCCAACCAGGTGTTCGCCTGGCTGTCGGGCGTGCCGCTGCGCTCGCGTGCCGGCCCGCGCGGGCTGGAGCACGAGCCATTGCGCTACGGCAGCCTGCGGCTGATCGCGCAGGGCGCGGTCGATGCGCTGCTGTGGGTGGCCAGCTTCGATGCCGAGGCCGCGCCGCCCGAGAACGGCCTGCCGATGATCGTGCTCGGGCACCCCGCGCTGGCCGAACGCTGCCGTCGCGCCGGCAGCATCTTCATCGCCGTGAGCACGCCGGGCATCGGCTCGGCCGGCCATGTCTTCCGCACCGACGGCACGGTGCTGATGCCGCTGCGCGCCGCGCGCCCCGATGCGCTGTCCACGGTGGCCGCGGTGGCACAGCGGCTGCTGGCCGCGCTGCCGGCGAGGAGCGCCGCATGAGCGCGATCCTGATCCGCGGCGGCCGCGTGGTCGACCCGTCGAACCGCCTCGATGCCGTGCGCGATGTGGTCGTTCGCGACGGCCGCATCGCCTCCCCGGTGCACGGCGAGACCTATGCGGAGACCATCGACGCGACGGGCTGCGTGGTGATGGCCGGCGGCATCGACATGCACACCCACATCGGTGGCGGCAAAGTCAACCTGGCGCGCATGCTGATGGCCGAAGAAGATC
>NZ_JBFXIO010000490.1:0-3275 GCF_050175855.1 Piscinibacter sp.
CCCAAGGCGCGGGGTTGCCACGGCAGGCGGGCGGATCGACGATCTCGCCAACGCAGCACCACCACCGCGCCATGTCCTCCGCCCCCGACTTCCAGCCCCGCAAGCTGTCTCCCGCCGAGGTGCAGGAGCTGCGCTGGCATGAGCTGCTGCAGCGCCTGCAGACGCTCAACGCGCAGCTCGAGTACCTCAAGCTGATGATGAAGCTGGGCGTGCGCTGAAGAACCCTCTCAGACGCTGCGCTCAGACGCCTGTCAGCACGCGCAGGTGCGCGGCGACGCTGCGCGCCAGCGCGCTGAGGTTGTAGCCGCCTTCCAGGCACGAGACGATGCGCCCCCGCGCGTGGCGCACGGCGATGTCCTTGATGCGCAGGGTGATCCACTCGTAGTCGGCCTCCACCAGCCCGAGCTGGCCGAGGTCGTCTTCGCGGTGGGCGTCGAAGCCGGCCGAGATGAAGATCATCTCCGGGCGGAAGGCGTCGAGCGCCGGCATCCAGTTGGCCTCGATCAGCTCGCGCAGTTCGCCGCCGCGCGTGTACGGCGGGATCGGCAGGTTGAGCATGTTGGTGCCCTTGGGCACCGCGCCGCTGTAGGGGTACAGCGGGTGCTGGAAGAAGCTGACCATCAGCACGCGGTCGTCGCCGGCGAGGATGTCCTCGGTGCCGTTGCCGTGGTGCACGTCGAAGTCGATCACTGCCACGCGCTTGAGGCCGCGAACGTCCAGCGCATGGCGCGCCGCCACGGCCACGTTGTTGAAGAAGCAGAAGCCCATCGCCTCGTCGCGTGTGGCGTGGTGGCCGGGCGGGCGCACGGCGCAGAAGGCGTTCTCGGCGCGGCCGTCGAGCACTGCGTCGGTGGCGGCCACGGCGGCGCCGGCGGCGCGCAACGCGGCCTTCCAGGTGCCGGGGTTGGCGGCGGTGTCGGGATCGAGTGCCTTGGCCTGCCCGCTGGCTTCGACCTGCTCGAGAACGTCGCGCAGTTCGGCCACGTAGTGGTGGGTATGGGCCAGCTCCACGTCCTTCAGGTCGACCAGCGGCGCGTCGTGGCGCGTCAGCGCGATGTCCAGGCCGGTGGCGATGAGGTGATCCTCGATCGCGTCGAGCCGCTGCGGGCATTCGGGGTGGCCCGCGCCCATGTCGTGGCGGCGGCAGTCGGGGTGGGTGAAGAACGCCGTGCTCATGTCTCGGGGTTTTGTTCTATCGGTTATGGTCTCGTCATGAACTCAGCGCTCGGCGATCAGATCGATCGACTCATCAATCAGATTAGCACGATCATCGTCGGCAAACGGCCGCAGATCGAGGACTGCATCGCCTGTCTGCTGGCCGGTGGACACCTGCTGATCGAGGACGTCCCGGGCGTGGGCAAAACCACGCTGGCGCACGCGCTGGCAGTCTCGCTCGGGCTGCGCTTCTCGCGAACCCAGTTCACCGCCGACCTCATGCCCTCGGATCTGATCGGCGTCAGTGTCTACGAGCGCAGCAAGGAGGCGTTTGTCTTCCATCAAGGCCCGGTCTTCACCCAGGTGCTGCTGGCCGACGAGATCAACCGTGCCGGCCCGAAGACACAGAGCGCGCTGCTCGAGGCGATGGAGGAGCACCAAGTGAGCGTCGAGGGCGAGACGCGCGCCCTGCCCGAGCCCTTCTTCGTCATCGCCACGCAGAACCCCACCGACCAGCTCGGCACCTATCCGCTGCCGGAGTCGCAGCTCGACCGCTTCCTGATGTGCATCACCCTCGGCTACCCCGACGCGAAGAGCGAGCGGGCGCTGCTGTCGGGCCAGGATCGCCGCGAGGCCATCCACGCCCTGGGCGCGGTGATGACACCCGCCGAGCTGATGGCGGCGCAGAAGGTCGTGCAGGCGGTGCACGCCTCGGAGGCGCTGCTCGACTACCTGCAGGCGCTGATCGCCGCCACCCGCTCGGGGCGCTGGTTCGTCGAGGGCCTTTCGCCGCGCGCCGGCATCGCGCTGCTGCGCGCCGCCAAGGCGCGCGCGCTGATCAACCAGCGCGACTATGTCGCACCCGACGACGTGCAGGCGGTGCTGCCGCAGGCCGTGGCCCACCGGCTGGTTCCGGTGGCCGGCGCCGGCCGCGGCCGCATCGAGCAGGTGCGGGCCATGATCGCCGCGGTGCCGGTGCCGTGACGACGAGCGCGGCTGCACGACGCCTGTGGGGTCGACCGGCCGCGGCCGTTCGCAGCCGATTCCGGCTGTGGTGGCAGGCCCGCGTACCGCGCAGCGACACCCTCGTGCTCGGCCAGCGCAACGTGTACATCCTGCCGACCCGCGCCGGGCTGATGTTCGCCGCCACGCTGATCGTGCTGCTGCTGGCCTCCATCAACTACCAGCTCAACCTCGGCTACGTGCTGACCTTCCTGCTCGCCGGCAGCGGTGCGGTGTCGATGCACGTCACCCACGGAACGCTGCGTGGCCTGACGCTGCGGCTGCGCGCGCCTTCGCCGGTGTTCGCAGGCGAGCCGGCACGACTGGACATCGTCCTGACCAGCCCCGACCGGCCGCGCTTCGGCGTCGGTCTGAAGATGGTCGACGCCGAGGCCGCCACGCTGGGCTGGATCGACGTGCCCGCCCAGGGCCAGGCCAGCGCGCAGGTCAGCTTCGTCCCGGTCCGGCGCGGCTTGCACGATCTGCCCGCCATCGGCATCGAGACGCGCTTCCCGCTCGGTCTGTTCCGCGCCTGGGCGATCTGGCGGCCTGCTTCGCAGCTGCTCGTCTACCCGGCCCCCGAGCGCCCGGCCGCCCCGCTGCCGGCGGCACGTGCCGTGCCCGGCGGCCAGGCACGAGGCCGGGCGGCCGAAGGCGGCGAGATCGAGGGCGTGCGCGGCTACCGCCGCGGCGACCCGCTCAAGCTCGTCTACTGGAAGAAGGCCGCCAAGGCGCTGGCCAGCGGCGGCGAGCTGGTCAGCCGTGACACCGCCAGCGCCGTCCAGCAGCAGCTGTGGCTCGACTGGCAGGCCTGCGGCCAGCTGCCGCCGGAAGAGCGCCTGTCGCGGCTGACCGCGTGGGTGAACGCCGCACAGCGCGCCGGCGCCGAGTACGCCCTCGGCCTGCCCGGTGTGGCGATCGATCCGAGCGAAGGCGAGGCGCACCGCCGCCGTTGCCTGGAGGCCCTGGCGCTGTGGCGCTGAGCCTGCCCCGGGGGCCCTCCGGCCCGGGCTGGCGACTGCCACGCTGGCCGGGCTGGTCGCACCTGCCGCGCGAAAGCCGCGACACCCTGTTCCTGCTCGGCGTCATCGCCTGGACGGTACTGCCGCACGTCGCCC
>NZ_JBFXIO010000491.1:0-3265 GCF_050175855.1 Piscinibacter sp.
TGCCCAGCAGCGGCCTGTCGTGCAGGCCGGCCAGGGCCACCACGCGCAGGCGTTCGGCGCGAATGCCGCCGCGCAGCTCGACGTCGGCGCGCATCACCTCGCCCGTCACCACGCCGCCGGCGGTGCTCGACTGCACCGTGCCGATCGCCTCCAGCCGCAGCTCGCGCGCCAGCGCGGCCGGGATGGCGGTGCCGGTGGCACCCGTGTCGACCAGGAAGTCGACCGCACGGCCCTCGATGAAGCCCGGCCAGTGGTAGTGGCCGTCGGGCCCGCGGCGGATCTCGATCAGCTCGTCGGCCACCGTGAAGCGCAGCTGCTGCGCGCGGTGCTGCCACCACTGGATGCCGAGGAACAAGGTCAGGCCGATCAGCAGCCAGACGGTGGTGATCTTGAAGGTGCGCGGCAGCTCAGAGCTCATCCCGCTACGATGCCACGACCATGAAAGCCCTGTTCCACCTCGCCTACCATGTGACCGACCTCGACGCCGCGCGCCGCTTCTATGGTGGCGTGCTCGGCTGCCGCGAAGGCCGCAGCACCGACACCTGGGTCGACTTCGACTTCTTCGGCCACCAGATCTCGCTGCACCTGGGCGAACCGTTCGCCACCACGAACACCGGCCGCGTCGGCGACAAGCTGGTGCCCATGCCGCACCTGGGCCTGGTGCTGCAGCGCGCCGACTGGCAGGCGCTGGCCGATCGCCTGCGCGCCGCCGGCACCGAGTTCGTGCTGGAGCCGCAGCTGCGCTTTCCCGGCCAGCCGGGAGAGCAGTGGACCATGTTCTTCCGCGACCCGAGCGGCAACCCGATCGAGGTCAAGGGCTTCGAGTCGCTGGACCAGACCTACGAGACCTGAACGTCAGCCGGCCGTCGGCGCCACTTTCTGCTCGATGGCACCGAACAGGCTCTGCCCATCGGCGCCCTTCATCTCGATGCGGATGGTGTCGCCGTAGCGCATGAACTCGGTCTTCGGCGCGCCGCTCTCGATCGTCTCGATGGCGCGCTTCTCGGCAATGCAGCTGTAGCCGCGCGACCAGTCCTTGTTGCTCACCGTGCCGCTGCCGACGATGCTGCCGGCGCGCACGTTGCGCGTCTTGCCGATGTGCGCGATCAGCTGGCCGAAGTGGAAGGTCATCTCCTCGCCGGCGCTGCACAGGCCGACGCGCTTGCCGTTCCACACCGACTCCAGGTTCAGGTGCACCCGCCCGCCCTGCCAGGCGGCGCCGAGCTCGTCGGGCGTGCAGGCCACCGGGCTGAAGGCGGTGGCCGGCTTGCTCTGGAAGAAGCCGAAGCCCTTGGCCAGCTCGGCGGGGATCAGGTTGCGCAACGAGACGTCGTTGGCCAGCATCAGCAGGCGGATGCCCTCCAGCGCGGCGTCGGGCGTGCAGCCCATGGGCACGTCGCCGGTGATCACCGCGACCTCGGCCTCGAAGTCGATGCCGAACTCCTCGCTGGGCACCACGATGTCGTCGGTGGGGCCGAGGAAGTCGTCGCTGCCGCCCTGGTACATCAGCGGGTCGGTGTAGAAGCTCTCCGGCACCTCGGCGCCGCGCGCCTTGCGCACCAGTTCCACGTGGTTGATGAAGGCCGAGCCGTCGGCCCACTGGAAGGCGCGTGGCAGTGGCGCCATGCACTTCTGCGCCTCGAAGGCGAAGGCATGGCGCGCTTTGCCATGGTTGAGCGTCTGGTACAGGTCCTCCAGCTGCGGGCTGAGGAAGTTCCAGTCGTCCAGCACCTGCTGCAGTCGCGTGGCGATGCCGCTGGCATAGTGCGCGGTCGAGAGGTCGCGCGAGACCACGACGAGCTGGCCGTCGCGCGATCCATCCTTGTAGGTGGCGAGTTTCATGCGGTGGGCGGAAACGGGAAGCAGGAAAGGGGCGATTGTCGATGCTGTCGGCCGGGCTTGAGCCGCGCCACCGCGGCGCCTTCGCCGCGCTGGCGTCGCTGACCCTGGCCGCGCACCTGCTGCTGCTCGGCGGCGTGGAGTTCGCCGTGCCGGTGGCCGAGCCGCCGCCGACCAGTGCCGTGCTGGTGCGCACGTTGCCCGCGCCGCAGCTGGCCCGTGCCGAACCGCCGCCCGCGGCCCCGGCAGCGGCCGCCCAGCCCGCGCGCCAACCGGTACCGCCGCCGCGGCCTCGGCGCGAGGCGGCTGCGGCGGTGCCCGCGGCGCAGCCGGTGGTCGACCCGGCCGACCTGCCCGCGCCGCCCTCGGAGCCGGTGCTCGACGTGCCGCCGCTGGTGCAAGGCGCGCCCCCGCCCGAGCCTGCGGCCTCGGCTCCGATGCAGGCCGAAGCTGCGTCGCCCGCGCCGGCCGCCTCGGCTGCGAGCGATGCCGAAGGCGCCCCGCCGCCGCTGTACGCCACGCAGCTGCCGCCGCCGCTGACACTCCGCTACGAACTGCGCCGAGGCCGCCTGAGCGGCAGCGGCGACCTGCACTGGCGCCCCGAGGCCGGCCGCTACGGCCTGCGGCTGGAAGGGTCGGTGATGGGGCTGAACGTGCTGACGCAGGACAGCAGCGGGGCGCTCGATGCCCACGGCCTCGTCCCCGAACGCTTCACCGACCAGCGCGCCCGCCGCCCGATGGTGGCGGCGAACTTCGAGCGCGAGGCCGGCCGCATCCGCTTCTCCGGCCCCTCGCACGAGGTGCCCTGGCAGCCCGGCGTGCAGGACCGGCTGAGCTGGATGGTGCAACTGGCCGCAGTGGCGCAGGCCGAGCCGCAGCGGCTGGCCGCCGGCGAGCGCATCGTGCTGCAGGTGGTCGGCGCGCGCGGCGACGCCTCCACCTGGGCCTTCCGCAGCCTCGGCCCCGAGACGCTGACGCTGTTCGCCGAGCCCATCGAGACGGTGCGCCTGCTGCGCGAGCCGCGCCACCCCTACGACACCCGCGTCGAGGTGTGGCTGGACCCGGCGCGTCACCACCTGCCGGTGCGCGCCGCGATGGGCAGCGGCGACGAAGACCGGCTGGAGCTGCGCCTGCGCGAGCTCGTCCCCTGAACGCGGGCCCGCCTCCGGCCGTGACGTCTTGAAGTCCGACCGGCCCGGCCCCATGTCGGGATCAGGAGAGTCCCCCATGCAGATGCTCTACAACTCCGACAGTTTCGCCGTCGTCTCGTTCGATGTTCCCGCGCCGCAGGGCGAAGGGACGCTGAACCGCGGCGGCTACGAGATCGTCGACAAGTTCGCGCGCAAGGAGATCTTCATCCAGGGCGCGCTGGCCGAGAGCTTCAAGCAGGGCGTTCAGGCCCTGATCGAGACCGGCCCTTCGGAGG
>NZ_JBFXIO010000492.1:0-3258 GCF_050175855.1 Piscinibacter sp.
GCCGCCCCATGCAACGACGCCACATCGCCATGATCGCGGGGCTACTGGTCGCGATCGCCGGAGCCGGCACCACGCTGTGGTGGATGTACCGCGGCAAGGTGGTGCCGCCCCCGCCGGTGGCGCAGGCGCCGGCCCCGGCACCCGTCGAGCCCGCGCCGGCCCCAGCGGCCGCGCCGCCGGCCGACGCCGGCCCGAAGCACCCGATCGAGCCGCTCGCCGCGGCCTCGGAGCCGCAACCGCTGCCGGGGCTGGACGACGCGGAAGCCGTGGTCCGCGAGGCCCTGGCCAGCCTGGCCGGACGCACGGCGGTGATGACCTTCCTGCAGGCCGACGGCTTCGTGCGTCGCGTGGTGGTCACCGTCGACAACCTGGCGCGGCCGATGGCCGCCTCGCGCCTGTGGCCGGTGCAGCCCACGCCGGGCAAGCTGCAACGCATCATCGCCGGCGACGCCGAGCTGATCTCGGCCGACAACGCGGCGCGCTACGAGCCCTTCGTGGCCTTCGTCGCCTCGGTCGAACCGTCTCGCGCGGCGGCGGTCTACCGCCGCTTCTATCCGCTGTTCCAGCAGGCCTACGCGGAGCTGGGCTACCCCAAGGGCCACTTCAACGACCGGCTGGTCGAGGTGATCGACCACCTGCTGGCCGCGCCCGAGCCCGCGCTGCCGCCGGCGGTGAAGCTGGTGGAGGTGAAGGGCGAGGTGCCCTCGACGCGCCCCTGGGTGCGCTACGAGTTCACCGACGAGAAGCTCGAGTCGATGTCGGCCGGGCAGAAGATCATGGTACGCATCGGCGTGAACCACGAGCGCCGGCTCAAGGGCTGGCTGACCGGCTTCCGCCAGGCGATCGTGTCGCCGCGCTGAGGCACCGCCTCAGCGGTAGAAGGCCTCGACACGCCCCTTGAGCTTGAGCATCACCGGGTTGCCCTTGCGGTCGACGGTGCGGCCATGCGGCACCTTCACCCAGCCTTCGCTGATGCAGTACTCCTCGACGTCGTTGCGCTCGACGCCGTTGAAGCGGATGCCGACCTCGCGCTCGAACACCGCGGCCACGTAGTGCGGGCTGCGCGGGTCGATCGACAGGCGGTCGGGCAAGGACGCCGGGCTGGGCGAGGGGGTGGCGGCGGTGTCGGTCATGGCGCCGATTCTCGCCTGCTCAGACGCCGGCCAGCGCCGCCAGCGTGGCGGTGTCCACCGCACCGGCGTGCATGCCGTGCTGGCCGCTGCCGGCATTGCGATACACGATCAGCGGCACGCTCTCGGCCTGCAGCTGGCGGAACAGCTCGGTGTTGTCCTTGACCTTCTGCACCACGTCGTCGGGCAGGCTGGCCGGCACGCTGATGCCGCCGCCGCGCTGCAGCACGCTGGCCTCGTGCTCGTTCATCGCCTTGACCGGATCCGGCGCCGAGAGGATGGCCGCGCCCTGCGGGCCCGACTGCGGGCGCAGCAGGCCGATCGGCATCCACACCATCTTCAGCTTGCCCAGCAGCGGCTGCGACGACTTCCACAGTTCGGCGCAGTGCGGGCAGGTGGAATCGAAGAAGACGTAGACGGTGTTGGCCGCCATCATTGCGCCGACCGTGAAGCCGGTGCCGCGCGAGGCGATGCCGTAGGCCTCGACGCCGTTGGGCTTGCGCCCCGACGGCGCGGCGGCCGAGGCGCCGGCGGCTTCCTCCTTCTTCGAGCAGGCGGCCAGGGGGGCGAGCGCGAAGGCGCCGAGGGCGAGGGTGAGGGTGCGGCGAGTCGTCATGGTCGATGGTTCAGGGGTTGGCGCGCAGCCAGGCCGCGGCCTGGCCGCGCGATTGCAGCGCGAGCTTGTCGAGGATGTTGGCGACGTGGCGCTTCACGGTGTGCGGGCTGATGTCCAGCGCGCGGGCGATCAGCTTGTTGCTGTCGCCTGCGGCAATGCGTTCGAGCACCTCGCGTTCGCGGCTGCTCAGGACACCCGCCGATTCTGCCGCGCCCGGCGTGGCCGACTCCGGCGCCGGGGCAAGCACGGCGGCGGGTGCCGGTGCGAGCCCGCGCAGCGCGGCCGACTGCGCGGCCAGCGCCGCCAGGCTCGCCTGCACCGCCGGTTCGAGCGCCGCGCCCCAGGGATGCGCAGCGAGTGCGCCCAGCACCGCCGGGCCGGCCATCAGCGCATGGCCCTGTGCGCGCCACTCGGTGACGCGCTCGAGCGCGCGCGCCAGCGGCGCAGCGGCCTCGCTGGCGCGGCCTGCCATGAGCAGCGCGTGGCTGGCGCGCAGGTGCAGCTCGATGCCCTGCCCCATCAGGCCCACCGACGGCACGTGCGGCAGCAGCGCCATGAAGGCCTCGGCAGCCTGCGCCCAGCGGCCTTCGGCCGCTAGCAGGCGCGCGGCCAGCGGATCGGGCTCGCCCGCCGCCGGCGCGGGGTGGCGCGCCAGCCATGGGCGCAGATCGGCGGCGCCGGCACCGAGCACGTCGAGCGCACGCACCGCCAGCCGCGCCACATGGGCCCGCCAGAAGCGCAGCCGGTCGGGCGCGGCGGTGGCATCCTCGTGGTGGAATAGCCGCTCGAGGCGGCGCTGCACGCCGGGCGCATTCCCGTGCAGCGCGTCGACGAACATCCGCACGCTGTCCAGCGACACCTCGATCTCCGGCGCGCGCGCCAGCCAGCGGGCATCGGCCTGCGCCTCCTCGGCGCGGCTCGCGGCCTCGTCGACGCGGCCGGCCCACAGCAGCGTGGCAGCCTGCAGCGCCTGCAGCGCGGCGCGCATCGGCAGCTCGCGCTCGCCGCAGCGGCGCAGCGCTTCCTCGCTGAAGCGCTCGACCAGCGCACCCACGCCGGGAATCGATGCCCAGGCGGTCGGCGGCGACACCATCCACCAGGCCAGCAGCGAGGGCTGCGCCTCGAGCCACTGCATCACCTGCTCGAACAAGCTGCGCAGGGCGGCGAACTCGCCGCGCTCGAAGTGCAGCGAGCATTGCGCGTCCATCACCAGCGTCCCGGCCAGCGGCGGCAGGGTCAGGCTGCGCAGTTCGGCCAGCAGCGCCGCGCTGCGCTCGCCCTGGCCGATGGCGTTCCAGGCGGCCAGCAGCATGGCCTGCGAGAGCTGCCGCTCGGCGTCGTCGCCACGCAGGTCCGCGGCCGCCACCGAGGCTTCGAGCAGCGCCGCCATGCGGTTCCAGTGCCAGCGCATGCACTCGGCCACGGCGTCGATGCGCAGCAGCCGCGGCGACTGCTCGCGCCACGCGGCCGGGAACTGCGCGATCACGCGGCCGAGCTCCACGGCCAGGCCCT
>NZ_JBFXIO010000493.1:0-3239 GCF_050175855.1 Piscinibacter sp.
TTCCTCACCGGCGACGGCCTGATCGGCGGCACCGCCGACTTCCTGCTGGCGGTCATCAAGCAGCGCACCGACCCGCGCACCCTGCCCGGCATCGAGGCGATGATGCCCGGATCGGCGCTGACGCGATTGCTGCACCTGCCGCAGCTCACCACCACCGCCGACCTCAGCGTGATCTGCGGCGATGTGCAGGGCAAGGGCCTGTTCGGGCAGCTGAAGATCCTCGCGCTCGACTGGTTCTACGGCAGCGACCACGACCTGGTGGTCAACACCGGCTCGATGCTCGGCGGCATCGCGCGCGCCGGCGGCGCGGCGCGCTTCCGCCGCGACGAAGGCGAGCAGGTCAACCACTTCCGCTACTTCAGCAACCGCAAGTCGATCGACTGGCTGGCCGACGCGCTGGCGCGCGAGGACGGCAGCGACGCCGGCTTCACCTCGCTGGCCGAGGCGCCGCACGAGGAGCCGCGCTGGCGTTCGGCGGTGCGTGCCAGCCGCTCGGTGACCACGCCGCGGCCGATCGTGGTGGTGGTGCCGGGCACCATGGGCAGCGCGCTGTCGGCGCGCGACCGCGCCGTGTGGCTGGAGTACTTCGCGCTGCTCAAGGGCGGCCTCGGCGACATCGCCATCGACCAGGCCGACGTGCGGCCCACCGACCTGCTCGACGACTTCTACGGCCCGCTGATCGAGCACCTCACGCGCACCCACCGCGTCGAGATCCATCCCTACGACTGGCGGCGCTCGGTGCGCGAGGCGGCGCAGCAGCTCGCGCAGCGGCTCGAAGGCCTGCTGCCCGAGGCCGAGCGCACGCGCCAGCCGGTGCACATCGTGGCGCACTCGATGGGCGGCCTGGTGGCCCGCGCGATGATCGCCGACGGCGGCGCCGGCGCGCAGGCCTGGCGGCGCATGAGCGCGCTGCCGGGCAGCCGGCTGCTGATGCTGGGCACGCCCAACCTCGGTTCGCACGAGGCGGTGCGCTGGCTCACCGGCACCAACCCGACCGAGGCCAAGCTGGCGCTGCTCGACTTCACCCGCGGCACCCACGGCGTGATCGACATCGTGCGCCGATTCCCCGGGCTGGCCGAGCTGCTGCCCTTCGACGAGGAGCGCAGCCCCTGGGGCCAGCTGTCGACCTGGAAGCAGCTCAAGGCCGAACTCGGCGCCGGCTTCCCGCTGGCCGACGAGGCCGCGCTGCGCCAGGCCGCCGCCACCTGGAAGCTGCTGCGCAGCGCCCCGGTCGACGCGGGCCGCATGGTCTACGTGGCCGGCTGCCAGAACGCCACCGTGATCGGCCACGAGGTCGTCGAGGAGGAGTTCGCCGGCAACTGGACGGCGCGCCGGCAATTGCGCTTCATCGCCACGCGCGAAGGCGACGGCACGGTGAGCTGGGCCTCCGGCCGGCTGGCCGACGTGCCGACCTATTACGCGCCCGACACCGGCCACGACGAGCTGTGCAGCAACACCGACGACCGGCGCATCTTCCGTGGCTACGTCGACCTGCTGCTGACCGGCAAGACCGACCAGCTGCCGACCACGCCGCCCGGCCGCGCGCGCGCGGCGGGCGAGCCGGAGCGCTTCGTGCTGCCGCCGCTGCCCGTCACCGACGACCTGCCCGACGCCGCCGCCGTGCGCGGCCTCGGCTTCGGCGGCGGCCGCGCGCGCCGCCGCGGCGCGGCGGTGGCGGTGCGCTCGGCGCAGCTGCGCGTGAGCATCCGCCACGGCGACCTGCGCTACGCGCGCTTCCCGGTGCTGGTGGGCCACTACGCCGGCGACACCATCGTCAGCGCCGAAGCGGCGCTGGACTGGCAGATGAAGGGCGACCAGCCGCAGGGGCCGCTGACGCGCCGCCGCGACCTCGGTCTCTATCCCGGTCCGCACGGCACGCACGCGGTGTTCTTCAACGACGACCCGGCCCGCGAGCCCGAGGGCGCGCTGGTGGTCGGCCTCGGGCAGGTGGGCGATCTCTCCCCGGGCCGACTGGAGACCGGCGCGCGCGACGCGCTGCTCGAGTACGCACTGCGCCTGCAGACCCGCGCGGCCACCCGGCGCGGCAGCGCGGCGGGCGCGGGCACGGCTCGCCTCAACGCCAGCGTGAGCTGCCTGCTGGTGGGCACCGGCGCGGGCAGCCTGCAGGTGCGCGACTCGATGGAGGCGCTGCTGCGCGGCGCGCTGGCCGCCAACCGCAAGCTGGAAGACGCCCAGCTCGACCAGCAGGTGCTGATCGATCACGTGGAGTTCATCGAGCTCTACGAAGACCTGGCCATCGCCGCGGCCAAGGAGCTGGCCGTGCTGGCCGAGAGCGCCGACCTGGGGCCGCGCATCGCCTGGAAGGAATCGTCGGTGATCGCCGGCGCCGGCCGCCGCCAGCGCAGCCGATTCGACGCCGACCAGTCGTGGTGGCAGCGCATCGAGGTCATCGAGGACCGCCGCACCGACAGCCTGCGCTTCGTGACCACCGCCGACCGCGCCCGCGCCGAGGAGTCGCTCGCCGACGGGCAGTTGCGCCTGGCCGACCGCTTCATCGCCCAGGCCTGCGGCAGCGCCGCGGCCAGCGGCGAGGTCTCCAAGACGCTGTTCGAGATGCTGCTGCCGCAGCGCCTGAAGCAGAGCTCGCCCGACCAGCGCGACATCGTGCTGCTGCTCGACGAGGCCTCGGCGCGCTTCCCCTGGGAGCTGCTCGAGGACCGTTGGAGCCACCAGGGCCGGCCGCCGGCGGTGGTCGGCGGCATGGTGCGCCAGCTCAAGACGGCCGAGTACCGCATCGAGCCGCTGCACGCCTTCGACAACACCGTGTTCGTGGTCGGCAATCCCGATCTGGCCGGCTGGAACGCCTTCGCCGACCTGCCCGGCGCGCGCCGCGAGGCCGAGCGCGTGCGCGAGGTGTTCGCCCGCGCCGGCTACTTCGCCGGCGAGGCGATCGACGCGCAGGCCGCCGAGATCGTCGACGGCCTGCACGCGCGCGCCTGGCGCGTGCTGCACCTGGCCGGCCATGGCGAGCACGAGTTCGAGGTCGACGTGGTCGAGGCGGCACCACCCGGCTCGGCCGACGCTGCCGCGCAGGCCGTGCCCGTCGAGCTGCCCGACGGGCGCCTGGCGGTGCCGCTGAAGCGGCGCAAGAAGCTGTCCGGCATGGTGATCGGACGCGAGACCTTCCTCACCCCCGGCGACGTGCGGCAGATGCGCCACGTGCCGGAGCTGGTGTTCATCAACTGCTGCCACCTCGGCAACACCGGCGGGGGTGCGGC
>NZ_JBFXIO010000494.1:0-3239 GCF_050175855.1 Piscinibacter sp.
TGCCGGCAGCCAGCCGCCCGCGAAGGCCCCGGCCACGCCGAGCACGCCGTACACCGTGGCGGCCGCCACGCCGAACTGCCGGCTGGGCGTGACGCCGGGGAAGTAGGCGCCGCCCAGGTCGCCCGACAGCAGCGACAGCGCCAGTGCCGCCATCGCCGTGCCCAGCGCCAGGCCGATGGCGCTGCCGGCCAGGCCGATCAGCGCCGATTCGGCCAGCACCCAGACCAGCCGCTCGCGCGCCGAGAGGCCCAGCACGCCCAGCAGCGCCAGCTGCGGCAGCCGACGCGCCACCGACAGCGAGAGGATGGAGAACACCAGGAAGGCGCCGGTGAACAGCGCCACCAGCGCCAGCACGGTGAGGTTGACGCGGTAGGCGCGCGAGACGTTGGACACGCGCTGCGCCGATTCGTCGGGCGCCGCGGCGCGCACGCCGGTGGGCAGTTGCAGCTCGCGCAGCAGCGCCTCGCGGTCGGTGCCGGGCACCAGGCGCACGTCGATGCGGCTGACGCGCCCCAGCCAGCCGAAGGCGGCCTGCACGCCGGCCAGGTCGACCACGGCCAGCGGCGGCCCATCGGCAATCACGCTGCCCAGGATGCTGAACTCCGCCGCGCCGCCGCCGGCGCGCAGCCGGACCGTCTGGCCCTCGCCGAGCTTCTGCGCAGCCGCGGCATTGACGAAGATCGCGCCGGGGTCGACGATGGCCAGCCGGTCGCTGCCTTCGGCGGGGCGCGGCATCAGGGCGGGCGTCAGCGCGGCGGCGGCCAGGGCATCGAGGCCAACCACGCGCAGCGCCACGTCGCGGCCGTCGGCGCCGAGCGCCTGCGTGTCGACCTCGATCACCGCGCTGGCCAGCGCCACGCCGGGGTGCGCGGCCACGCGGGCGAACAGCGCCTCGTCGAAGCCTTCGCGCTGCGCGCGCAACTCGAAGTCGGGCTGGCCGTTGACCTGGCGTACCGCGGCGCTGAATTCGCCGAGCGCCGATTCGTTGATCAGGTGCACCGAGAAGGCCAGCGCCACGCCGAGCGCCACGGCCAGGATCGCCACCGCGTGGCGCAGCGGCTGGTGCAGCCACTGGCGCCAGGACACCTGGCGCAGCAGAGCGGGCAGGGCAGAGGGTGGGTTCGTCGTCGGTGCGGCGGCGTTCACCGCGCCGATTGTGGCGTGCGTGCCGAGAGCAGACGCTTGACGGTGTCCACCAGCACCATCGGGCTGAAGGGTTTCACCAGGTACTCATTGGCGCCGGCGCGGGCGCCGGCCTCGCGGTCGCTGGCCTGGGCGCGGGCGGTGAGCATCACGATCGGCAGCATCGCGTGGGCCGGGTCGGCGCGCAGGGCAGCGCAGACCTGGTAGCCGTCGAGCGCGCCGGGCATCATCACGTCGAGCAGCAGCAGGTCGGGCCGCAGTGCGCGAACGGCATCGAGGCCGAGCTGGCCGGTGGCGGCCTCGAAGACCTCGATGCCAGGCTCTTCGTCGAGCGACCAGCGGATGAGTCGGCGGATGTCGGCCTGGTCTTCGACGACGAGGATGCGGGGCATGGGCGACGGCGAGAAGAGTCTCGACGCCTTATCGGCCGCCGCCGCGCCGACTTGAGCCGGCCTCAGGCGGGCACGGCGTAGTCGCGCTCGGTCAGCAGATCCACGCCGCAGGGCAGCTGCTCGATCCAGGCGATGAACTCCTGCACCGCCGCGCCCTTCATCGGCGCACCGTGCTGCGGCACGATCATGTCGATCGGCAGCCGCCGCACCATCTGCGCCCACATCTTCAGGATCTTGTTCGACACCATGTAGCGGCGGTGGAAGGCTTCCATGTGCTGCACGTGGCCGGCCAGCGAGGTGACCGGCTTCTTCGCCGCTTCGCCGGTGACGAGCGAGGCGCCCAGGTCGCCGGAGAAGAGGATGCGGCTGGTCACGTCGTAGAACTGGAAGTTGCCTTCCGAGTGCATGAAGTGCGCCGGCAGCGCGATCAGCTCGCTGCGGCCGACGGTGATGCGCAGGCCGGCGTCGGGGATGCCGATCACGCGCCCGGTGGTCTTGCCCGGCTTGCAGAAGTGCGGGATGAAGCGCTCCCAGATGCGCGAGATGTAGATCTTGGCGCTCGGCGTGGTGGTGGTCCAGCGGTCGAGCGAGGCGATGATGTCGGGGTCGGCGTGCGAGGCGAAGATCGCCGAGAGCTGCTGCGGCGGAAAGAAGCGCGTCATCGCCAGGTAGAGCTCGCCGTAGGCGACGTTGCCGCCCGGGTCGATGATGGCCCCGGTGTCGCCGTCGACGATCAGGAACTGGTTGGACTGCACCACGTCGCCGGCCTCGTCGCACAGGTCGGTGAACATCAGGCACTGGTGGCCCTTCTGGTTGAACAGCTCGATCGGCATGGCGCGGCTCCGAAAGACGGAAGGCGCGCAGTGTCGAGGGCGGACGGCCGGCGCATCTTGACCCGCCTCAAGAAGTCGGGGCTCTGCGCCGCGATCAGGCGGCGAACAAGCCGTTGCTGCGCAACTCCATCACACGATCGGCCCGCGCGGCGGCGGCGTGCGAGTGCGTCACCAGCAGGCAGGCGGTGCCATGTGCGCGCGCCTGCCGCACGAGCGTGTCCATCACCCGCTCGGCGTTGCCGGCATCGAGGTTGCCTGTCGGCTCGTCGGCCAGCAGCAACTTTGGCGCATGCACCAGAGCCCGGGCGATGGCCACGCGCTGCAGCTGGCCGCCGGACAACGTCTGCGGAAGCCGCGGCCCGAAGCCGGCCAGGCCGACCTCTTCGAGCGCACGGGCCACGCGCTCGTCGTCGGCGCGGTGCAGCAGCAGCAGCGGCAGCGCGACGTTCTGTGCCACCGTCAGGTGCGGCAGCACGTGGAAGGCCTGGAAGACGAAGCCGAGGTCACGCCGGCGCAGCATCGCCTGCTCCGGCTCGCTCATCGTCGTGACCTCGCGGCCGTCGAGTCGCACGCTGCCGGCGTCGAGCGTGTCGAGTCCGGCGATGCAGTTGAGCAGTGTCGACTTGCCCACGCCCGACTCGCCGAGCACGGCGACGAACTCGCC
This sequence comes from Piscinibacter sp., assembly GCF_050175855.1. Taxonomy (GTDB): domain Bacteria; phylum Pseudomonadota; class Gammaproteobacteria; order Burkholderiales; family Burkholderiaceae_C; genus Piscinibacter. Next base: position 3,033 of record NZ_JBFXIO010000494.1, read on the forward strand.
GGGCTTCAGCTCGAGGTCGACGTTGGCGAAGACCGGGGTGGTGCCGTAGCGCTTGGCCAGGCCCTTCAACTGCAGCATCGGGTCAGCCCTCCATCAGGGTGTCGGCGTGGCGCTTCGCGCGCTCGACCGCGAGGGCTGTCACGCCGGCTTCGTCGCAGGCCAGCACCTCGCGCTGCGCCATGCCGCGCAGCCAGGTGAGTTGCCGCT
>NZ_JBFXIO010000495.1:0-3237 GCF_050175855.1 Piscinibacter sp.
GCGTTGCCAGCCAGGCAGCGCACCGCCCATCGTCTTTCCGGCCGCAGCGCTGGGCCAGAATCCGCGCATGCTGCCCCGTCACCAGGATCCGATCGTCGCCGTGGCCACGGCCCCCGGCCGTGGCGCGGTGGGCATCGTGCGCGTCTCCGGACGCTCGCTCGATGCGTTGATCGAGGCCGTGTGTGCGCGCTCGCTGGCGCCGCGCGTCGCGACCTTCCTGCCGTTTCTCGCCGCCGACGGCTCGACGCTCGACCAGGGTCTGGCGATCCACTTCCCGGCGCCGAACTCCTACACCGGCGAGTCGGTGCTCGAGCTGCAGGCCCACGGCGGACCGGTGCTGCTGCAGCTGCTGCTGGCGCGCTGCCTGGAAGCGATGCCCCGCCTGCGCCTGGCCGGCCCCGGTGAATTCACCGAGCGCGCGTTCCTCAACGGCAAGCTCGACCTGGCCCAGGCCGAGGCCGTCAGCGACCTGATCGAGGCCAGCACCGAATCGGCGGCGCGCTCGGCCGGTCGCTCGCTCAGCGGTGCCTTCTCGAAACAGGTCAACGCGCTGCGCGACGCGCTGATCGAGCTGCGCATGCTGGTCGAGGCGACGCTGGACTTTCCCGAGGAGGAGATCGACTTCCTCGAGAAGGCCGACGCCCGCGGCCGGCTCGCGCGCATCACCGGCGAGCTCGATGCCGTGCTCGATCGCGCGCGCAGCGGCGCGCTGCTGCGCGAGGGCATTCGCGTGGTGCTGGCCGGGCAACCCAACGTGGGCAAGAGCTCGTTGCTCAACGCGCTGGCCGGGGCCGAGCTGGCCATCGTCACGCCGATCGCCGGCACCACGCGCGACAAGGTCAGCGAGACCATCCAGATCCACGGCGTGCCGGTGCACGTGACCGACACCGCCGGGCTGCGCGACCCCGAGGCCTCGGCCGACGAGGTCGAGCGCATCGGCATCGCGCGCAGCTGGGCCGAGATTGCGCGCTCCGACGCCGTGGTGTTCCTGCGCGACCTCACGCGCCTGGGCGAGCCCGACTACGACGAAGCCGACCGCGCCATCGCTCAGGCCTGGCCGCAAGACCTGGCCGGCTCGGGCCGGCTGATCGAGGTCTTCAACAAGGCCGACGCCAGCGCGCGGCGACCCGAAGGCGACGCCATCGTGATCTCGGCGCGCAGCGGCGACGGCCTCGAACGGCTGCGCGATCGCCTGCTCGAGCTGGCGGGCTGGCATGCGCAGCCGGAGGGTGTGTTCATCGCGCGCACGCGCCACGTGCAGGCGCTGCGCCGCACGCGCGAGCACCTCGAGCGCGCCGCCGAACTCGCCGCACAGCGCGACGCCGCGCTCGACCTGTTTGCCGAGGAGCTGCGCCTCGCGCACGACGCGCTCGGCGAGATCACCGGCGCCTTCACCGCGGACGACCTGCTCGGCGAGATCTTCGGCCGCTTCTGTATCGGGAAGTAAAGCGCTGCACGACTGCTTGCCTGCGGGTTGAGAGGCCTGTTACAGCGGCCGATAATGCGCTGACAACAATCGCGCCGACGCGCGGCTCACAAGGACGACGATGGACATTGCCCCGCTGGTTCAGGCCATGCAGACGCTCAACGCGGAGGACGCGTTCCGTGCGCGGCTGACGCTGGACCAGTGGCGCATCATCGCCCCCTACCTCACCCGCCACGAGATCCGTTCGGGCGACCTGCTCATCAAGCAGGGCGACGCCGACCGCTCGATGTACTTTCTCGCCCAGGGGTCGCTGCAGGTGTTCGTCACCGGCGGCCCGCCGGGCAGCAGCCGCATCGCCATCCTGCGTGCCGGCTCCGTGGTCGGCGAGCCGGGCCTGTTCAACGACGGCCCGCGCATGGCCAACGTCGAGGCGATGACCGCCTGCGAGGTGTGGGCGCTGCGCGGCCCGCGCCTGGAAGAGCTGGCCCAGCGCAACCCCGCGCTGGCGCTGGAACTGCTGCGCGCCGCCGGCAACGTGATGGCCGTGCGCATGCGCGCCAACCTGGCCAAGCAGACGCCGTTCACCTGAGCGCGCCGCGCGCGCTTCAGTGTCCTTCGAAGGACACCAGCGTGTGCACCCGCAGCCCGGCTGCGCGCAGCCGGTCGGAGCCGCCGAGTTCCGGCAGGTCGACGATCGCCGCACCTTCGATCACCTGCGCGCCCAGCCGCTCGAGCAGACGCATGCCGGCCATCATCGTGCCGCCAGTGGCGATCAGGTCGTCGATCAGCAGCACCCGGTCGCCCGGCTTCACCGCATCGGTGTGCATCTCGACAGTGGCCGAACCGTATTCCAGCTCGTAGGTCTCTTCCACGGTCGTGAAGGGCAGCTTGCCCTTCTTGCGGATCGGCACGAAACCGACGTTGAGCTCGTAGGCCAGCACCGAGCCGATGATGAAGCCGCGCGCATCCAGCCCGGCGATGGCGCTGGGCCGCAGGTCGAAGTAGCGGTGCACGAACTGGTCGATCAGCACGCGGAAGACGCGCGGGCTGGACAGCAGCGGCGTGATGTCGCGGAACTGGATGCCCGCCGACGGCCAGTCCGGCACGGTGCGGATGTGCTGCTTGATGTACTCGGCCGGCGAGAGGCCGGGCAGGTCGATGTCGCTCATCGCTGCGGATTGTGTACCGGACCAGTGCGCGCTAGGCGCGGCCGAGCAGCTTGCCCTCGGCCAGCGCCAGCGGCTCGGGCAAGCCGGAGAGCACCAGCGTGTCGCCGGCGTCGAGCACCAGGGTGTCGTCGGGCCGGGTCACGGCACCGGAGGCGCGGCGCACCGATACCACCGTCACGCCCACGGCATGCAGGGCCTGGTCGGCCAGCGACTGGCCGATGCTCGCCGCCGCGGCAGGCAGCGTGACGCTGAGCAGCCGCGCGGTCTGCAGATCGTCGACGGTGTCGTCGTCGGCGCCGTGGAAGTAGCCGCGCAGCAGGCCGTAGCGGGCATCGCGCTGGTCCTGCACGACGCGGATCACGCGGCGCATCGGCACGCCCACCAGCGCCAGCGCATGGCTGGCCAGCATCAGCGAGCCCTCGATGGCCTCGGGCACCACCTCGGTGGCGCCGGCGGCGCGCAGCTTCTCCATCTCGCTGTCGTCGATGGTGCGCACGATCACCGGCACCTTGGGTGCGTGCTCCTGCACCAGGCGCAGGATCTTCAGCGCCGAGGCCGTGTCCTGGTAGCTCACCACCACCGCGCTGGCGCGTGCCAGGCCGGCGGCCATCAGGCTCTGCAGCCGCGCGGCGTCGCCGAAGA
>NZ_JBFXIO010000496.1:0-3204 GCF_050175855.1 Piscinibacter sp.
CGTTGAATTGCATGTCAGAACGTGTAGACGAAGCCGCCGCCGAACCAGTTGCCGCTGCGCTCCAGGCGCGAGTCGATGCTGGTGAAGGCGGAGTTGCTGGGCATGCTGGTCGGCGCGAGCCCCTTGAGCCGGTAGTTCACGATGCCCGCGTTGGCGTAGACGCGCAGGCCCTGGCCGACGTCGTACTCCAGGCCGATCGTGTTGATCGTGGCCGAGTTGGACTGGCCGCGCTCGCTCGGGTTGTCGGTGTCGGCCTGGCCGAGGTAGAGCATGCCGGTGGACGCCGTCCACTTGCCGATGCGGTAGCGCGCGCCGAGCACCACGTCGACCGAGCGGGCGGCGTAGCCCTTGTAGACGCCGCCGCCGAGGTCGGTGCTCCAGTCGACGTTGAAGGGGCTGTTCCAGATGTCGAAGCCGCCGGGGTTCACCGTGCGGCTCTCCAGCAGCTTGGCGTAGGCGCCGCTCCAGCGGTTGGCGCGCACGCCGCCGAGCACCTCGATGCGCGCGTCGACGCGGTAGCGCGCCATCGCCATCGCGATACCCTGGCTGGAGCCGCCGAGCGCCTCGTCGAAGCGGCTGTCGTAGAAGAGGCCCGTGAAGGGCCCGTGGCTGAAGGCGCTGGGCGTGCCGTTGCGGGCGTCCTGCAGCATCACGTCGACCGACAGGTCGCCGCGGCCGTAGTGCACCCACAGCTCGAAGAAGCGGGGCTTGTTGCGCTCCCAGCCGCTCTTGCCCATGTCGTAGGTGCCCTCGACGACCAGGTCGCCTTCGAAGACGTCGAAGGGGCGCGAGGTGTAGCGCACCGCGCGGGTGAGCACGCCGTAACCGGAGCCGCTGGAGGCCCAGGGGTCGGCCAGGCCGATGTCGGTGCCGAAGGGATAGTCGGCCATGCTCCACGCGCGCGTGAGCATCGCGCCGACGCGCAGGCTGCCGTAGTCCTCGTGCGACAGCGCCACGCTCTTGTCGTACCAGAAGCCCTTGAAGTCCTCCTTGCCGTCGCGCCAGCGCTGGCTGATCAGGCCGGAGAGCTTGAAGCCGCGAGGCAGGTCGAATTTCGCGCTGAGGTAGGGCTGCACCAGCGTGACGTGCGTGGTGCCGGCGCCGTAGCCCTTGCCCTGCACCAGCTCGTCGGCCCAGATGAACTCCTTGCCGGCCTGCGGGTCGACCTGGCAGCTGTTGTCCTTGCAGTAGGAGCTGACCCGGGTGGCCTCGGCCTTGACGAAGCCGTTGAGCGTGAAGGGACCGAAGTCGATCGCCTGCGCACTTGCCGCCCAGCCCAGGCCCGCGGCGGCGAGCACGCCGGCACGCATCAGCGCGCGCGGCCGGGGCAGGTTCGGGATCCGGATCGGGTTGGGGAACTCGGCGTGCATGGCGACTCGCTCGGCTGGGGTTGGCGGGTGGATGCGACCATGATCGAGGCAATCATGAAAGCGCTTTCACAGAATAGCGATCGTGGGCGGCTGTCGTCAACGCCCTGGCGTCCGTGTTTTCCCGCGGGCCTTCGGCAGAGCGTCCGTCCGTGCCGCTTGGGGAAAACCAGAGCACGCATGAAAGCGCTTTCACGCAGAATCCGGAGCGTCGTCCATTCGCCTGCAGGTGCGCCATGGCATGCATGAAGGTTCTGACCCGCTTCGTGGTGGGGCTGTCGCTCGCGGCGGGGCTCACGGTCCCTGCGGCCTTCGCCCAGCCCGTCAAGCTTGGCGAAGGCGCCTACCACGTCGGTCCGAAGGGCTCCGACAAGGGCCTGCCCGCGGCACCTTTCCGCACCGGCAAGATGCTCGAGCGCGCCGCGCCGACCAGTCAGTGGTACTCGACGCTGATCTTCCATGCGAAGCCGGCGCCGGTGTTCGTGCAGCCGATGACGGTGCGTACGACGGCCGAGGGCTTCGAGATGGCCCTGCCGTCCAAGGAGGTCACCACCACCGATCGGCGCGACACCGAGATCGCCTATCCACATCGCGATCCGCTGCTGCTGTCGCCGGCGGGTTTTCAGGCCGGGCCGGCCAAGCTCGCCGGCGCCGGCGACTGGTCGATCGACATCTCGATGGCACGCGATGCCGACGACATGCGCATCTCGGTGGCACGCGGCAGCCCGTATGCCTTCGTGCAGCTCTCGCGCGGCGACCTGCGCGTGCGCCTGCCGGCGCCGGGCGAGCGCTTCGACGGCGCCGCCGATCCGCGCGTGCTGGCGCTGCGCATCAAGGGCAAGCACTATGCGCTGTTCGCCCCGGCCGGCGCGCGCTGGGAGCAGGCGTCGCCGACCGAGTGGCTCGCCCGGCTGGACGAGGGCAAGCGCTACGTCTCCGCCGCCGTGCTGCCGGACGACCGCGCCGAGACGCTTGCCTTGCTCGCCCGCCACGCCTACGCCTTCATCCAGGACACCCGCGTGCAGTGGCGCTACGACGTCGGCGCGAGCGAGGTCGAGACGACCTTCACCGCCACGACGCGTGTGATGGAAGGGCCCGACAACGGCCCGCTGTACGGCCTGTACCCGCACCACTGGTTCGAGAACAAGTCGGTGGAGGGCCGCCTCGGCCCGGCCTACGACTCGGTGCGCGGCAAGATCCGCCTGCTGGCCGCGCCCTCGTTCAAGACCGTCTATCCGTACGTCGGCTTCGTGCCGTACTGGCCCGCTGCGGGCGATTCGCCGAAGCGCGAGGAGCTGGCCGACGTGATGAAGTCGGACCTGCGCAACGCGCGGCGGATGATGCTGCCCGAGGGCCAGAGCGCCTACTGGCAGGGCAAGGGCCTGCAGCGCATCTCCAAGCTGATGGACGTGGTCGAGCAGCAGAGCGACACGTCGGGCCGCGACCGGCTCCTGGCCATGATGCAAAAGCGCATCGGCGAGTGGTTCGACGGCGACGACTCGAAGCGCTACTTCTTCCTCGACCGCGCGCTGGGCGCGGTGGCCAGCTACCCGGACGAGTTCTTCGCCATCGAAGAGATCAACGACCACCACTTCTGGTACGGCTACTGGATCCGCACCGCGGCCGAGATCGCCCTGCGCGACCCGGCCTGGGCGGCCAAGGACCGCTGGGGCGGCATGGTCGACTTGCTGGTGGCCGACATCGCCACCGCCGAGCGCGGCCGCGCCGACTTCCCCTTCCTGCGCAACTTCGACCCCTACGAGGGCCACTCCTGGGCCAACGGCCTGGGCGGCGTGGGCGAGTACGGCGTCTACGGCAACAACCAGGAGTCGTCGTC
>NZ_JBFXIO010000497.1:0-3212 GCF_050175855.1 Piscinibacter sp.
AGCCGTAGCGGTGCATCAGCGCGCGGATCTTGTCCTCGAGCCACTCCCACCGCGCCGAGTCCGGCGGGAGGATGTCGTTCATGCCCTTGACGGCGCGGATTGGTTCAGCCATGGATGTCGTTCTTCGGGGGCGCCGCTGCGCCGTGGCGGCGGGCCGTTCGGGGGATGGCGCTCAGGCGGCCGTGGCCGAGCCGAAGCGCTTCTCGAGGTAGTCCTCGACGATGCGGTGGAACTCCTGCGCGATGCCCTCGCCGCGCAGCGTCATCGCCTTCTCGCCGTCGATGAAGACCGGCGCGGCCGGCGCCTCGCCGGTGCCCGGCAGGCTGATGCCGATGTCGGCATGCTTGCTCTCGCCGGGGCCATTGACGATGCAGCCCATCACCGCGACCTTCATGTTCTCGACGCCGGGGTAGCGCGACTTCCACACCGGCATCTGCGCGCGCAGGAAGTCGTCGATCTGCTTGGCCAGTTCCTGGAAGGTGGTGCTGGTGGTGCGGCCGCAGCCGGGACAGGCGGTCACGCTCGGGTTGAAGTTGCGCAGGCCGAGCGCCTGCAGGATCTCCAGCGCCACCACCACCTCCTGGGTGCGCGCCTCGCCCGGCTGCGGCGTGAGGCTCACGCGGATGGTGTCGCCGATGCCGTCCTGCAGCAGCAGCGCCAGCGCGGCGGTGGAGGCCACCGTGCCCTTGGTGCCCATGCCGGCTTCCGTCAGTCCCAGGTGCAGCGGGTAGTCACAGCGGCGGGCGAGCGCGCGATACACGCTCACCAGATCCTGCACGCCCGACATCTTGCACGACAGGATGATCTGCTCGGGCCGCAAGCCGATCTCCTCGGCGCGCCGTGCCGACTCGATCGCCGAGGTGATGATCGCGCGATACATCACCTGCTGCGGCTCGTGCGGCTCGGGGAGCCTCGCGTTCTCGTCCATCATCTGGGCGAGCAGTTCCTGGTCGAGGCTGCCCCAGTTGACGCCGATGCGCACCGGCTTGGCGTATTTCGCCGCCACCTCGACCATCTGGGCGAACTGGCGGTCCTTCTTGTCGCCCTTGCCGACGTTGCCGGGGTTGATGCGGTACTTGCTCAGCGTCTCGGCGCAGGCCGGGAACTCGGTGAGCAGGCGGTGGCCGTTGTAGTGGAAGTCGCCCACCAGCGGCACGTCGATGCCCATGCGGTCGAGCTGCTCGCGGATGTGCGGCACGGCCGCAGCGGCCTCCGGCGTGTTGACGGTGATGCGCACCATCTCCGAGCCGGCGATGGCCAGCTCCTTGACCTGGATGGCCGTCTCGATCACGTCGACGGTGTCGGTGTTGGTCATCGACTGCACGCGCACCGGCGCTCCGCCGCCGATCGAGACTTCGCGCGAGCCCCAGCGCACCACGGCCTGGTGCGAATACCGCTGGGCCGGCCGGGCCGGAACGATGAAATCGTCGAGAGCTTCGCGCGCAGTGCCCTGAACCGTCATGCCGGCCTCTTTGCTACTTCAGTTCCATGCGCGCGACGTTGTCGCGCGTCGTGCTGGTCAGCGCCACCGGCTGGCCGCGGAATGTGACTTCGGTGGCGGTCGCGTTGCCGACCGTCAGGCGCAGCGGCGTGGCACCGTCGATGCCCACCGTCTCGCCAGGCTGCAGGAGCCGCGACAGCAGCGTCGATCCGCGCGCGTCGGTGACCTCGATCCAGGACTCCGCGCTGGCGCGCAGCTGCAGGATGCCGGCGACGGCGGGCTCGGGGGCGGCGGCCGCTGCGGCTGCCGAAGCCGATGGCGAGGCCGCGCTGGCCGGAGCCTCCGGCACGGCCGGCGCCGAATGCACGGTCTCGACCACCACCGAAGGCGCCGCGGCCGGCGCGGACGCGGACGACGGCGCCACCGCCGACGCCGCCATGCCCCCGGGTGCCGCGGCGGGCGCCGAGGCCGGGTTGGCGCCGGGCATCGTCACCGTTCCCGGCGGCAGAAAATACACCACCGCAGCGAGCAGCAGCAGGAGCAGCGGGCCCCACACGGCCGGAGAACCGATCACCGACCAGTCGCTGCCCTGGCTCATGCCGGGGCGCTCGCGGAACGGCGCATTGATCCCTTCGGACACCTGCTCGAGCCGATGACCCGGCGGCTGCGGCAGCAGCGCGAGCACCGGCGCCGGGTCGATCTTCAAGGCCCGGCACACCGTCTGTGCCAGCGCCCGCGTGAAGGTGGCGTCGGGCAACTCGTCGAGGCGATCGGCCTCCAGCGCCTCGAGCTTGCGCTGCGGCACCTTGGTGGCCGCGGCCAGCATGGCGATGTGCATGCCCTGAGCCTGACGGGCCTGGCGCAGCAGGCTGCCGGCGGTGGGCGATTGCGGCGCCGGTGCCTCGGCGGGAGCATCACTCATTGAACTGCCCTCGCTGGAAGGCGATGGCCTCGCGTGTCTCGGGGAAGCGGCTCAGCAACTGGCGCCCGATCTCCTGGACGCCGCTGGCATTGCCGAGCTTGTGCTCGATCCGTGCGGCCAGCCACAGCGTCTGCACGCTCACGAAGTTGACGTTGGCGTTGACGCGCCGGATGTGGAAGCGCGCACGCTCGGCTTCGCCCCGTCGGAGCAGCACCTCGGCCAGGTTGACCGAGGTCGACGGGTTGGTGGGGTCGATCTGGTAGGAACGCTGCAGCGACTTCTCGGCATCCTCCAGCCGGCCGGCGAAGGCGTGGCACACACCCTGGGCCAGCAAGGTTCGTGCGCTGTCGCGACGTTGCGGCACGGCCAGCGCCTGGTTGAACTGGACGTTGGCCTCGTCGTAGCGCTTGTGCTGGCAGAGATACCAGCCGTAGTTCTGCAGGGCCTCGGCATCGCGCGGGTTGATGGTCAGCGCACGGCGGAAGTCGCTTTCGGCGGCCTCGTCCTTGTCCAGGGAGGCGTGGATCAGCCCGCGCAGGTTGTAGGCCGGGCCGACGTTCGGGTCAGCCGCGATCGCACGATTGATCTCCACCAGCGCAATGTCCGACTGCTTGTTGGCGAAGTAGGCCGCTGCCAGTTCCAGGCGCACCTGGGCACGCCTGCCCGGATCGGCCTCCTCGGCCTGCGGCACCGGGGCCGGGCGCACGTCGCTGATCGGCCCGGTGGTCGTGGTCGAGGTCGTCGAGCACGCGGCCAGCCCTGCCAGCGCAGCGAGCAGCAACGTGCGAACCATGCCTGTCATGCCTTGGTCTCCTGCCGCGGCGACTCGCGCCGCATCACCCGCACCGG
>NZ_JBFXIO010000498.1:0-3199 GCF_050175855.1 Piscinibacter sp.
GCGCGAGCAGGGCGCGAGCACGGGCACGGTGGTGGCCTTCTACATCCTGCTGGGCACCGGCGTGATCGCCTCGTCGTGGCTGTGGGCGCCGCTGCTGCAGCGCTACCGCGGCGGCCAGCCGCTGGCCCTGCTCAACGGGCTGCTCGCCGTGGCCACGCTGCTGCCGGTGCTTAGCGCGCACCCGCTGGCGGTGTTCGCTTCCGGCGCGCTGTTCGGCTCGGTGTTCCTCTCGCTGGTGGCCTCGACCACCGCGCTGGTGCGCCACAACCTGCCGCCGGCTGCCTGGCCGGCGGGCATCGCCGCCTTCACCAGCATCTTCGCGGCGGGGCAGATCGTCGGGCCCAGCCTCGTGGGCTGGGTGGCCGATGGCACCGGCGGCCTCTCGCGCGGTTTTGCGGTCTCGGCCGCGGTGCTGGCGCTCGGGGCTTCGCTGGCGGCGCGGCAGCGCGCGCTGCCGCCACGCTGATTCAGCGCGGAACGAGAAACGTACGCAGCCGCTCGACTTCGGCCTCGAGCTCGCGGCGGAAGGCCGCCTCGCGCGGCGCGCGGCCGGCCACGTAACCGAAGTCCGTGCTCAGGCGTCCGTCGGCGAGGCTGGAGTTGGCCCAGCCGATCACCTCGTCGCGCCACAACAGCGGCAGGGCGTAGTAGCCGAGCTGCCGCTTCGGGGCAGGTGTGTAGGCCTCGAAGCGGTAGGCCCAGCCCCAGAACAGCTCGAAGCGGCGGCGGTCCCACACCAGCGGGTCGAAGGGCGCGAGCAGGCGCACGCGGTCCTCGGGTTCGCCGCGCTTGAGGCGTTCGCCGTCCGGCCAGTACCAGTCGACGCCGTCGATGCGTTCGTGAGCCAGCCGGGCGCGGGCACGCGAGAGCGCGGCGCCGCGCTCGCCGCGCCATTGCGGCACGCCGCTGCCGAGGTGGCTGAGCAGCTGGCCGAGCGTCGCGAAGGGCAGCGGCGCGTACTTGGCCACGATCGTGTCGATCAGTGCGTCGTGCGCGGCGCGCGGGTCGGCCGGCGGCGGCGTGAGTTCGCGCGCTGCGTACAGGCGGATGCCGCCCTCGCGCCGCGCCACGCGCAGCAGGCCGCGGTAGTGCATACCGTCGAGCAGCTGCGTGCTCGCGTTGCTCGATCCGCCGAGCCAGTTGGTGGTCTTGCCGTGGGCGAATTCGTCATCGACGTCGCGCGGGTGCACCACGCCGCGCTCGTGCACGAACTCGAGCACCGCGTGGGCCTGCTTCCAGCGCGCCTTCGGCCACACGCTGCGTGGTGTGCGTGGGTGCATCAGTTGATGCAGCGCGCGCGGCACGAAGCCGTAGTTGACGAAGAAGTCTTCCTCGATCGGCAGCTTCGGATAGCGCCGCTCCAGGTCGCCGGCGCGGTAGTCGGCCACGCGCTGGCGCAGCGTGAGGTCCTGCGCGCGCGCCGGGGCGCGGATCGGGTCGGCCTGCACGAAGCCGAGCTTCGCGATGGCGCGCGGCAGCGTAGTCGGCGCGAAGAAGTTGCGTGCGACGGCATGGCGGCGCAGCCGCTCCAGTGGGGTCATGGGCATGTCCGGATGATGCCGCGCCGCGTGCTCGCGGAGAATCGGGCCGATGAGCGCCAACGTGCACGACCATCCCGCCCTGCAGGGGCTTCGCGTCTTCGAGCGCGGCTGGCTGTCGTCGAACAACATCCTCGTGCATGCCGCGCCCGACGAGCACGGCGCCACGCTGATCGACAGCGGGCACGTCAACCACGCCGGGCAGACGCTCGCGCTGCTGCGCCATGCGCTCGGCGAGGCGCCGCTGGCACGCATCGTCAACACCCACCTGCACAGCGACCACTGCGGCGGCAACGCCACGCTGGCGCGTGCCTTCGGCGCGACCATCACCATCCCGCCCGGGCTGGCCGAGGCGGTGCGCGAGTGGCGCGCCGATGCGCTCAGCTACGACACCACCGGCCAGCTGTGCGAGCGTTTCGAGGTGCACGACACGCTGCACCCCGGCGACGTGCTCGAGGCGGGCGGCCGCCGCTTCGAGGTGCTGCACGCGCCGGGCCACGACCCCGATTCGGTGATGCTGTTCGACGCGGCACACGGCCTGCTGGTCTCCGCCGATGCGCTGTGGGAACACGGCTTCGGCGTGGTCTTCCCCGAGATGGATGGCGAGCCGGGCTTCGACGACGTCGGCGCCGTGCTCGATGCCATCGAGGCGCTGCCGGTGAAGCTCGTCGTGCCGGGCCACGGCGCGCCGTTCACCGACGTGGAGGCCGCGCTCGCCCGCGCTCGCTCGCGGCTCGCATCGTTCCGCGCCGAGCCGGCACGCCACGCGAAGCACGGCGTGAAGGTGCTGATCAAGTACCACCTGATGGAAGTGCGCGAGCAGGGCGAGGAAGCGCTGATGCGCTGGGCGGTCACGACGCCGCTGTTCACCGGCGTGTGGGATCGCCACGGCCGCGCTCAGGCCGGTTCGGCCGAAGGCTGGTGCGCGCTGCTGGTGAACGAACTGGTGACGTCCGGCGCGCTGCAGCGGCGCGGTTCGACGATCGCCGACGCAGCTTGATGCCGCTCTAGCGGTCGCCGACATAACGCGGGCATAACGCCCGCTTCCCTACAACGTGCGCATTCGGGTGTTCCGGGGAGGGAACGATGCGCACGACGAGAACGACGTGGCTGGGCTGGCGGCGCCGGCTGCAGGTGGTTCTGCTGCCGCTGGCCCTGGTGGCCTGTGGCGGCGGTAGTGATGGCGTGGTGCCTTCCCAGCCTGCCGGATCCGCCGTGATCGGACTCGCAGGCGGCATCGTTCAGGGGGAAGACGGTGCGCAGGTGGTGGTGCCGCCCGGAGCGATGGACGGCGACGCGACGATCCGCATCGCCAAGGACTCCACCGACATGCCAGCGCTGCCTGATTACGTCGAGGTGGTGGGCAGTGCTTGGCAGGTCACACCGCACGGCTCGACGTTCAGCGATCCGGTGCAGGTGGTGTTGCCGGCGCCGGCTCGGCCGCTCGCCGCCACCGAGGAACTGCGTGTGGCCAAGGTCTCGCCGGGCGGTCAGTGGGAGTTGCTGACGCCCGAAGCCACGCGCGACGCGATCAGCGTGAACGTGCAGTCGTTCTCGTACTTCGTGCCCGTCGCGGTGCGCTACGTGAGCGCGGTCCAGGCCCTGCCCGCGCTGGCCTTGCAGTCCTCAACCTACACCTGCAACGGCGGTCCGTGCCTGCA
>NZ_JBFXIO010000499.1:0-3174 GCF_050175855.1 Piscinibacter sp.
CCTTGACATCACGGCCGCCCGGCCGGGCGTGTATCCTCCTCGAACCGTTCTCGCCCCAGGGAGCCGGCGCGCCGGCGAGCCGATGCTGATCAACTTCTTCTACACGCTGCGCGCGGCCAAGCTGAAGGTCTCCGTGAAGGAATACCTGACGCTGCTCGAAGGCCTCAAGGAAGGCGTGATCGACAACTCGGTCGACCAGTTCTATTACTTCGCCCGCACCGCGCTGGTCAAGGACGAGGCCCAGTTCGACAAGTTCGACCGCGCCTTCGCCGCCTACTTCAAGGGCGTGGAGATGCTCACCGACTTCACGCAGGACATCCCGCTGGAGTGGCTGCGCAAGCACCTCGAGCTCGAGCTCACGCCAGAGGAGAAGGCGGCCATCGAGAAGATGGGCTGGGACGAGCTGATGGAGACGCTGAAGAAGCGCTTCGAGGAGCAGAAGGAGCGCCACGAGGGCGGCAACCGCATGATCGGCACCGGCGGCACCAGCCCGTTCGGCGCCTACGGCTACAACCCTCAGGGCATCCGCATCGGCCAGGACAAGGGCCGCAACCGAAGCGCGGTGAAGGTGTGGGACCAGCGCCAGTACAAGGACTACGACGACACGCTGGAGCTCGGCACGCGCAACATCAAGGTGGCGCTGCGCCGGCTGCGCCGCTTCGCGCGCGAGGGCTCGGAAGAGGAGCTCGACCTCGACGACACCATCCGCTCCACGGCCGCCAACGCCGGCTGGCTGGACATCAAGATGGTGCCGGAGCGGCACAACAAGGTGAAGGTGCTGCTGCTGATGGACGTGGGCGGCACGATGGACGAGCACATCCACCGCGTCGAGGAGCTGTTCAGCGCCGCCAAGAGCGAGTTCAAGCACCTCGAGTTCTATTACTTCCACAACTGCGTCTACGACTTCATGTGGAAGAACAACCGCCGCCGCTACAGCGAGAAGTTCCCGACCTGGGACGTGATCCGCAAGTACAACAAGGACTACAAGCTGGTCTTCGTCGGCGACGCGACGATGAGCCCCTACGAGATCCTGCAGCCCGGCGGCAGCGTCGAATACAACAACGAGGAGCCGGGCGCCGAGTGGCTGCAGCGGCTGACCCACGCCTTCCCCAAGTTCGCCTGGATCAACCCCGAGCCGCAGGGCGTGTGGGGCTACCGGCAGAGCATCTCCATCGTCCAGCAGCTGATGAACCAGCGCATGTTCCCGCTCACGCTGCAGGGGCTGGAAGGGGCGATGCGCCTGCTGAGCAAATGACCCGCCGCGCGCCGCGCCCGGCGCTGCCCGCCGGCGCTGCGGTGCTGGCGGTGGCACTGCTCGGCGGCTGCTCGGCGCTCGACGGATTGCGCACCGAGCGTCCCGAGGGCGCCGAGGCCGAAGCGGGCGCGGCACCCACCCGGGCGCCCTATCGCCTCGAGCTGATCGCCCCCGACGCGCTGCGACCGCTGCTGGCCGAGCACCTGGACCTCTCGCGCTTTCGCAACGCGCCGGACACCGAGGCGATCGACAACTCCGAACTGGCCCGCCTGGCCGCGGCCGCGCCGGCGCAGGCGCGCGCGCTGCTCGAGACCGAGGGTTACTTCGCCGCGCAGGTGGAAAGCTCGCGCCGCGTCGATGCCGACGGGCAGCCGGTGGTGCAGATCAAGGTCGAGCCGGGCCCGCGCAGCGTGGTCGAGCGCGTGGAGTTCGTCGTCGACGGCGAGCTGCAGCGGCTGGCGGCACAGTCCGACGAGGGTGCCGCCGAGCTGCTGGGTGCGCTGCGGCGCGACTGGCCGCTGGGCGAAGGCAAGGCCTTCCGCCAGCCGGCCTGGGCCTCGGCCAAGAACACCACGCTGGCGCGGGCGCGGGCCGAGGGCTATCCGGCCGCGGCCTGGGCGAAGACCGAGGCGCGTGTCGACGCGACGAGCCATCGCGTGGCGATCCGCGTGGAGCTCGACAGCGGCGCGCTGTTCCGCCTCGGCGAGATCGAGGTCGAGGGCCTGCAGCGCTACGACGCGAGCACGGTGCGGCGCCTGGCCACTTTCGGCCGCGGCACACCCTACAGCGAGAAGCTGCTGCTCGACTACCAGGAGCGGCTGCTCAAGCTGGGCCTGTTCGAGAGCGCCTCGGTGGAGCTCGATCCCGAGCCGGCCACCGCCGGCGCGGCGCCGGTGCGCGTGCGGGTGCGCGAGCTGACCCTGCAGCAGGCCACCATCGGCGTGGGTGTCAGCGCCAACACCGGACCCCGCGTCACGCTGGAACACCGCCACCGCCGGCCCTTCGGGCTGGACTGGGTGGCCACCAACAAGTTCGAGGTCGGCTCGTCGATCAAGTCATGGAGCGGCGAGCTGATCTCGCACCCGCTGGAGGGGCTGTACCGCAACCTCGTGGCCGGCAACGCGGAGCGGCTGCGCTCCGGTGAGGAGATCCGCACCGCCTGGACGGCGCGCCTGGGCCGCACGCAGGACACGCCGCGCATCGAGCGGTTGTATTTCGCCGAGCTCACGCATGCGCGCGTCGACAACCCGGCCGGCCGCACGCGCAGCGAGGCCGTCACCGGCAACTACCACTGGATCTACCGCGACGTCGACAGTGTGCTGCTGCCCACCGATGGCTGGACGCTCTCGCTGCAGTCCGCGCTCGGCCGCTCGCGCAACTCCACCGAGCAGAACGGCCCGTTCGGCCGCGGCTATGGCCGCGTCACGCTCTACCAGCCGCTGGGCAGCACGTGGTACGGCAGCGCGCGCATCGAGGCGGGCAACCTCTTCGCCGCCAACAACGTGGGCGTGCCCGACACGTTGCTGTTCCGCGCCGGCGGCGACGACTCCGTGCGCGGCTATGCCTACCGCACGCTGGGCCCGGTGGTCGACGGCGCAGTGACCTCGGGCCGCGTGATGTTCACCGGCAGCGCCGAGATCGCCCGGCCGATCTCGGCGCAGCGCCCGTCGCTGTGGTGGGCGGCGTTCGTCGACGCCGGCAATGCGGCCAACCACTGGAACGAACTCGACCTCGCCTGGGGCTACGGCCTGGGGATGCGGTGGCGCAGCCCGGTGGGCCCGCTGCGCGTCGACCTGGCCTACGGCGAGGAGGTGCGCAAGTGGCGGCTGCACCTGAGCGTGGGCATCGCCTTCTAGCGCCATGGCCACCAGGATGCTTCGCCGACCCGCCTGGGGCCGCTGGCTGACGCTGGCGGCCGT
>NZ_JBFXIO010000500.1:0-3144 GCF_050175855.1 Piscinibacter sp.
AAGCGCCTGGGCGTGCCCTGCGCGGTGATCTGGCGCCCGTGCACGTGCAGGACTTCCCGGCGCGCTACTCGCCGCAGATGGGCTTCGAGGGCGCGAACGTGCTGTTCGACACCTGGGTGCACCCGCTGATGATGGGCCTGGAGGAACACCTGCTGACGATGTTCCGCCAGGACTTCGAATTCCACGAAGGCGCGGCGGCCTCGCACCTGGGCTTGGCCGCCGTGAGGCCCGAAGCCCAGCCGGCGGCTGCAGCGAGCGCCGCGGCCGCACCGGCCGCTGCCTTGACTCTCGAGCCCGGCGCCACCGTGACCAGCTGGTCGCCCGATGCCGAGCAAGAGCTGCGCAAGATCCCCTTCTTCGTGCGTGGCAAGGCGCGCCGCAACACCGAACGCTTCGCGCAGGACCGCGGCGTGCCGGTGATCACCGTCGAGACCCTCTACGATGCCAAAGCCCACTTCAGCCGCTGAAGGCGCTGCGGCGCTGCCCATGCACGTCGTGCTGGTCACGATGGACAGCCATCTGGCCAGCGCGGCCGCGCGCGCCCACCGCACGCTGCGCAGGAAGATGCCGGGCCTGCGCCTGTCGGTGCACGCCGCCGCCGAATGGGGTGACGACGAGGCGGCGCTGTCGCGCTGCCGCACCGACATCGCCAGCGGCGACATCGTCATCGTGACGATGCTCTTCATGGAAGACCACTTCCTGCCCGTGCTGCCGGCGCTGAAGGCGCGCCGCGATCAGTGCGACGCGATGGTCTGCGCGATGTCGGCCGCCGAGGTGATGAAGCTCACCCGCATGGGCAAGTTCGACATGGGCGCACCGGCCAGCGGCGCGATGGCCTTCCTCAAGCGTCTGCGCGGCAAGAGTTCGCACGCTTCCAACGAACAGGGCGTGAAGACCACTGCCGGCGCGCAGCAGATGAAGATGCTGCGCCGGCTGCCGAAGATCCTGCGCTTCATCCCAGGCACCGCGCAGGACGTGCGGGCCTACTTCCTGACCTTGCAGTACTGGCTGGCGGGCTCGGAAGACAACGTCGCGCACCTGGTGCACTTCCTGGTCGACCGCTACGCGGCCGGCGCGCGCCAGGGCCTGCGCGGCCTGTTCAAGACCCACGAGCCGGTGGATTACCCCGAGCTCGGTGTCTACCACCCGCAGATCCGCAATCGCCTGTCGGCGGAGGTCACCGAACTGCCGCGCGTGGCCACCACCGGCAAGCGCGGCACGGTGGGCCTGCTGCTGCTGCGCTCCTACCTGCTGGCCGGCAACACCGCCCACTACGACGGCGTGATCACGGCGCTGGAAGCACGCGGCCTGCGCGTGGTGCCGGCCTTCGCCACCGGGCTGGATGCGCGGCCCGCAGTGGATGCCTTCTTCGTCAAGGACGGGCGCCCGACGATCGACGCGCTGGTCTCGCTGACCGGCTTCTCGCTGGTCGGCGGCCCGGCCTACAACGACGCACACGCCGCCGAGGAAGTGCTTGCCAAGCTCGACGTGCCCTACCTCTCGGTCAACCCGGTCGAATTCCAGACGCTGGACCAGTGGGGCGCCTCGCAGCGAGGCCTGCTGCCGGTGGAGGCGACGATGATGGTCGCCATTCCCGAGCTCGACGGCGCCACCGGCTCGATGGTGTTCGGCGGGCGCGGCAGCGCGGCCCAGGTGCAGTGCAGCGGCTGCTCGCACGGCTGCAGGTTCGATGCCGCGCGCGAAGCCGGCGGCGGCGAGCACGACATGCGTAGCTGCATCGAGCGCGCCGACATGCTGGCCGCGCGGGTGGGCAAGCTGGTCGACCTGCGCCGCAGCGAACGCGCGCAGCGCAAGGTCGCGATGGTGCTGTTCAACTTCCCGCCGAACGCGGGCAACACCGGCACGGCGGCCTTCCTGTCGGTGTTCGAGTCGCTGCACAACACCATGAAGGCGATGCAGCGCGAGGGCTACACCCTCGACGTGCCGGCCACGGTCGACGAGCTGCGCGCCCGCCTGATCGAAGGCAACGCGTCGCGCTTCGGCGCGCAGGCCAACGTGTTCGCCCGCATCCCGGCGGCCGACCACGTCAAGCGCGAGCGCCACCTGCGCGAGATCGAGTCGCAGTGGGGCCCGGCACCCGGGCGCCAGCAGAGCGACGGCAGTTCCATCTTCGTGCTCGGCGAGCGCTTCGGCAATGTGTTCGTCGGCATCCAGCCGGCCTTCGGCTACGAGGGCGACCCGATGCGGCTGCTGTTCGAGCGCGGCTTCGCGCCGACACATGCCTTCTCGGCCTTCTACCGCTGGCTGCGTGAGGACTTCGCCGCCGACGCCGTGCTGCACTTCGGCACCCACGGCGCACTGGAGTTCATGCCCGGCAAGCAGTCGGGCCTGACGGCGATGTGCTGGCCCGACCGCCTGATCGGAGACCTGCCCAACCTCTACCTCTACGCCTCCAACAACCCCAGCGAAGGCACGATCGCCAAGCGCCGCGCCGCGGCCACGCTGATCAGCTACCTGACGCCGCCGGTGGCCCAGGCCGGCCTGTACCAGGGGCTGATGGACCTGAAGGGCGAGATCGACCGCTTCCGCAGCCTCGAGCCCGAGGCACAGGCCGAACGCGAGGAACTGGCCGCGATGATCCAGTCTCAAGCTGCCGAGCTCGAACTGGCCGCCGCCACGCCGGCCTGGGGCGAAGCGGCCGAGGTGCGCATCGTCAGGCTCGCCGAGGCGGTGCTCGAACTCGAGTACACGCTGATCCCCTACGGCCTGCACGTGGTCGGCCGCGCGCCGACGCCCGCGCAGCGCACCGACCTGCTGCTGTCGCTGGCCGAGGCCTCGCACGGCCAGCGCCCGCCGCGCGAGCAGGTGGAGGCGATCGTGGCCGGCCGCACGGCCGAGCAGGTGCACATCGCCGCCGGCGATGCCGCGGCGCCGATCGAGCTGCTGCGCGAACTCGCGACGGCCGACGCCCTGATGGCGCAGGACCACGAGACCGCCGGCATCCTGCGCGCGCTCGATGGCCGCTTCCTGCGCCCGGCGCCGGGCGGCGACCTGCTGCGCACCCCGAGCAGCCTGCCCACCGGGCGCAACCTGCACGGCGGCGACCCATGCCGCATTCCCCGCGCCGATGCGGTGGCCGACGGCACGCGCCAGGCGCAGCGCCGGCGCGGCCGCGGCCAGGCC
>NZ_JBFXIO010000501.1:0-3119 GCF_050175855.1 Piscinibacter sp.
CGTGAGCGAGCTGCGCGCCATCGAGGAGCGCGACGGCGCACTGTGGATCGGCGCCGGCGCGTCGCTGGAAGACGCCTGGCGCGCCCTGGCGAAGCGCTGGCCGGCGCTCACCGACGTCTGGCTGCGTTTTGCCTCGCCGCCGATCCGCCATGCCGGCACGATGGGCGGCAACGTGGCCAATGGTTCTCCGATCGGCGACAGCGCGCCCATCCTGATGGCGCTGGACGCGCAGGTCGAGCTGCGCCGCGGCCACCACATCCGCTGCATGCCGCTGCCCGACTTCTATGTCGACTACATGAAGAACCGGCTCGAGCCTGGCGAGTTCGTGCAGGCCATCGTGGTGCCTCGCCTGTCGCCCTCGCGCCAGGTGCGCGGCTACAAGATCAGCAAGCGCTTCGACTGCGACATCTCGGCCGTGTGCGCCGGCCTCTCCATCGAGCTCGACGGCGAGACGGTGCGCAGCGTGCACCTGGCCTTCGGCGGCATGGCAGCGATCGTCAAGCGCGCCGCGCACGCCGAGGCCGCACTGCTCGGCCAGCCCTGGAACGACGCCAGCCTGCGCGCTGCGCAGGCCGCGCTGGCGCGCGACTTCACGCCGCTCTCCGACATGCGCGCCAGCGCCGAGCACCGCGCGCGCGTGGCGGCCAACCTGCTGCACCGCTTCTGGCTGGAGACACGGCCGCACGATCCGCTGCCGGCCGAGTCGCTCAGCGTCTTCGCCACCTTGGCACACGAGCAGGCCTGAGATGAACAAGCCCCTCGACTCCCTCGTGATCGCGGACACCGCTGCACAGGTGGGCATCGGCCGCCCGCACGAGTCGGCCCACCTGCACGTGGCCGGCGCGGCGCCCTACGTGGACGACCTGCCCGAGCTCGCCGGCACGCTGCACTGTGCGCTGGGCCTGTCGCCGGTGGCACATGGCCGGCTCGCGGGCATGACGCTGGACGGCCTTCTCAGCGTTCCTGGCGTGGTGACGATCCTCACCGCCGCCGACATCCCCGGCGTGAACGACTGCGGCTCGATCGTCCACGACGACTCCATCCTCGCCGACGGCGAGGTCCGCTACCTCGGACAGCCGGTGTTCGCGGTGATCGCCCGCACGCGCGAGGTGGCGCGCCGCGTGGCCGCGCGTGCGAAGGAGGCGCTGAAGATCGAGCCGCTGCCGGCGGTGATCGACCCGCTCGAAGCGCACCAGAAGGCCCAGTACGTGCTGCCGCCGATGCACCTCGTGCGCGGCGACGCGCGCGCGGCCATCGAGCGCGCGCCACGCCGGCTGACGGGCACGTTCGAGGTCGGCGGCCAGGAGCAGTTCTACCTCGAGGGCCAGATCAGCTACGCCATCCCGCGCGAGAACGACGGCATGCTGGTGCACTGTTCCACCCAGCACCCGAGCGAGATGCAGCACCTGGTGGCGCATGCACTCGGCCTGCACGCCCACCACGTGCAGGTGGAATGCCGGCGCATGGGCGGCGGCTTCGGCGGCAAGGAGTCGCAGTCGGCGCTGTTCGCCTGCGTGGCGGCGGTGGCGGCGCGCAAGCTCGGCCGCCCGGTCAAGCTGCGCCTGGACCGCGACGACGACTTCCTGATCACCGGCCGGCGCCACTGCTTCCGCTATGCCTACGAGGTAGGTTACGACGACGACGGCCGCGTGCTCGGCGCCGAGGTCACGATGGTCTCGCGGGCCGGCCACTCGGCGGACCTGTCAGGCCCGGTGATGACGCGTGCGCTGTGCCACTTCGACAATGCCTACTGGCTGCCCGACGTCGCCATGCACGGCTACTGCGCGAAGACCAACACGCAGAGCAACACCGCCTTCCGCGGCTTCGGCGGCCCGCAGGGCGCGATCGCGATCGAGAACATCCTCGACTCGATCGCGCGCACGCTCGGCAAGGACGCGCTCGACGTGCGGCGGCTGAACTTCTACGGGCAGGACCAGAGCACACCCTACGGCCAGCCGGTCACGGACAACGTCATTCGAGAGCTGGTGGCCGAGCTGGAGGCGACGAGCGACTACCGCGCCCGCCGCGAGGCGGTGGCCGCGTTCAATGCCACCAGCCCGGTGCTCAAGCGCGGCCTGGCGCTGACGCCGGTGAAGTTCGGCATCTCATTCAACGTCAAGCACTTCAACCAGGCCGGCGCGCTGGTGCACGTCTACACCGACGGCTCGATCCTGGTGAACCACGGCGGCACCGAGATGGGCCAGGGCTTGAACACCAAGGTGGCGCAGGTGGTGGCGCACGAGCTGGGCGTTCCCTTCGAGAGCGTGCGCGTGACGGCCACCGACACGCACAAGATCGCCAACACCTCGGCCACCGCCGCCTCCACCGGCAGCGACCTCAACGGCAAGGCGGCGCAGGATGCCGCACGGCAGATCCGCGAGCGGCTGGCCGAGTGCGCCGCCGCGCTGTTCGGCGCCGAGGCCTCGGCAGTGCGCTTCTCCGGCGGCATGGTCAACGTGGCCGGGCGCAGCCTGCCCTTCGCCGAGCTGGTGACGAAGGCGTACCACGAGCGTGTGCAGCTCTGGTCCGACGGCTTCTACGCCACGCCCGGCTTGAGCTGGAACCGCGAGACGCTGCAGGGCCGGCCGTTCTACTACTTCGCCTACGGCGCCGCGGTCAGCGAGGTGCTGCTGGACACGCTCACCGGCGAGTGGCGGCTGCTGCGCGCCGACGTGCTGCACGATGTCGGCCGCGCGCTCAACCCGGCCATCGACAACGGCCAGGTGGTGGGCGCCTTCATCCAGGGCATGGGCTGGCTGACGATGGAGGAACTCGTCTGGCATCCGCAGACCGGCAAGCTGGTGACCCACGCCCCGAGCACCTACAAGATCCCCACCGCCAACGACTGCCCGGCGGACTTCCGCGTGCGCCTTTTCGACAACACCAACGCCGAGGACAGCATCCACCGCAGCAAGGCGGTGGGCGAGCCGCCGCTGCTGCTGCCCTTCTCGGTGTTCTACGCGCTGCGCGATGCGGTCTCGGCGGTGGGCGGGCACCGCGTCGTTCCGCCGCTGTCGGCCCCGGCCACCGGCGAGGCCCTGCTGCGCGCGATCGAGGCCGTTCGCGGGGGGGCCTGAGATGAGCACCCGGCGCGACACCGCCGCGAGCTGGCTGACCGT
>NZ_JBFXIO010000502.1:0-3099 GCF_050175855.1 Piscinibacter sp.
GCCAGGTTCTGCTCCAATTGCTCGAACAGCATCGCTGGAACGTGAGCAACGTCGCCAAGGCGCTCGATGTCAGCCGAAACACCCTCTACCGAAAGCTCCACAAGCTCCACATCGAGGTCTCGCACCCCGAGTGATGGGGCCCCCAAGACGCCTGCGGCGTCGCCCCCCCGAGGGGGAGCATCGGCCGGCCCGGCGGAGCCGGTTCCGGCCGCTGCGCCCGATATCGCGGCGCGCTCCCGTTTCGCCTGGTGCATCACCGGCTCCGGCCACTACCTCGACGAATCGATCGCGCTCGCGCAGCGCCTGCCGGACCTCGACCTGTTCCTCTCCGACGCCGCAGAGGAAGTGCTGTCCATCTACGGCATGAAGCTCGAGGACTTGCGGCCGCGCTTCGCGCCGGGCTTCCGCCTGGTGCGCGACAAGACCGCCAGCGCGGTACCGGTGGGCATGCTGTATGACGACATCTACCACACGGTGGTGATCGCGCCGGCCACCAGCAACACGGTGGCCAAGTGCGTGGTCGGCATCAGCGACACGCTGCCGACCAACATGTTCGCGCAGGCCGGCAAGCTGGGCATCCCGGGCATCGTGTTCGCGTGCGACACCGAGCCGGTGGTGGTGACCAAGTCGCCGCACGACTGGGTGACGCTGCGCCCGCGCCGGCTCGAGCTCGACAACGTCGACCGGCTGCGCGAGATCGACTTCTGCGAGGTCGTCACCTCGCCGGCCGAACTGGAGACCGCCATCCAGCGCCGGCTCGATTCGCTTGCGCTCGCATGGAACACATCCTCTTCCTGACCGGCCGGCTGGCGCAGCCGCAGTTGGAGAGGGTGCTGGCCGGCATCGCAGAGGCACCCTTCACCTTCGAGGTGCGCGAGATCGGCCTGCAGGTCGCCGCGCTGATGACGGCCGACATGATCCGCCGCCGCGTCGAGCCGCCGGTGCAGGCCGACCGCATCATCGTGCCCGGCCGCTGCCGCGGCGACCTCGATGCGCTCGCCGCGCACCTCGGCATCCCGGTGCAGCGCGGGCCGGAGGAACTGAAGGACCTGCCACGCTTCTTCAACCGTGCCGCCAAGCCGGTCGACCTCAGCGAATACGAGGTGGCGATCTTCGCCGAGATCGTCGATGCGCCGCGCCTGACGGTCGAGGCCATCGTGCAGCGGGCACAGGCCCTCAAGCGCGACGGTGCCGACGTCATCGACCTCGGCTGCCTGCCCGAGACGCCGTTCGCGCACCTCGAGGACAGCGTGCGTGCGCTGAAGGCCGAGGGTTTCGCGGTCAGCGTCGATTCCGTGGATGCGCAGGAGCTGCTGCGCGGCGGCTGCGCCGGCGCCGATTACCTGCTCAGCCTCACGGTCGACACGCTGTGGGTGGCCGACGAAGTGACGAGCACGCCGGTGCTGATCCCGAAGACGCCGCACGACGAGGCCTCGCTGCATGCCGCGATCGATGCGATGGCGGCGAAGGGCCGCGCCTTCCTCGCCGACCCCATCCTCGACCCGATCCCGTTCGGCTTCACCGCCTCGATCGTGCGCTACCACGCGCTGCGTGCGCGCTATCCCGAGGCGCCGATCATGATGGGCGTGGGCAACCTCACCGAGCTCACCGAAGCCGACACCAGCGGCATCAACGCGCTGCTGTTCGGCATCGCTGCCGAGCTCAACGTCGCCGCAGTGCTGACCACGCAGGTCAGCGCCCATGCGCGCCGCGCCATGCGCGAGGCCGACTGGGCGCGCCGCATCATGCATGCGGCCGCGCGGCATCGCTCGCTGCCCAAGGGCATGAGCGGCGCGCTGATGACGATGCACGACAAGCACCCGTTCCCCGACTCGCCGGCCGAGATCGCCGCAACGGCGGCGCAGGTGCGCGACCCCAACTTCCGCGTGCAGGTGGCCGAGGACGGGCTGCATGTCTACAACCGCGACGGCATTCGCACCGGCACGCGCGCCTTCGACCTGTGGCCGCAGCTCGGCCTGGAGAACGACGCCTCGCATGCCTTCTACATGGGCGTGGAACTTGCACACGCGGAGATCGCGTGGCGGCTCGGCAAGCGCTACGTGCAGGACCAGCCGCTGGACTGGGGCGCCGCCGTCGAGCGCGAGGCCGAGAACCTCGATGCCTGGTGTGCGCCGGGAACGACACGCTCTGCGCCGAACAAGCGCGACACCTGAAGCGACTGCCGACGATGAACGACCAGATTTTCGAGACCGTGGTGACCACGCAGTCGCCCGAGGGCGTGGCGCACATCGCGCCGATGGGCGTGCGCTACCAGGCCGGCCGCGTAGTGCTGATGCCCTTCAAGCCCTCCACCACGCTGGCCAACATCGTGGCCACGCGTCATGCGGTGCTCAACCTGATCACCGACACGCGCGTGTTCGCCGGCTGCGTCACCGGGCGCCGCCAGTGGCCGCTGCTGCAGGCCGAGCGCATCGCCGGCCAGCGCCTGGCCTGCGCACTGCACCACGTCGAGCTGCAACTCGAGGAGCACGGCGACGACCCGCAGCGCCCGGTGCTGCGCCTGGCGCGTGTGCACGAGGCGAGCCATGCGCCCTTCATGGGCCTGAACCGCGCGCAGGCGGCGGTGGTGGAGGGCGCGGTGCTGGTCAGCCGGTTGCACATGCTGGCGCCGGAGAAGATCGATGCCGAGATGGCCTACCTGCAGATCGCCATCGACAAGACCGCCGGCGCCGGCGAGCACGAGGCCTGGGGCTGGCTGCAGCAGGCCGTGGCGGCGCACCGCGAGAAGGCGGGCTCCCGATGATCCGGCTGCTGGTGAGCGTGCGCAGCGTGGACGAGGCCTTGCTCGCTGCCGAGGGCGGTGCCGACTTCATCGACCTGAAGGAGCCGGCGCAGGGCGCGCTCGGCGGCCTGCCGGAGGCGACGATTCTCGACATCGTCGCGGCGCTGCGCGAACGTGGCAGCACGCTACCCGTGAGCGCGACGATCGGCGACGTGCCGATGCACGAGCTCGACGAGATCCTCGCGCGTGTGGCCCGCGTCGGCGCGTGCGGCGTCGACATCGTCAAGGTCGGCATCGAGCGCGTGCCGGCGGCTGGCGCGGTGCTGCGCGCCCTGGCCGGTTGCGGGCGGCCGCTG
>NZ_JBFXIO010000503.1:0-3095 GCF_050175855.1 Piscinibacter sp.
ATCTCAAGAGCGCGCACTTCAGCCTGATCCCGCTGATGGTGGCGCAGAGCCTGCTCGTGCTCACCACCGGGCGGCTGTTCTGCTCGCGCTACGTCGACAGCCTGCCGGTGCGCATCGTGCGCTGCCCGGTGGCCTTTCCGCCGCTGACCTACTACCAGCTCTGGCACGAGCTGACCCACGCCTCGGCGGCCAACCGCTGGCTGCGCGAGCAGGTGCGCGAAGTGGCGCGCAACGTGGCGGCGCACGGCCTGCCCGGCAGAAGGTCATGACCGAACGGTTCGCGATCCGCGGCGACCTGCTCGACTTCACCGCCGAGCCGGCCTGGGGCGACACCGAGTCGCCGGCCGTGCGCTTCCGCCCGCGGCGCTGGCTGCTGATCGAGGACGGCCGCATCGTCGGCGTGCAGGCCGAGGAGCCGGGCGCCGACTGGCCGCGCGAAGACCATGCCGGCCGGCTGATCCTGCCCGGCTTCATCGACACCCACGTGCACAGCCCGCAGCTCGACGTGATCGCGAGCTACGGCAGCGAACTGCTGGACTGGCTGAACACCTACACCTTCCCGGCCGAGCGGCGCTATGCCGATCCTGCCGTCGCGGCGCGGGGCGCGGCGCTGTTCCTCGACGCGCTGCTGGCCCACGGCACCACCGCGGCGGTGGTGTTCCCGACGGTGCACAAGGTCTCAGCCGAGGCGCTGTTCGCCGCCGCGGCCGAGCGCGGCATGCGCCTGATCGCCGGCAAGGTGCTGATGGACCGCCACGCGCCCGACGGCCTGCGCGACGACGTGGTGCAGGCCGAAGCCGACTGCCGCGAGCTGATCGCCCGCTGGCACGGGCGCGATCGGCTCGCCTATGCCGTGACGGTGCGCTTCGCGCCGACCAGCACGCCGGCCCAGCTGGCCATGGCCGGACGGTTGTGCGCCGAAGACCCGACGCTGTACATGCAGACCCACGTGGCCGAGAACCGCGACGAGGTGCGCTGGGTGCACGAGCTGTTTCCCGAGGCGCGCAGCTACCTCGACGTCTATGCGCGTGCCGGGCTGCTGCATGCGCGCAGCGTGCTCGCCCACGGCATCTGGCTCGACGACACCGATCGCGACGTGCTGCGCGAGGCCGGCGCGCAGATCGCGCACAGCCCATCGTCGAACCTCTTCCTCGGCAGCGGCCTGTTCGACTGGCGCGCGGCCGAGGCGGCCGGCGCCGCGGTCTCGCTGGCCAGCGACGTTGGCGGCGGCACCAGCCTGTCGATGCTGCGCACGCTGGCCGATGCCTACAAGGTGCAGGCGATGTCGCACCAGCGCCTGACCGCCTGGAAGGCGCTGCACGCCGCCACGCGCGGTGCGGCGCAGGCCTTGTCGCTGGGCGACGAGATCGGCACGCTGGAGCCCGGCCAGGTGGCCGACCTCTGCGTGTGGGACTGGGCCTGCGGCCCGGTGGCCGAGCGCCGCATGGAGGTGGCGCGCGGCTTGCATGAGAAGGTGTTCGCATGGCTGACGCTCGGCGACGAGCGCTGCCTGGTGACGAGCATCGTGAACGGCGTCGCCCGCTACCGACGCTGAACGAGGAGACGAGCATGCTGCGACTGGAGCTGATCGCCATCAGCAAGCAGTACCCGGCCGTGAAGGCCAACGACCGCGTCAACCTGCGCGTCAAGCCCGGCGAGATCCACGCCGTGCTGGGCGAGAACGGCGCGGGCAAGTCGACCATGATGAAGATGATCTACGGCGCGGTCCGTCCCGACGAGGGCGAGATCCGCTGGAACGGCCAGGCCGTGCAGATCGCTTCACCCGCGCAGGCGCGTCAGCTCGGCATCAGCATGGTCTACCAGCACTTCAGCCTGTTCGACACGCTCACCGCCGCCGAGAACGTCTGGCTCGGGCTGGACAAGAGCCTCTCGCTCGCGCAGGTGATCGAGCGCATCAACGAAGTGGCGGCGAGCTACGGCCTCGACGTCGACCCGCTGCGCCCGGTGCACACGTTGTCGGTCGGTGAGCGCCAGCGCGTGGAGATCGTGCGCGCGCTGCTGACGAAGCCGAAGCTGCTGATCCTCGACGAGCCCACTTCGGTGCTCACACCGCAGGCGGTGGACAAGCTCTTCGTCACGCTGCGCCAGCTCGCCAACGAAGGCTGCTCCATCCTCTACATCAGCCACAAGCTCGACGAGATCCGGGCGCTGTGCCACCACTGCACGGTGCTGCGCGGCGGCAAGGTCACCGGCGAGGTCGACCCGACGCAGGAGACCAATGCCAGCCTGTCGCGCCTGATGATCGGTGCCGAGCCGCCTCAGCTGCAGCACATCCAGGCGAAGCTCGGCGGCACGGTGCTGGAGGTCAAGGGCCTCACGGTGCCCAAGGCCGATCCCTTCTCCACGGCGCTGTCGGACATCGGCTTCGAGGTGCGCGCCGGCGAGATCGTCGGCATCGCCGGCGTCTCCGGCAACGGCCAGCAGGAACTGATGGCCGCGCTCTCCGGGGAAGACCTGCGCGCACCGGCCGGCTCCATCAAGCTGTTCGGCCAGGATATCGCCCACGACTCGCCGCGCAAGCGCCGCAAGGAGGGCCTGCACTTCGTGCCCGAGGAGCGGCTTGGCCGCGGCGCGGTGCCCACGCTGTCGCTGGCGCAGAACACGCTGCTCACGCGCACCGGCACGGTGAACCGATCCGGCTGGATCCGCACCGGCGAGGTGACGGCGCTGGCCGAGAGCCTCATCAAGCGCTTCAACGTCAAGGCCGGCGGGCCGCAGGCGGCGGCCAAGAGCCTGTCGGGCGGCAACCTGCAGAAGTTCATCGTCGGCCGCGAGATCGACGCCGACCCGAAGCTGCTGATCGTCTCGCAGCCCACCTGGGGGGTGGACGTCGGCGCCGCGGCGCAGATCCGCGGCGAGCTGCTGGCGCTGCGCGACAAGGGCTGCGCGCTGCTGGTGGTCAGCGAGGAGCTCGACGAGCTGTTCGAGATCTGCGACCGGCTGGTGGTGATCGCCCAAGGCCGCGTCTCGCCGAGCATCGCCACCTCGAAGGCGACGATCGAGATGATTGGCGAGTGGATGTCGGGCCTGTGGAACAAGACCGCCGCCAGGGAGGCCAGCCATGCTGAAGCTTG
>NZ_JBFXIO010000504.1:0-3088 GCF_050175855.1 Piscinibacter sp.
CACCGATGATGTCGGAGATCTTCTTGGAGCTGGCGTTGATCTCGTCCATGGTGGAGACCACCTGGGAGACGACGCTGCCACCGCGCTGGGCCACC
This sequence comes from Piscinibacter sp., assembly GCF_050175855.1. Classification (GTDB taxonomy): domain Bacteria; phylum Pseudomonadota; class Gammaproteobacteria; order Burkholderiales; family Burkholderiaceae_C; genus Piscinibacter. The sequence goes on from NZ_JBFXIO010000504.1 coordinate 96, forward strand.
TCGGCGGCGGAGGCCGCGAGCTGGTTGGCCTGGCGCGCCGAGTCGGCGCTCTGCTTGACCGTGCCGGTGAGCTGCGTCATCGAGCTGGCGGTCTGCTGCAGGCTGCTGGCGGCGTTCTCGGTGCGCGCGCTGAGATCCTGGTTGCCGCTGGCGATCTCGGCGCTGGCGTTGCCGATGTTCTCGCCGCTGGCCCGCACCTGGCCGACCAGGCTGCGCAGGAAGTCCTGCATGCGGGACAGCGCGTGCAACAGGTCGCTGGCCTCGTCGCGGCCTTCGATGGTGATGCGCCGCGTCAGATCACCCTCGGCGATGGCCTGGGCGATCTGCTGCGCGTGGCGCACCGGCTGGACGATCGAGCTGGAGTTCAGCAGCGTCAGCGGCACCACCACCACCAGCGAGAGCGCCAGCAGCGCCACGAAGGCATACAGCGTGTTCTGCATCGACGCGGCGAACTCGGCCTGGCGGTCCTTCACTTCGCTCGCGACGATGGCGGCGATTGCGTCGATGCGCTGGTGGAGTTCGTGCACGTGGCCCTTGGCCTTGTCGAGCCGACGGTCGGCCACCTTGGCGGTGTCGTAGGCGCCGTTCTGCACGGCATCGAGCACCGGCTTGGACTCCGTCACGTAGGCGTCGAGGCTCTTCAGCGCCTCGCGGGCGATCTTGTTGTCCTCGTCTTCTTCGCCCTCGAGCATCGCGTCGAAGGACTTGCGCAGCTTGTCGGCGGTTGCCATCCAGGCCTCGCGGTGCTTGAGCACGGCCACGCCGTCCTCGTAGTCGATCACCATGTTCTTCTCGTGGTGACGGAGCTCGCCGAGGCCGTTACGCAGTTCGCCCACGACGGTGATCTCGTGCACCGAGTGCTCCATGAAGTCCTGGTTCAGGTGCTTGAGGTGCGTGCCACCGACCAGCGCCGCGGCGCCGACCAGGAGGAACAGGGCGATCACCATCCAGATCGCGCCGATCATGCGCAAGCGGATGGTGAAACGGCGGAGTGCGGCCTGCGGGTTCATGACGTCTGCCCTGGGTTCGTACTGCGCTTCAGAAAGTTTCCCACTCGCCGTCGGCGGGGGCGGAGACAACACGTTGCGCTGCCGGGGCGGGCGCGGACGCCGGCTTGGGCTCGATGCGCGGCATCGGCTTGGGCTCGGTGCGCGCCGTCACCGGCGACGGCTTGGGCGCTGCCACGGGTTTGGGTTCGGCCGCGGACTTGGGCTGGGCGGGCGGCACCGGCGCCTTGCGCACGGGCGCCGTCGCGAGCGGCGCCGTGCTCGGGGCCGCGCCCTCGGCGAGGCGGAAGGTGGCCACCACCTGGGCCAGGCGCTGCGCCTGCTCCTTGAGCGACTCGGCAGCGGCGGCGGATTCCTCGACCAGCGCGGCGTTCTGCTGGGTCATCTGGTCGAGCTGGGTGACGGCGGTATTGACCTGGCCGATGCCGTCGCTCTGCTCGGCAGCGGCGGCGGTGATCTCGCCGATGATGTCGGAGACCCGCTGCACGGAGGCGACGATCTCGTTCATCGTCGAGCCGGCGTCACTGACCAGGCGCGAGCCGGCCTCGACCTTGTCGACGGAGGCGCCGATCAGGCCCTTGATCTCGCGGGCGGCTTCGGCCGAGCGCTGGGCGAGACTGCGAACTTCGGAGGCGACGACGGCGAAGCCGCGGCCCTGCTCGCCGGCGCGGGCGGCCTCGACGGCGGCGTTCAGGGCCAGGATGTTGGTCTGGAAGGCGATGCCGTCGATGACACCGATGATGTCGGAGATCTTCTTGGAGCTGGCGTTGATCTCGTCCATGGTGGAGACCACCTGGGAGACGACCGAGCCACCGCGCTGGGCCACCTCGGCGGCGGAGGCCGCGAGCTGGTTGGCCTGAGCGGCCGAGTCGGCGCTCTGCTTGACCGTGCCGGTGAGCTGCTCCATCGACGAAGCAGTCTGCTGCAGGTTGCTCGCGGTCTGCTCGGTGCGCGAGCTCAGGTCCTGGTTGCCAGTGGCGATTTCGACGCTGGCCGTGCCGATGCTGTCGGTGCTGGCGCGCACCTGGCCGACCAGGTTGCGCAGCGACTCCTGCATGCGGCCGATGGTGCGCAGCAGGTCGCCGAACTCGTCGCCGCGCTGCGAATCGACGCGGTGCGTGAGATCACCCGAGGCGATCACCTCGGCGGCCTGCACCGCCTCGCGAACCGGAGACGTCACGGAGCGGGCGATCGACCACGCCATCAGCACGCCGATGGCCAGGCCGGCGGCGAGCAGGCCACCGAGCAGCAGCTTGGCCTGCGCCAGCGCCTCGGCGACTTCCTGGTTGTTCTCGGCCGCGAGCCCGTTCTGGAACTCGAGGATCTGATGCTGCGACGCCAGGTAGGCCTGGGCTGCCGGCAACATCTTGGCGTCGAGCATGGCTTCGGCTGCCAGCGGGTCGCCGTTCTTCAGGTGCGCGATCAGCGTCTTGCGGATCTCGAGATAGGTCTTGCGCTTCTCGGCCACGTCGGCGAGCAGGGCCTTGCCCTTCTCGGAGATGACGGAAGCCTCCAGGTCCTTCTGCAACTCGGAGATGCGTGCCGAGGTGTCCTTCATCAGCGGCGCGTAGTACTCCTCGAGCTGGGACAGCCCCGACGACTTCGCGATCGCGACGGCGCGTGTGACGTTGAGCTCGGTCAGGCCGCGCCATTCGCGCACGACGCCGGCACGGCGGTCGTATTCGGTCGCCTTCGTCAGCTGGTTGGCCGTGGCCACCAGCTGCATCATCGACACGCCGAACAGCAGCGTCATGAGCGCCAGCAGCGCACCGAAGCCGAGCGCCAGGCGCCGGCCGATCTTGAGATTGTTGAGGTTCATGAGTGCTCTTATCGGAAGGATGGAGGGCTCACTGAAGCCTGAAGGTGCCGACCACCTGGTTCAGGCGCTGAGCCTGTTCCCGGAGCGATTCGGCAGCGGCGGCGGACTGCTCGACCAGCGCGGCGTTCTGCTGGGTCATCTGGTCGAGCTGGGTGACGGCGGTATTG
>NZ_JBFXIO010000505.1:0-3044 GCF_050175855.1 Piscinibacter sp.
CATGACGTTCTTGGCCTGACCCTCGCGCGTCTTCCTCAGCTGGACGACGAGGTGGTAGCGTGCAACGCCGCCGACCGTCAGGTGCACGTCGGTCACGTTCGGGAAGCTGCGCTGAAGATGGGCCAGCAAGGTGGCCTCGCGCGGGATCGCACCCAGCAGGAGATGCTCCATCTCGGCCGGCACGATGGTGTGAAACACGGGCTCGCTGCGATGGGTCACGGCATCGATCGCGATGACCTCGCGTTCCTCGCGCGCGCTGTAGTACTTCGGGAATTCGCCGAACGGTCCCTCGAGCTCGCGCACGCGGGGCAGCAGGCGGCCTTCGATGACGATCTCCGCCTCGGCCGGCACGCGCACCTCGTTGGTCAGGCACTTCACCACCGGCAGCGGCTTGCCATGGAGGGCGCCAGCGATTTCCAGCTCGTCGCAGTCGATCGGGGCGATGGCCTGCGAGGCGAGCGCCGTCAGCGGATCCACGCCAATCGCGATCGCCACCTCCAGTGCTTCCCCCTTCGCCTCCGCGGCGGCAAAGAAGGCATGCAGGTGCCGCGGCAGGATCAGGATGCCGAGCCGGTCCGGGCCGTGGATCTGGATTCGATTGATCGAGACGTTCTGGACGCCTGACTTCGGATTTCGCGCGATCACCAGGCCCGCGGTGATGTAGGCACCATGATCGTGTTCGCTGTGCGTCGGGACGGGCAGCAGTGCGCGGATGTCGCCATTGCCGTCCTCGAAGCGGTGCACGATCTGCCGAACCGGCGCTACGGCGTCGTCGACCTCGTGCCAGGCCAGCGGCTTCTCGGCCGCGGCACGGAATTGCTGCAGCAGGCGCGCCTCCGGCACGCCCATCGCTTCGGCGATCCAGGAGCGTTGCGACATGAAGCCGGAGACCACCGGGATCGGGTGCCCTGACGGCCGTGGGAAGAGCGCTGCCTGCCGGCCGTCGAGGCGTTTGGCGATGGCGGCAAGCTCGTGCTCGAGTGCCACGCCAGGCCGGATGGCGGCGAGACGGTTGCTGGCGGCGAGGTGGCGTAGCCAGCCTCGCAGGCTGGTGTGGGCAGCGGTCATGACGGCGAGTTCTCTTCAGGCGGGGGGGATGGCGGGCAGCGTGGTGTTCACGGGCTCGTACTCGCCCGACTGCAACTTGCGCCGCAGCACCTTGCCCACCGGGCTCTTGGGGATCTCGCGCACGAAGACGTAGTCGCGCGGGCGCTTGAAGTTGACGAGGTCGCTCTCGCGGCAGTGCGCATCGAGCGACTGCGCGTCCACCGGGACGCGTGCCTTCACGAAGGCGACGACCTTCTGACCCCAGCGTTCGTCTTGCAGACCTGCCACGGCCACTTCGTCGACGGCCGGATGCAGCGACAGCACCGACTCGATGTCGACCGGCGAGATGTTCTCGCCGCCGCTGATGATCATGTCGTCGACACGGCCGGTGACGAACAGGTCGCCGTCACCGTCGACGTAGCCGGTGTCACCGGTGAAGTACCAGCCGCGGTGCAGGCTCTTCGCATCGGCGTCGGGGCGCTTGTGATAGCCCTCGAAGGCCTCGTCGCTGCGCAGCTCCGCGATGATCTGGCCCTCTACCATCGGCGCAGTGGCGCACGCCGGGTCCCGCTGGTCGAGTCTGACGACGCGCAGCCGCGTGTTGAGCCCGGCACGGCCTGCCGAACCCGGCTTTTCGGCCGCGCGCTGATTGATCGAGAAGGTGTAGATCTCGGAACTGCCGTAGTGATTGACGAACAACTCCGGCTCGAAAGCGGCCTGCAGCCGCTGAAGCAGCGCGTCGTGCATCGGTGCGCCGGCGAAGCCGAGCTTGCGCACGCTGCGGGTGTCGATGCTCGCGAACGAAGGGTGCGACAGCAGGTCGTGATACAGCGTCGGCACGAGATAGAGGTGCGTCACCTGCTCGTCGCGGATCGCCTCGAGCGCGCGCCGGGCGTCGAAGCGCGGGATGCAGACGAAGCGCCCGTCGATCAGCGCCAGCGACAGCAGCGAGCGCACGCCCATCGTGTGGTAGAGCGGCATCACGCCCAGCGTGCACTCACCCACCCCGTAGCGGTTCTGCGCCACGTGGGCCAGCGCGGCGATGCGCTCGGCCCGGTGGCGCCGCGGAACGCCCTTCGGTTTGCCGGTGGTTCCGCTGGTGTAGAGCATCAGCGACCAGTCGTCGGCCTCGGCTCGCGGTATCGGCTCCGCATCGGCCACCATCCAGTCCTCGAAGTGCAGCGTTGCACCATGAACGTCGCCCACCCCGATGCGCAGTGCCTGAGACGCCGCCGAGGAAGCAGCCACTGCGGCATCAGCAACCGGCTCCCAGACGATCGCTTTCGCGTCGGCATCGGCCAGGCAGTAGTCGATCTCCTCGGGCTTGGCGCGCCAGTTCAGTGGCGTCATCACGATGCCCGCGAACTGGCAGGCCCAGTGCAGCGTGGCCATCTCCCAGCGGTTCTGCAGCACCACCAGCAGATGGTCGCCGCGCACGAGACCGGCTTCGGCCAGCCCGCTCTGCGCTGCGCCGACGCAGCGGGCCCACTGGTAGTAGCTGAGGCGCAGCGCGCCGTCGACGATCGCCACCTCGCGCGGGCTGCGCTCGACGCTTTGCAGGAAGGTGCGTCCGAGATCAAGCATGCGAGGACTCCGCCCCGACGCGCGCGCGCGTCGTCTCCGCTCTTGCGCGCGCCACGTCCAGAACCGCCGCGACGATGGGGGTGTAGCCGGTACAGCGGCACAGGTGCCCGGACAGCATCTCGCGCACCTGTGCTTCGTCCGGTACGCCGCGGCCGGCAATGCGTGCCAGCCAGTCGGCGCACGACATCAAGATGCCCGGCGTGCAAAAGCCGCACTGCAGGGCATGGTGACGTTTGAAGGCGGCCTGCAGGTCACCCAGCACCGCATCGTCCGTGGCCAGGCTCTCCACGGTGCGGACCTCACGGCCTTCGACCTGCACGGCCAGTGTCAGACAGGCGCGCTGCGCGACGCCGTCGATCTGCACTGTGCAGGCACCGCACACGCCATGCTCACAGCCCACGTGGGTGCCGGTA
>NZ_JBFXIO010000506.1:0-3025 GCF_050175855.1 Piscinibacter sp.
GGTGATGGCCAGCGCGATCGTGCACGTGCTGTACTTCACCGCGCTGCTGCGCGGCTACCGGCTCGCCGACCTCACCGTGGTGTACCCGGTCGCGCGCGGCAGTGCGCCGCTGCTCAGTGCCGGCGGCGCGGTGCTGCTGCTCGGCGAGCAGTTGTCGGCGCTCGGCCTGGCCGGCGTCGCGCTGGTGGTGGGCGGCGTATTCCTCATCGCCGGAGGCCCGGGGCTGTGGGCGCAGGCGCACGACACGGCGCACCGCGAGCGCGTGCGCACCGGCATCGCCTACGGCGCGCTCACCGGCGCGCTGATCGCCGGCTACACGCTCATCGACGGTTATGCGGTGACGGTGCTGGCCATCTCCCCGATCCTGGTGGACTGGCTGGGCAACGTGCTGCGCGTGCCCCTGCTGCTGCCCGGCGCGCTGCGCGATCCGGCCGCGCTGCGTGACGCCTGGCGCAGCCAGTGGAAGGCCGCGCTGGTGGTGGCGGTGTTCGGCCCGGTGGCCTACGTGCTGGTTCTGTATGCGATGACGCTGGCACCGGTGTCGCACGTGGCGCCGGCACGCGAGCTCTCGATGCTGTTCGCCGCGCTCATCGGCGGCCGGCTGCTCGGCGAGCGCGACCGTGGATGGCGCATCGCCGGTGCGGGCTTCATCGCCGCCGGCGTGGCCTCGCTGGCTGCGTGATAGCGTCGTTGCCCATGTCGTTTCCCACCCTCGCCGGCATCGACTTCACCAGCCGGCCCACGAAGCGCAAGCCCATCACGGTGGCCCTCGGTTCCAGCGACGGCGCGAGCGTGAAGCTCGTGCGGCTCGACCGCCACGCCACGTTCGACGGTTTCACCGCGTGGCTGCGTACGCCCGGCCCCTGGCTGGGCGCCTTCGACTTCCCTTTCGGCCTGCCGCGCGAGCTGGTCGAGACGCTCGGCTGGCCGCCCGCATGGCTGCCGCTGATGCGCCACTACGCGGCACTGACGCGCGAAGAGATCCGCGCCACCTTCGCCGCCTTCTGCAATGCGCGGCCGGTGGGCGGCAAGTTCGCGCACCGCGCCTGCGACATCCCGGCCGGCTCGTCGCCCTCGATGAAGTGGGTCAACCCGCCGGTGGCGTACATGCTGCATGCCGGCGTGCCGCTGCTGCTCGACGCCGGCGTGCACCTGCCGGGGCTTCACGGGGGCGACGCTGCGCGCGTGGCGCTGGAGGCCTACCCGGGCCTGCTGGCGCGCGAGCTGATCGGCAACCGCTCCTACAAGAGCGACGAGGTGGCCAAGCAGACGCCGGAGCGCCTGATCGCACGAAAGGACCTGATCGAGGCGCTGGAGCAGGGCCGTACGCGGCTGGGCCTGCGCCTGCGGTTGACGCATGCTCAGCGCGACGCGCTGGCGGCCGACGCGTCGGGCGACGAACTCGATGCCGTGCTGTGCCTGGTGCAGGCCGCCTGGGCGGCACGCGAGCCGGGCTTCGGACTGCCGGCGCACATTGATCCGCTGGAAGGCTGGATCGTCAGCGCAGGAAGCCCTGCGCCCAGCTGAGCGCAGCATCGAGGTTCGCGGTTGCCGACGCGCTCATCGGCTCGCCCAGCTCGAAGCGTTCGCCGCGGATCGCCAGCAGCGTGGCCGGGGGCGGCGCACTGCCGTGCACGTCGACGTAAGCCTGCAGCAGCGCGGCGGGCGACATCGCGTGGCTGCTGAAGCTCGCATCGCGGCCAGGCTGCAGCGGCGAGGCCTCGAAGGGGGCGGCACACGCCAGGCCCGCATCGACGAACAGCACGCGCTCGCGACCGATCAGGTCGAGCGCATGCTCGGGCTGCAACTGGTAGTCGTCGAGACACTCGACGCCGGGCAGCGCGAGGGACCGCAAGCGCTCGACAAAGGCAGGCCCGAGCGCATCGTCGCCGCGGCTGGCATTGCCCCAGCCGAACACCAGCAGCGGCGCGGTCATCCGCGCTCCAGCGAGCCGTCGGCCGACTTCAGCACCTGGTCGAGCACCGTGCCGCCGGCATCGAGCAGCGTCACGTCCAGCGGCATGCGCCCGAGCGCATGCGTCGCGCACGACAGGCAGGGGTCGTAGGCACGGATCGCCACCTCGATGCGGTTGAGCAGGCCTTCGGTGATCTCGCGGCCGTCGAGGTACTGGCGCGCCACGCTGCGCACGGCCTCGTTCATCGCCTGGTTGTTGTGCGTGGTCGAGACGATCAGGTTGCAGCGCGTGACGAGGTCGTCGTCGCCGACGTCGTAGTCGTGGATCAGCGTGCCGCGCGGCGCCTCGATGATGCCGACGCCATGTCGAGGATCGACGCCGGCGCGGATGCTGCTGCCCACCAGTTCGCCGGACAGGATGGCCGGATCGTCGAGCAGCCGCTCGATCACCTCGGCGCAGTGCAGCACCTCGATCATGCGCGCCCAGTGGTATGCCAGCGTGGCGTGCTGCATGGCACCGCCGCAGAAGGCCATGAACTCTCGCCGCGCCGCTTCCGCACGCGGCGTGTCGATGAAGTCGCAGTTCTGCACCCGCGCCAGCGGGCCGACGCGGTACCAGCCCGCCTCGCGGCCGAGCGCGCGCAGGTAGGGAAACTTCATGTAGGTCCAGGGCTTCACGTCCTCGTCGATCAGGCCGCGGTAGCCCTGGTCGCCCGCGCCGTCGATCAGGATCGCGCCGTCCTCGTCGCGGGCACGCAGCACGCCGTCGTAGAGCTCCAGCGCACCGTCGGGACGCACCAGCGAGAACATCTTCGAGCGGAACGCGCCGAAGCCGTCGTACAGCTCGCGGTTGGCGGCGTGCAGCTGCCTGGCGATCGCCACCGCGTCTTCGCTCCATGCGATGACCTGCGCGATGTCGGCCAGCAGCATGGCGCGGTCTTCGGTGCTCACGTGGCGGTTCATCCCGCCGGGGATCGAACCGGTGCCGTGCACGCGCTTGCCGGCGGTGACGCGGATCACCTCCTGGCCGAACTTGCGCAGCAGCACGCCCTTCTTCGCGATGTCGGGGTGCGCCTCGATCACGCCGACGATATTGCGCTTCTGGACCTCG
>NZ_JBFXIO010000507.1:0-3024 GCF_050175855.1 Piscinibacter sp.
GCCCACCGAGAGCGGCCAGCGGGCACGAACGGTCGATGAGCAGTTCGACGCCATGGAAGTGGTGATGGCGCCCGCCGCCAAGGAGATGCTCGCCGGCGGCGTCTGCGACTGAGGCCGCGCAGGCGGCCGGCCGATCGGGCCCGGGCTTTGCCGCTTGTAATTACTAATAATTCATTCTAGGCTCTCGCCATGGCCGAACCCATCCCCCTGCGCCGCCCTTCGCTGCACGAGGAAGTGGCAACCCGGCTGCGCAACATGATCTTCGAGCGCCAGCTGCTGCCGGGGCAGTGGGTCGACGAGCTGGCGCTGGCGCGCGACTGGCAGATCAGCCGCACGCCGCTGCGCGAGGCGCTCAAGGTGCTGGCCGCCGAAGGGCTGGTGGTGCCGGTGCCGCGCCAGGGCAGCCGCGTCGCGGAAATCCCGGAAGACGAGGCCGACGAGCTGCTGCCGGTGATGGCGCTGCTGGAGGGCCGCTGCGCCTTCGAGGCGGTGCGCAAGGCACGTGACGCCGACATCCGCCGCCTGCAGCGGCTGCACGAGCAGCTCGAGAAGCACGCCGCCGCGCACGACATCGAGGCCTACTACCGCGCCAACCACGAGTTCCACAGCGCGGTGCAGGCGCTGGCCGGCAATCGCTGGCTCGACCGCGCCACCGGCGACCTGCGCCGATTCGTGCGCCTGCTGCGCGGGCGGCAACTGCACTGGCCGGGGCGCATCGAGGCCTCGATCAACGAGCACCGCGTACTGCTCGACGCCATCGTGCAGCGCGACGCCGCGCGCGCCGAACGCGTGATGCACGACCACCTGATGGCGCAGCTGGCCGCGCTGAAGGCGCTGCGCCAGCACGAGCGAGCCCAGGGAGCCCCCCATGCTGGATGAACTCAAGAGCGCAGCGCGCAAGGTCAACGGCGCGCGCCACCTCAGAGGCCTGCTGATCGACTGCAAGCGGTTGCTGTCCGAGCGCGGCGAGGCCAACAGCGTGGCCATCGCGAGCGACCTGATCGCGCGCTTCCGCGAGCTGCCCGACGACGCGCAGGCGAGCTTCTTCGAGCGCCTGTCGCGCGACTTCAGCCCCGACCCGAAGGCGGTGCTGCAAAGCGCCCAGGCCTATGCCGAGGCGCCCAGCGCCGCCAACCTGCAGCGGCTGACGCAGACCGCCGAGCCGCCGCGGCAGGAACTGCTGAGGCGCATCAACCGCACGCCCGGCGGCACGGGCAGCATCGTGGCGATGCGCCGCGCCCTGCTGGCCCGCATGCCGAAGCAGCCCGAACTGCAGGCGGTGGAGGCCGATTTCCTGCACCTGCTGTCGAGCTGGTTCAACCCCGGCTTCCTGCAGCTCAGGCGCGTCGACTGGAACTCGCCGGCCCAGCTGCTCGAGCAGATCATCCGCCACGAGGCCGTGCACCAGATCGACGGCTGGGACGACCTGCGCCGCCGCCTGCAGCCCGACCGGCGCTGCTTCGCCTTCTTCCATCCGCAGCTGCCCGACGAGCCGCTGATCTTCGTCGAGGTGGCGCTGCTGCCGGCGATGCCGGCGGCCGTCGCGCCGCTGATCGACAAGACCTCCGCGCCGCTGCCGGCCGGCCAGTTCAAGGTGGCCGCGTTCTACTCGATCAGCAACTGCCAGCCGGGGCTCAAGGGCGTGTCGCTGGGCAACTTCCTGATCAAGCGCGTGGCCGACGAACTCCAGCGCGAGCTGCCCCAGCTCAAGACCTTCTGCACGCTCTCGCCCATTCCCGGCTTCGCCCGCTGGGTGCGCGCCGGCGCGCCGTGCGAAGGCCTGCCGAAGGCGCGGGCGCAGCGCCTGGCCGAGGCGCACGCCACCCTGCGCGACGCCTGCGCGGGCGACTTCGACAAGCTGCTGCACGCCTCCGCGCTGAAGGCTCTGCCCGAGCCGGCCGCGCAGGCGTTGCTGCGGCTGGCCGCCTACTACCTCGGCTGCCACGCGCCCTCGGCCGGCGGCGACCCGGTGGCACGCTTCCATCTCGACAACGGTGCGCGGCTGGAGCGCCTGAACCCGCTGGGCGATCTGTCGCCCAAGGGACTGCGCCAGTCGTTCGGCATGATGGTCAACTACCTGTACGACCTGGACAAGGTCGAAACGCACCACGAGAAGTTCGTGCAAGGAGAAGTGGCACAGTCACGCCTCCTGACGTCGTTGCTCTGACAACCCACACAACCTGGAGACAACCCATGCATCGCTCCCGTCCTTCGACCCTGCGCCGCGCTCTGCTCGCCTCGGCCGCCCTCGCCGCCGCCGGCGTCTCGCCCTTCGCGGCCGCGCAGGCCTGGCCGACCAAGCCGGTGACCATCGTCGTGCCCTTCCCGGCCGGCGGCGGCACCGACGCCTTCGCGCGGCCGCTGTTCGCCCACATGTCGAAGACGATGGGCAAGCAGTTCATCATCGACAACAAGGGGGGCGCTGGCGGCACCGTCGGCGCGAGCGTCGCGGCCAAGGCGGCGCCGGACGGGTACACGTTCTTCATGGGCGCGGTACACCACACGATCGCACCGTCGATGTACCCCAAGCTCGACTACAACCTCGAGACCGACTTCGTGCCCGTGGGCATCATCTCCAGCGTGCCGCAGGTCATCGTGGTGAACCCGCAGAAGGTGGCGGCCAACGACCTGGCCGGGCTGCTCGCCTACGTCCGCGCCAACCCGGGCAAGCTGAACTACGGCTCGGCGGGCAACGGCACCTCGCACCACCTGGCGGGCGAGCTGTTCAAGCTGCAGACCAAGACCTTCATCACTCACATCCCGTACCGGGGCGCCGGCCCGGCGCTGCAGGACCTGATCGCCGGCCAGGTCGACATGATGTTCGACGGCCTGGGCTCCTCGGCCTCGCACATCAAGGGCGGCCGCATCAAGGCCATCGCCGTCGCCAGCGAGAGTCGCAACCCCGGCGTCCCCACCGTTGCAACGGCCAAGGAGAGCGGCGTGCCCACTTACCAGGTGGCGACCTGGTACGGGCTGTGGGCACCCAAGGGAACACCCGCGGCTGTCGTGCAGGCGATGCAGAAG
>NZ_JBFXIO010000508.1:0-3021 GCF_050175855.1 Piscinibacter sp.
GTCGTCGACGTGCCGCTGCAGCGCAAGCTGCTCGCTGACCGTCTGAAGATGAGCCACCAGGAGGCCAAGCAGGAGCACAAGGAGGCCGAGGGCAACCAGGAGGTCAAGGGCAAGCAGAAGGCGAAGATGCGCGAGGTCTCGCGCCGCCGCATGCTGGCCGCGATTCCCAAGGCCGACCTGGTGGTGATGAACCCGACGCACTACGCCGTCGCGCTCAAGTACGAGGACGGCAGGATGGGCGCGCCGCGCGTGGTCGCCAAGGGCGTCGACCTGCTGGCCATGAAGATCCGCGACGTGGCCAAGGAGTCGCAGGTGCCGGTGCTGCAGGCACCGATGCTGGCCCGCGCCCTGTACGCCCACACCAAGCTGGACCAGGAGATCCCGCAGGCGCTGTTCGCCGCGGTGGCCCAGGTGCTGGCCTACGTCTACCAGCTGCGCGCCGCGATGGCCGGCCGCGGCCCCGCCCCCGGCGATCTGCCCGAGTTGCCGGTGCCGCCCGAACTCGATCCGCACCAGAAGGCCGTTCCTGACATGGAGCTCTACGAATGAACCCGCTCGTGCAGAAGCTGCAGGCGATGCTCGGCCCGGACGGCCGCGCGCTGCGCGCGCTGATGGCGCCCATTGCCGTGGTGATGATCCTGGCGATGATGGTGCTGCCGCTGCCGGCCTTCGCGCTGGACCTGCTGTTCACCTTCAACATCGCGATGGCGCTGATGGTGCTGATGGTGGCGGCCTACATGATCCGGCCGCTGGACTTCGCCGCCTTCCCGACGGTGATCCTGCTGACCACGCTGCTGCGCCTGTCGCTGAACGTGGCGTCCACCCGCGTGGTGCTGATGGAGGGCCACACCGGTCCCGGCGCGGCCGGCAAGGTGATCGAGTCGTTCGGCCACTTCCTGATCGGCGGCAACTTCGCTGTCGGCCTGATCGTCTTCGCCGTGCTGGTGGTGATCAACTTCATCGTCGTCACCAAGGGCGCCGAGCGCATCGCTGAAGTCGGCGCGCGCTTCACGCTGGACGCCATGCCCGGCAAGCAGATGGCGATCGACGCCGACCTCAACGCCGGCCTGATCGACGAGAAGGAGGCGCGCCGCCGCCGCCAGGAAGTCGGCGACGAGGCGGAGTTCTTCGGCTCGATGGACGGTGCCAGCAAGTTCGTGCGCGGCGACGCCATCGCCGGGCTGCTGATCCTGTTCATCAACATCATCGGCGGCTTCATCATCGGCGTGGCCCAGCACGGCCTGTCGGCCGGCGAGGCGGCCAACAGCTACATCCTGCTGGCCATCGGCGACGCGCTGGTGGCACAGATCCCGGCGCTGCTGATCTCGGTGGCCACCGCGATGGTGGTGTCGCGCGTGGGCAAGGAGCAGGACGTCGGCAACCAGATCGCCCGCCAGGTGTTCAACTCGCCGCGCTCGCTGGCCATCACCGCCGGCATCGTCGGCGCGCTCGGCCTGATCCCGGGCATGCCCAACCTGGTGTTCATCACCATCGCGTCGGCGCTGGGCTATGCGGCCTGGTGGATGAAGGAGCGCGAGCGCAAGCTCAAGGAGCGCGAACCGGTGCGCCCGGCCGAGGCCGCGCAGGCCAACCCCGAGGCCACCTGGGACGACCTGCAGCCGGTCGATACGCTGGGCCTGGAGGTGGGCTACCGGCTGATCGCGCTGGTGGACAAGAGCAAGCAGGGCGACCTGCTCGCGCGCATCAAGGGCGTGCGCAAGAAGTTCGCGCAGGACGTCGGCTTCCTGCCGCCGCCGGTGCACATCCGCGACAACCTCGAGCTCAAGCCCAGCGCCTACCGCATCACCCTGCGCGGTGCCGTGGTGGGCGAGGGCGAGGCCTACCCGGGCATGCTGCTGGCCATCAACCCCGGCGGAGCGAGCACCAACCTCATCGGCACGCGCACCGTCGACCCGGCCTTCGGCCTGCCCGCGGTGTGGATCGAGGAGCGCCAGCGCGAAGCGGCGCAGATGGGCGGATTTACGGTGGTTGATTGCTCGACCGTCGTGGCGACCCATCTCTCACACTTGATGCAACTCCACGCGGCCAAGTTGCTCGGACGCGTCGAGACGCAACAGCTGGTCGAACACGTGACCAAGCTGGCTCCGAAACTGATCGAAGACGTCGTGCCCAAGATGGTCGGAATCGCCACCCTGCAAAAGGTCCTCCAGCTGCTGCTGGAAGAGGGCGTGCACATCCGCGACATGCGTTCGATCGTCGAGTGCCTGGCCGAACACGCCGCCACGGTGACCGACCCGGCCGAGCTGGCGCGCCGCATCCGCGTGCACCTGGCGCCGGCCATCGTCCAGCAGATCTACGGCCCGGCCAAGGAGCTGGACGTGATCGCCCTCGAACCCGACCTCGAGCGCCTGGTGACCCAGGCGCTGAACTCGCCGCACGGCGCGGTGCTCGACCCCGGCGTGGCCGACACGCTGGCGCGCAGCGCCGCCGAATCGGCCCAGCGCCAGGAAGACCTGGGCGTGCCGGCCTGCCTGCTGGTGCCCGACCTGATCCGCGCCCCGATGGCCCGGCTGCTCAAGCGAGCCGCGCCGCGCCTGCGCGTGCTCGGCCACAGCGAGATTCCTGAAACGCACTCGATCCGCATCGGCTCGGTGATAGGAGCACAGTCATGAACTGCAAACGCTTCACTGCGCGCACCTCGCGCGAGGCCCTGACCCTGGTGCGCCAGGCCTTCGGCGAAGACGCCGTGGTGCTGTCCACCAAGCCCTGCGCCGAAGGCGTGGAGGTGCTGGCGATGGCGCCGGAAGGCATGGCCCACATCGAGCAGCTTTCGGCTTCGGCGCCGAAGGTGTCTGCGCCCGCCGTCAAGCAGACGCCGCCGGCGCGCAAGGGCAAGTCTCTCGCCGAGCGCATCGAACCAGAGGCCACGCCGGTCGAGGAAGACGTGCGCAAGCTCTCGATGAGCACGCTGTCGTTCCAGGACTTCGTGCGCGAGCGCATGCTCAAGCGCCGCCAGGAGGCGATGTGCGAGGCCTCGCGCTTCCCCGACGACGCGGTCGA
>NZ_JBFXIO010000509.1:0-3017 GCF_050175855.1 Piscinibacter sp.
GCCCCGTGCCCGCCGAGACCGTCACCACCACCAGTAACTGCCCGACGAACGTCTTCTGCCTGAGCGGCAACTGCTTCGACCTCGGCGCGCCGAATGATCCCGACTTCGCGCGCAGCATGTCGATGCTCGAGGCCGGGCGCGAGGCGGGCATCTACCTGGACGCCGACCGCATGCAGGTCTTCAAGGGCGAGGAGAACCGCTGCCGCGACCGCCTGCTGAAGAACTGCTGCTACGCCGACGGCGCCGGCGCCGGCATGACGAACCAGAGCATCTTCGGTGGTGGCTCGCGCCTGGTCTTCGACGTGCTGATGAACTCCCAGAACCAGCAGTTCATCTACCAGGGCATCTCGGCGCTGCTGATGGGTGGCGGCTTCAGCGGCACGTTCACGACCTATGGCGTGACCGTGGCGGTCAACGGCGCCGCCCTGCCCGCCGGATCGGTGGCCGTTTATGCCGGCGACAGCCTGGTCGTGGCCTTCGACCCGTGGACGCTGGCTATCGCCGTGATCATCTACATCGTCCTCTCGATGATGTCCTGCAACGAGGACGAGGGGAAGCTGGCGATGAAGGAAGGCGCCAGGCTGTGCCACACGATCGGCACCTGGTGCTCATCCTGCTTCCGGGTCCTGGGCGTATGCGTATCGTGCGTCGAGCACACCACCTCGAAGTGCTGCTTCAACTCGATGCTGGCGCGCATCGTCAACGAACAGGGCCGCGCGCAGATCGGCAAGGGCTGGGGCGGCGCGCAGAACGCCGACTGCTCCGGTTTCACCGTCGCGCAGCTGCAGACGCTCAACTTCGCGGCGATGGACCTGTCGGAGTTCTATGCGTCGCTGGTACCGACCCTGCCGAACGTCAACGCGCTGCAGGCCGGCAGCGCCAGCCGCGTGCCCACCTGCTACTACGGCCAGGGGAAGTGCCAATGAAGGCCATCACCGTTCTGGTCGGCGCCGCATGCGCCTTGATCGCCAGCGCTGCCATGGCTCAGGAACGACTGCCGGTCCGCGATGCCAAGCAGCTGATGCTGTCGGCCCTGGACGCACCCGACGGCAAGGCCCACGGGGTCCTGGTTGGAGAGGTCGCAGACGCGATCTCGAAGCGCTTTAACGCCACGACGCCGATCTACATCGACGTGAGCACCGAGAAGCGCTACGCCCAGCCCGGCTGCAGTCGCCTGAACGTGCGCTTCTGGCAAGACGGCGTGCAGTTGCCGAACTACGGCGCTGGCGGCGTGCAGGCACCGCGGCGGCAGACCATCGACTTCGGCATCAACTACTGCCGCGACGGCCAGCCGCCGCGGTCACTGTCGTGAGGCTGCGCCCATGACGCTGCGCCGCCCTGCCTCGCGCCAAGCTGGGCTCGCACTCTGCCTCGTTGTCATGCTTGGCAGCGCGACGGTCACCCTTGCGCAGCCGCAGGACCCCGGACGGCCGTACTGGTCCGACAACTGGCGCGGCTGGCACTTCTACGAGGAGCCGGAGATCCCGCCGCCCGAACCACCGGCTTCCGCACCGCGGCAAGCCGCACCGGCATCGAGCGCCGCCACTGCACCCCGACGGTCGCCCCCCAAGCCCCCCGAGATCGTCGAGTTCGAGCGCCTGCAGAGGGCCCTCGAGGAGCGCCGGCACATCGCCATCATGCGGCCGACCGAAGCCAACGTACGCCGCTACATGGAGCTGGAGGCCCAGGTGGTGTCGCGCGCATCCACCTTCGCCGACGTGGCACAGCGCATCGCTTGGGCCAGCCCCGAGCTCGACCCCACGCTCCAGGGGCGCCCGGTGAACGCGAAAGCGCTGGAGGTGTTCGACCAGCTTCAGACGGCCCAGCGCAGCCAGTCCATCAGTGCCCTGGGCCGCGACCATGTCCTGTTCTTCTTCTTCCGCAGCGACTGCCCCTACTGCCACGCCTTCGCGCCGACGCTCGAGGCCTTCCAGGCCCGGCACGGCATCAAGGTGGTCGCGATCAGCGTCGACGGCGGCCCGATTCCCGGCTTCGCGGACGCCCGGCGGGACAACGGGATCGCTACCACGCTGCGGGTGAGCCAGGTTCCCGCCGTCTACCTCGCCCAGCCCTTCACCGGAAAGATCACCTCGATCGGTTTCGGCGTGCTGTCCGAGGCGCAGCTGGTGGAGCGCATCTCGATGGTCACGGCCTCACCTGACAACGCCGCCACACCGTTCCTGGGCTCGACTGGCGGCCTGCAGGCCCAGGCCCGCTTGACCCAACAGCGTTGAGGCGGTGAGCCCGCACCGGCGCAGACAGAGATCCAAAGGAGCCCCCGATGAAGCGTACCGACGCCGACCGGCCCCTGCACCGTGCTGTGGTGGTCGCCCTGTGCTGCTCCGCCCTCGCCGTAGGCCCAGCGCCACTGCGGGCCGGCGACCTGAACACCGAGGTGAACAACATGTTCAACAGCCTCGGCGCCATCGGCAACTACACCGCGCCGGGGGCGTTCCGCGGGCAGACCTTCAACACCTACACCGGGGGCAGCCTGTTCATGCGGGCACCGAACAAGGTCTATCAGCTCGCGGCGATCCAGTTTCCGAGCGCCCGCGCCGGCTGCGGCGGCATCGACGTGTTCGGCGGCTCCTTCTCGCACATCTCGGCGGCCGAGTTCAAGAACATGCTGCGCAACATCACGGCAGCGCTGCCGGGCATCGCCTTCCAGCTGGCGCTGGAGTCGGTCTCGCCGCTGCTGGGCGGGCTGACCAAGTGGGCCAAGGGCCTGGAGACCTGGATCAACAACGCGCGCATCAACTCCTGCGAGACCGCAAAGGCCATCGTCAGCACCGCCGCCGAGGCGGCGGGCTTCAGCTCGCAGGAGGCCTGTTCCGATCTGGCCATCGAGATGGGCCTGGAGACCGACCGGGACGCCGCGCGCCGCCGCTGTGCGACCGACCGCCCCGGCATCCTGGCCTCGGCCCGATCCTCGGGCGACGCCAACATCCGCAACAAGGCGCCCTTCGTCGGCAACCTGACCTGGAAGGCGCTGCAGCGCACCGGCACCTACCTCGACG
>NZ_JBFXIO010000510.1:0-1491 GCF_050175855.1 Piscinibacter sp.
CGGAAGAAGGGAGGCGGCGTGCGGTCGAGGGTTCCGAGGGGCATGGCCGCAGTTCGCGTGGGGCCGCGTCAGCGCGCGGCGAGGGCGAGCGTCATTCCGAGGTGAAGATCGCGCCCAGGCGCTCCATGCGCTCCAGCGCCATGCCGCAGCCGCGCACCACGCAGGTCAGCGGGTCTTCGGCCACCAGCACCGGCAGGCCGGTCTCTTCGGCCAGCAGCCGGTCGAGGTCGCGCAGCAGCGCACCGCCGCCGGTGAGCATCATGCCGCGCTCGGCGATATCGGCGCCGAGCTCCGGCGGCGTCTGCTCGAGCGCGTTCTTCACGCTGGAGACGATCTGGTTGAGCGGGTCGGTCAGCGCCTCCAGGATCTCGTTGGACGAGATCGTGAAGCTGCGCGGCACGCCTTCGGAGAGGTTGCGGCCCTTGACCTCCATCTCCTTGACCTCGCT
Source organism: Piscinibacter sp. (assembly GCF_050175855.1). Lineage (GTDB taxonomy): Bacteria > Pseudomonadota > Gammaproteobacteria > Burkholderiales > Burkholderiaceae_C > Piscinibacter. Next base: position 449 of record NZ_JBFXIO010000510.1, read on the forward strand.
GCCCGGGAAGGCGGAGCCGATCTGCTTCTTGATCGCCTCGGCGGTGGGCTCACCGATCAGCATGCCGTAGTTGCGGCGGATGTAGTTGATGATGGCTTCGTCGAACTTGTCGCCGCCGACGCGCACCGAGCCCTTGTAGACCATGCCGCCCAGCGAGATCACGCCGACCTCGGTGGTGCCGCCGCCGATGTCGACCACCATCGAGCCGGAGGCTTCCGACACCGGCAGCCCGGCGCCGATCGCCGCAGCCATCGGCTCCTCGATCAGGTAGACCTCGCTGGCGCCGGCGCCCAGCGCCGATTCGCGGATCGCGCGGCGCTCCACCTGGGTCGAGCCGCAGGGCACGCAGATGATGATCCGCGGGCTCGGCTTGAGCACCGAACGCGGGTGGACCATCTTGATGAACTGCTTGAGCATCTGCTCGGTGACGGTGAAGTCGGCGATCACGCCGTCCTTCATCGGGCGGATCGCCTCGATGTTGCCGGGCACCTTGCCGAGCATCGCCTTGGCCTCGGCGCCGACCGCCTGGATGGTCTTCTTGCCGTTGGGCCCGCCCTCGTGGCGGATGGCCACCACCGAGGGCTCGTCGAGCACGATGCCCTTGCCACGCACGTAGATCAGCGTGTTGGCCGTGCCCAGGTCGATGGCGAGGTCCGTCGAGAAGTAGCGACGAAAGGATTCGAACATGGGTCTGGAAAGCTCTCGGAGCGCGGTTGCCGGCGGACCATCGGGTCGGGCCTGGCGCGGCGTTCGTTGGGTTGGCTGTCTCGTTCCTCGGGCCCCGCAAAGCGAGGCGGGGCGCGCTGCGCAAGGGCTTGTGGATAACCGGGGATAATACCCCATCGGCCTGCCTCCACCGGGGTGCAGGCCGCCTGTTTTCACCCTGTTTCCGCTGCCCTTGCCCATGGCCCTCACCCCGCAAGACGTGAGCCGCATCGCCCACCTCGCCCGGCTGGAGCTGTCCGCCGCCGAGCAGGCCTCGCTGCTCACCCAGTTGAACGGCTTCTTCGGCATCGTCGAGCAGATGAGCGCCGTCGACACCA
>NZ_JBFXIO010000510.1:1591-3008 GCF_050175855.1 Piscinibacter sp.
ACCGGCACCGACACCGGCGGGTCGATCCGCCAGCCGGCAAGCTTCTCGGGCATCACCGGCATCAAGCCCACCTACGGCGTGTGCTCGCGTTACGGCATGGTGGCGTTCGCCTCCAGCCTCGACCAGGCCGGCCCCATGGCGCGTTCGGCGGAAGACTGCGCGCTGCTGCTGTCGGCGATGAGCGGCTTCGACGAGCGCGACTCCACCAGCGCCGAGCAGCCGCCGCAGGACTACCGCGCGCAGATGCTGGCGCCGCGCGAGGGCGCCTCGGCCGCCCGGCCGCTGGCCGGGCTGCGCATCGGCCTGCCGAAGGAGTTCTTCCCTGCCGCACTGGCCGCCGACGTGAACGGCGCCGTGCGCGCTGCACTGGCCGAGCTGGAGACGCTCGGCGCGACCTTGGTCGACGTGAGCCTGCCGCGCACCGAGCTGTCGATTCCCGTCTAGTACATCATCGCTCCGGCCGAGGCGAGCTCGAACCTGTCGCGCTTCGACGGCGTGCGCTACGGCCACCGCGCAGCGAAGTACGCCGACCTGCTCGACATGTACAAGAAGAGCCGCAGCGAGGGCTTCGGCCCCGAAGTCAAGCGGCGGATCATGATCGGCACCTACGTGCTCAGCCACGGCTACTACGACGCCTATTACCTGCAGGCGCAGAAGCTGCGCCGCATGATCGCCGACGACTTCCAGCGCTGCTTCACCCAGTGCGACGTGATCGCCGGCCCGGTGGCGCCCAGCGTGGCCTGGAAGATCGGCGCGCAGGGCGACGATCCGGTGGCCGCCTACCTCGCCGACATCTTCACCCTGCCGGCCAGCCTGGCCGGCCTGCCCGGCATGAGCGTGCCGGCCGGCTTCGGCGAAGGACAGATGCCGGTGGGCCTGCAGCTGATCGGCAACTATTTCCAGGAAGGCACGCTGCTGCACGCCGCGCACGCCTTCCAGCAGGCCACCGACTGGCACGCGCGCGTGCCCAGCGGGTTCTGAACACCATGAGCAGCACACCCTTGATCCGCGGCTACGAGGTCGTCATCGGCATCGAGACGCACGCGCAGCTGTCCACCCGCTCGAAGATCTTCAGCGGCTCGAGCACCCAGTTCGGCGCCGCGCCGAATACCCAGGCCTCGCCGGTGGACCTGGCGCTGCCCGGCACGCTGCCGGTGCTCAACCGCGGCGCGGTGGAGCGTGCCATCCGCTTCGGCCTGGCGGTGGGCGCCACGGTCGCACCCTTGTCGATCTTCGCGCGCAAGAACTACTTCTACCCCGACCTGCCCAAGGGCTACCAGATCAGCCAGTACGAGATTCCCGTCGTGCAGGGCGGCGAGGTCGAGTTCTTCATCGGCGAGCAGCGCCACGTGGTGCGGCTGACGCGCGCCCACCTCGAGGAGGACGCCGGCAAGTCGCTGCACGAGGACTACCACGG
>NZ_JBFXIO010000511.1:0-3007 GCF_050175855.1 Piscinibacter sp.
CCGCTGCCGCACCCGATGCCGAAGCCGCCGCGCCCCCGACGGGCAAGAAGAAGCTGATCATCATCCTCGCCGCCGTGCTGCTGCTGGCCGGCGTGGGTGGGGGCGGCGCCGTGTTCATGATGAAGAAGAAGGCGGCCGAGGCGGCCGCCGCGGCCGAAGCCGAGGGCGAGGACGGCGAGCCGGTGAAGAAGGCCGGCAAGAAGGAGCACGGCGCGCCGCCGGCCTTCCTGCCGCTGGAACCGTTCATCGTCAACCTGGCCGACAAGGAAGTCGATCGCTACGCGCAGATCGGCGTGACGCTGGAGCTCGACGATGCCAAGACCGCCGACGAGCTCAAGGCCTACATGCCAGCGATCCGCAACGGCATCCTGATGGTGCTGGCGCACAAGACCTCGGCCGAGCTGCTGGAGCGCAAGGGCAAGGAGGCGCTGGCCGACGAGATCATGCGCGAGACCGTGCGTCCGCTGGGCATCGAGATCGAGCCGCCCGAAGCCGACGAAGAGGCGACCGACGAGGACGCCAAGCCGAAGAAGAAAAAGAAGAAGAAGGCGCCGGCCGCGGACAACCCGGTCAGGCACGTCCACTTCTCGAACTTCATCATCCAGTGAGATGAATCAGCAGATCCTTTCGCAGGACGAGGTCGATGCCCTGTTGCAGGGCATCACCGGCGAGAGCCAGAAGCTCGAGCAGGAGGAAGCGCCTTCGGGCGGCATTCGCACCTACGACCTGTCGAGCCAGGAACGCATCGTCCGTGGGCGCATGCCCACGATGGAGATCATCAACGAGCGGTTCGCGCGCAACATCCGCATCGGGCTGTTCAACTTCATCCGCAAGAGCCCGGAGATCGCCATCGGCGGCATCAAGGTGCAGAAGTACAGCGCCTTCCTGCGCGAGATCGTGGTGCCGACGAACTTCAACATCGTCAGCGTCAAGCCGCTGCGCGGCTCGGGCCTGATCGTCTGCGACCCGACGCTGGTGTTCGCGGTGATCGACGCCCTGTTCGGCGGCGCCGGCAAGTTCCACACGCGCATCGAGGGCCGCGACTTCTCGCCCACCGAGCAGCGCATCATCACGCGGCTGGTCGAGGTGATCATCGCCGAATACAAGAAGGCCTGGCAGGGCATCTATCCGCTCGAGCTGGACTACCAGCGCTCGGAGATGCAGCCGCAGTTCGCCAACATCGCCACGCCCAGCGAGATCGTCGTGGCCACCTCGTTCACGCTGGAGATCGGCGACACCAGCGGCACCATCCACTTCTGCATCCCGTACTCGACGCTGGAACCGATCCGCGACGTCCTGTACTCGACGATGCAGGGCGACTCCAACGAGCCCGACCGCCGCTGGGTGAACCTGCTGAAGAACCAGATCCAGGCCGCCGAGGTGGAGCTGGTGGCCGAGCTGGCCCATGCCGACGCCACCGTGGAGCAGCTGCTGGCCTTCAAGCCGGGCGACTTCATCGAGCTCGACCTGGAGAAGAACATCCAGGTGAAGGTGGTCGGCGTGCCGGTGTTCGAGTGCCAGTACGGCACCAGCGCCGGCAAGTACGCATTGAAGATCGAACGCACGTTGACCGGGTCGAACCTGACCTGGCTGGGAGAGAACCATGTCAGCTGACAACCCCGCCGCCGAACAGGACGCGATGGCCGCCGAGTGGGCCGCCGCGCTGGCCGAGGCCAAGCCCGCGGAGACCGCTTCCGAGGTGCAGCCCGAGCAGGTGGCGCCGGCGTCGTTCACCAACTTCTCGCCGACCACGGCGACGAGCGCGGGCAACGACATCAACATGATCCTGGACATCCCGGTGCAGCTCACCGTGGAGCTGGGCCGCACGCGCATCCCGATCAAGCACATCCTGCAGCTCGCCCAGGGCTCGGTGGTGGAGCTCGACGCGCTGGCCGGCGAGCCGATGGACGTGCTGGTCAACGGCTACCTGATCGCCCAGGGCGAGGTGGTGGTGGTCAACGACAAGTTCGGCATCCGCCTGACCGACATCGTCACGCCGAGCGAGCGCATGCGCCGCCTGTCCAAGGGTTGAGATGAATTCCTCGCTCATGACTTCGCTGCTGTGGTTCGTCGCCATCCTGGCGATGATCCCGGCCGCGCTGTGGCTGCTCAAGCGCACGCCGGTGGGTGGCGCGGGCAGCGGTACGCTGATGAAGAGCGTGGCCGTGCTGCCGCTGTCGGCGAACCAGCGCATCGTCACCGTCGAGGTGGGTGCGGGCGAATCGCGCCAGTGGCTGGTGCTGGGCGTCACGCCGGCCAGCATCACCACGCTGCACACCATGGCGCCCATCGAGGGCGCCGTACTGCCCGCAGCGGCCGCCGGCCCGGCCTTCGCCGGCCTGCTGGCGAAGTTCAACAAGGCCGATGGAGGCCCCGATGCGCGCTGAGCTTCGCCATGCGGGCCGGCTTCTCGCCCTGACGGCACTATCGGCCGTTCCTGCAGCGGCTTTAGCCCAGCAGGCCGGCGGCCCGACGCTGCCGCTGGTGGTGGGCCAGGCTGCTGGCGGCACCAGCTACTCGGTGCCGATCCAGACGCTGCTGTTCTTCACCACGCTGAGCTTCCTGCCGGCCGTGCTGCTGATGATGACCGGCTTCACCCGCATCGTCATCGTGCTGGGCCTGCTGCGCCAGGCGCTGGGCACGCAGGCGGCGCCACCGAACCAGGTGATCGTCGGCCTGTCGCTGTTCCTGACCTTCTTCGTGATGGGCCCGACCATCGACAAGGTCTACGCCGAGGCCTGGCAGCCCTACTCGGAGAACAAGATCCCCTTCGACGAGGCGCTCAAGCGCGGCGAGAAGCCGATGCGCGAGTTCATGCTCAAGCAGACGCGGCAGTCCGACGTGATGCTGTTCTCGCGCCTGGCCAAGATCGATGCGGCCACGCCGGCGGCCGAGGCGCCGTTCAAGGTGCTGGTGCCGGCCTTCGTGACCAGCGAGCTCAAGAGCGCGTTCCAGATCGGCTTCCTGATCTTCATTCCCTTCCTCATCATCGACATGGTGGTGGCCA
>NZ_JBFXIO010000512.1:0-2989 GCF_050175855.1 Piscinibacter sp.
GCCAGCACGCCGGCGATCACCGCGGCGTCGCCGTCGACGAGCTTGACCAGCTCGTCGGTCATCACGATGGTGCCGCCGGGAAGTGCGAAGGCGTTGGGTCCGATGCGGCTCTTGCGGAACTCGAGGCGATGCGCCGGCACGCTGCCCTGCGGTTGTGCCGAGAGCAGCTTCTCGAAGGCGGCGCGCAGGCGCTGCTGCTCGGCGGCGTCGAGCATGCTCGGCTTCATCCACTCCTCGTCGATCGAGCGCATCGCCACCTCGCCGACGGCGGCGTCGACGCTGGCCGGGATCACCCCGAGCGCGGCGTGCGCGGCTGCGGGGATGCCCCACACATAAAGCCCGGCGAGCAGCGCGACGAGCGCCGTCAGGCTGGCCAGAACGGCGCGCCAGCTCTGCTGGGCGCGGACCACCGCGCCGTCGCCGCGGCCGCACTCGAGCGCAAACGCATCCCACGCCGCGGCATCGGCGCATTGCAGTGACGCCCCGCCGGGCAGCTCGGCCACGCGCACGCCGTGCCGCGTGCGCTCCGGCCAGCGCACGCGCTCCAGCGGCACGCGCGCGGCCACGCCGTCGCCCTCGATGGCCAGCGCCTCGCCGTCGCGGCGCAGCGCCACGGCATGGGCGAGGGCACTGCGGCCATCGAAATACTCGGCGCGAAGCGGCTCGCTCATCGGCTCGGTGTCACAGGCCGATGTCCATGCCGAACAGGTCGCCGGCCGCATCGCCCGCGGCCTCGCCTTCGGCCGCGCCGGCGCGCTCGACCAGACGCTGCGAGTCGACCGACAGCAGCAGCGTGACGGCCTCGACGCGGATGCGCTGCATGGCCACCGCGGCGAACGGCCAGTACAGGCCGAGCGTCAGCACGATCAGCAGCCAGTTCTTGAGCGTCAAGCCGAACAGCGGCCAGAAGCGCAGGCTGCTCTCGAAGGCCACTGCGCGGCTGGACGTGCGCGACCAGACCAGGTTCTGCATGCGCGCGGCGAAGTAGGGCCGCGGCACCAGTTGCACCGCCAGCAGCGCGAGGAAGAAGACCGCCACGCCGATCAGCGCGGCCAGCGCCACGCCGCCGCCGCGCCCGAGCCCGCCCAGCCCGGCCATCACGCCGAAGCCCACGGCCAGCAGCGCGACGACGACGACGATCAGCATGCCCCCGGCCGCCCCGACACCGACCGTCTCGGCGAACACACCATAGAACGAGCCGACACCCGTGCGCAGCGTGGTCTGTTCGCCCGCATAGGCGTAGTGGTCGTGCTGGTACTTCTTCAGCCGCCACCACACCCAGGGCACGAAGGCGAAGAAGGCCAGCATCACGCCGATGGTGAGGAAGCCGTACCACGCCGGCGGCTTCTCCTGGTCGGGCACGCCGACCAGGGCGCCCAGCACGATCAGCCCCGGAAGGAAGAAGGGCAGCCAGGCGTCATAGGCGCCGCGCAGCGTGCCGCGGAAACGGAAGCGCAGGCCGCGCCAGCTGGTGTTGGCCAGGCGGAACTGCATCGACGACTTCAGCAGCGCCGGCCACACCGCCGCCAGGATCACGAAGGCGATGAAGCCGGCGGTGGGCGAGAAATGCCCGGCCGCCGAATACAGCACCAGCAGCAGCGCCACGAGCAGGTAGCCGCGCAGCATCTTGCGCGGATCGGCATGAAAGCCGAACGGATGCTCGCCGACCAGCGTGTTGCCGTGGAAGTAGCGCAGCCTCCGCACCTTGGCCCAGGGGTAGTACAGGCCGAGCGTCAGCAGCGTGAGCAGGAGGTTGACGATCCAGATGCGGAAGTATTCGCTGCCCGAGCCGGTGAAGCGCAGCGGCAGGCGCTGCGGCAGGCGCTGCGGCGGCCCCTCCGGTTGCGTGTCGGGCCACTCGTTCGAAGGCATGGCGCCGTCGCGTCCGGATCCGTTCATTCGTATTGGGCCCGGGGCTTGCTTGAGCCGCGGGCATTGCTCCCTTGGCGAATGACTCTACCACCGGCTTCGCAGGGCCCGCGTGGCTAGAATGATCCGAACCCCGGACGCAACCGTACGCACCAGCATGATGAAACTCATCGGCGCTCTCACCAGCCCTTACGTGCGCAAGGTGCGCATCGTGATGGCCGAGAAGAAGCTCGACTACCAGTTCGAACTCGAGGACGTGTGGAACGCCGACACCATCCTCAAGGCCAATCCGCTGGGCAAGGTGCCCTGCCTCGTGCTTGAGGGCGGCGAGGCGGTGTTCGACTCGCGCGTGATCGTCGAATACCTCGACACCCGCTCGCCGTTGAACCGCCTCATTCCCGAGTCGGGCCGCGGCCGCACCGAGGTGCGCACCTGGGAAGCGCTGGCCGACGGCGTGCTCGATGCCGCCATCCTCGCGCGGCTGGAAGCCACCTGGCCCGGCCGCGCTGCCGAGCAGCGCTCGCACGCCTGGATCGAGCGCCAGCTCGGCCGCGTCGACGGTGCGCTGGTGGCGATGAGCACCGGCCTGGGCGACAAGCCCTGGTGCTCGGGCATCCACATGTCGCTGGCCGACATCGCCGTGGGCTGCGCGCTGGGCTACCTCGACTTCCGCTTCCCGCAGATCGACTGGCGCGCACGCCACGCCAACCTGGCGAAGCTGGCGGAAAAGCTCGAGGCGCGGCAGAGCTTCCAGGACACCCGGCCGCCTACGGCCTGAGCGGGCCGCTCAGACCAGCTTCAGCGTCAGCGCCGAGGTCCGGCGGTCGAGCTGCAGCTTGCGGTACAGCGTGCGCACGCGCTGCGCCACCTCGCGCGTGCTGATGCGCAGGTCGCGCGCGATCTCGTGCGGCAGGAAGCCGTCGCAGGTCCACTGCAGCACCTGACGCTCGAGCTGGTCGGGGTGCAGCGGGTTGTCGTCGTCGGTCGAGCCGCTGTGCTTCCAGCTCACGGCGTCGAAGTGCGCCTTGATCTGGCGGGCGATGGTCGGCGACATCTCGGCGCCGCCGGCCAGCGCCTGCTCGATCGTGGCGATCAGCATCTGCGGCGACTGACCCTGCAC
>NZ_JBFXIO010000513.1:0-2980 GCF_050175855.1 Piscinibacter sp.
ACGGCACGCTCAAGGGCGGCGCCTGCGCACCCACCTACAGCAACGAGACGGTGCGCAACTACGCGTACGCGCTGACCGGCTGGACCTACCCGGCCGGCGGCGCCACGCCCTGGGGCTGCTGGCCCACCGGGGCGAACTGCCAGTACTACGGCGGCGACATGGTGCCGGTGGCGCGCTACCACGATGCCAATGCGCGCCCGCTGCTGATGGGCCTGAGCAAGCCCGCCGGCAGCACGCCGGCCAGCGCGCTGGAGACGGTGCTCGACAGCGTGATGACGCACCCGAACACCGCGCCCTTCATCGCCAGGCAGCTGATCCAGCACCTGGTCAGCAGCAACCCCAGCCCGGCCTACGTGCAACGCGTGGCCAGTGCGTTCGTCGCCGGCAGCTACAGCGCCGAAGGGCGCAGCTTCGGCGCCGGGCAGCGCGGCGACCTGGCCGCCACGGTGGCGGCGAACCTGCTCGACGCCGAGGCGCGCACCGAGACGCCCGCGCGCAGCGCCGGCAAGCTGCGCGAGCCCACGCTGATGTTCACCGCCACGCTGCGCGCGCTCAACGGCCGCAGCGACGGCGAGGCGCTGGCCTGGTGGTGGGGCGAGACGCTGCGCCAGCACGTCTTCCGCCCGCCGTCGGTGTTCAACTTCTACCCGCCCGACTACCCGGTGCCGGGCAAGCCGGCGATGGTCGGGCCGCAGTTCGGCATCCACAACGCCAACGCAGCGCTGGAGCGGCTGAACTTCCTGACCTACCTGCTCTACTGGGGCGGATCGGATCCCGCCGCCAACGTGCCTGGCGCCTTCGGCACGCGCATCGACACCACGCCCTTCGAGGCCGACGCCGCCGACGCCGGCAAGCTGGTCGACCGCCTTTCGGTGCTGGCCACCGGTGCGGTGCTGCCCGCCGGCACACGCGGGCGCATCGTCACCGCGGTGGAAGCCTTCAATTCGTCGACCAGCAACACCTGGCAGAGCGAGCGCGTCAAGCAGGCCGCCTACCTCGTGTTCGCCACCCCGGCCTTCCAGGTGCAGCGATGAGCAAAGAACGCATGAACCTCTCCCGCCGCCACTGGCTCAAGGCCGCCGGCCTCGTCGGCGCCAGCGCCGGCCTCGGCACGCTGGGCAACCTGCTGCTGCCGGCCACGCCGGCGCGGGCGGCCGACTACAAGGCGCTGGTCTGCATCTTCCTGTACGGCGGAAACGACGGCCTGAACACCATCGTGCCGACCGACGCCACCCGCTACGGGCAGTACGCCGCCGTGCGCAAGGGCCTGGCGCTGCCGCAGGCCAGCCTGGTGCCGCTGGGCACCAGCGGCTACGGCCTGCACCCGGCACTCTCGGCGCTGGAGCCGATCTGGACGGAGGGACGGCTGGCACCGGTATTCAACGTCGGACCGCTGTACCAGCCGCTGACCAAGGCGCAGTTCCGCGCCGCGCCGCAGAGCTCGGATCTGGTGCCCGACAGCCTGTTCTCGCACAGCGACCAGCAGGTGCTCTGGGAGGCCTCGAGCACCGATGCGCTCACCCGCACCGGCTGGGGCGGCCGTGCCGCCGAGGTGCTGGGCACCGCCAACCCGGTGATCTCGGTGGGCGGCAACGGGCGCTTCGGGCTGTCGTCGCTGTCGGCGCCGCTGGTGCTGCCCGACCCGGGCGCCACCTTCGGCGCCTACGAACTCGGCACCGAGAGCTGGCGCACCGGCTATGCGCCGCTGGTGGCGCGCGCCACCGCGCTGCGCGGCATCTACACCGAGGCGCAGGACACCGACCTCGCCGAGGTCTACGCCCAGATGCAGCGCGACGCCTTCACCGTCTCCGACCGGCTGGCCGCGCTGATCAAGGTGACGCCCGGCCAGCCGGGCTCGGTGGCGGCGATCGACAACGCCTTCGCGCCGCTGATCAGCAACGGCACGGTGGCCAACGGCCTGCCACGCCAGCTCTACCAGATCGCCAAGCTGATCGCCGGCAACGCCACGGTGCAGGGCAACCGGCAGATCTTCTTCGCGCAGCTCGGCGGCTTCGACACCCACGGCAACCAGATCGGCGGCACCGTGCTGACCGGTAACCACGCCACGCTGCTCAAGCAGGTCGGCGATTCGCTGGCCTGCTTCCACAACGCGATGAAGGCGCTGGCACTGGCCGACGCGGTGACCGCGTTCACGCAGAGCGACTTCGGCCGCACCTTCACGCCGAACAACAGCAGCGGCACCGACCACGCCTGGGGCAACCATCACCTGGTGGTCGGCGGCGCGGTGCGCGGCGGCACCACCTACGGCAGCTACCCGACGCTGGTGCTGGGCGGGCCGGACGACGTCGGCGTCGACAGCTGGGAGCTGCAGGGTCGCTGGATCCCGACGCTGTCGGTCGACCAGTACGCCGCCACGCTGCTCGGCTGGTTCGGCGCCAGCCCGGCGCAGCTCGATGCGGTACTGCCCAACCTGGCGAACTTCGGCAGCGCGCGCTCGATCGGCTTCCTGTAGGCCTCCCAGGCTCCGGCCTGTCGCGGGCAGGCGCAGCCTGTCGCGCCGCCGCGCGCGGCCGTCGCATGGTCCTCGCGGCGAGCGGTCGCTGCCCGTACAGTCGCGGCCAATCCTGCAAGGCCCGCGATGACGATCTCCGCCACTCCACCCGTTCCGCCGGCGCCGCCGGTGCCGCCCGTCCCGCACCCCCCGCAGGCGCCGGGCCGCTGGGCCCGCTTCAGCGCCGCCGTGACACGTGGCTACCACGCCTACGGCGGCTGGCTGGTCGGCATCAGCTGGTGGAAGTTCATCGCGCTGTCCGTGCTGCTGCTGATCATCAGCGGCGTGATGCAGAACATCCCGCCGTTCAATCTGCGCATTCCGGTCTGGGAGCCGCCGGGGGCCGTACCCCAGCCCCCGACGCCCCCCAAGCCGCCGCGGGAGCCCATCATCCACATCGAGCGCAGCCGCGCGCCGGCTCCCGCGGCCAGCGCCGCCAGTGGGGTGAGCGCGACCAAGGGCGAGGTG
>NZ_JBFXIO010000514.1:0-2978 GCF_050175855.1 Piscinibacter sp.
GACCTCGCTGTCGCTGCAGTGCGTGCACAGGGTGCGCACCAGGCGCTGCGCGAGGATGGCCAGCAGCGAATCGGAGAAGTTGTACGGGTCGAGGCCGATCTCGAGCAGCCGCGCGATGCTCTCCGGTGCGGAGTTGGTGTGCAGCGTCGAGAGCACCAGGTGGCCGGTGAGCGAGGCCTCCACCGCGATGCGCGCGGTCTCCTCGTCGCGCATCTCGCCGATCATGATCACGTCGGGGTCGGCGCGCAGGAAGGTGCGCATGGCGGCGGCGAAGGTCCAGCCGATGCGCGCGTTGATCTGCACCTGGCGCAGCCCTTCCTGGGCGATTTCCACCGGGTCTTCGGCAGTCCAGATCTTGCGGCCGTCGGTGTTGATGTCGCGCAGCACCGAGTGCAGCGTGGTGGTCTTGCCGCAGCCGGTGGGGCCGCAGATCAGCACCAGGCCATAGGGCTTGGCCGCCGCCGCGCGCAACGCCTGCAGGTTGCGCGGTGCCAGGCCGATCTCCTCCAGCGGCATCGGCTTGCGGCCGCCGAGCAGGCGCAGCACCACGTCTTCCAGGCCGCGGTGGGTCGGCACGGTGACCACGCGCAACTCGACGTGCGCGCCGCCGAAGCGGGCGAAGTCGATCTTGCCGTCCTGCGGCTTGCGGTGCTCGGAGATGTCGAGCTCGGCCATGATCTTGATGCGCGCCACGATGGCGAAGCGCAGCCGCGCCGGCAGCTCGAGCACCGGCACCAGTTCGCCGTCGACGCGCAGGCGCACGCGCACCGGGCGCGGCTCGTCGGCGGTCTCGATGTGGATGTCGGAGGCGCCGCGGCGCACCGCTTCCTCGACCAGCGAGTTCACCAGGCGCACCAGCGTGTTGTCGGATTCGGAGAACACCTCCGCGTCGGCCGGCACGGCGGCCTCGGGCGCGCTGCGCAGCTGCGCGGCGAGGTCGTTCAGGCTGGCGCGGGCCGGTGCGTCGGCGACGCCGCCGCGCGCCTGCGCGGCGGCATAGGCGCGGTGGATCGCCGGCATCAGGCTGCCGGGCAGCGCCATCAGCGGCCGGATGCGCCGCTGGGTGGCGAAGCGCAGCTGCTCGAGCAGCGCATGGTCCCAGGGGTCGGCCATCAGCACGGTCAGCGTGTCGCCGTCGAGCAGCAGCGGCAGCACGCCGTCGCGCTCGGCCACTGCGCGCGGCAGCAGCGACAGCACGTTGGGGTCGGGCACCAGCGCCTGCGGATCGACCACGCGCACGCCCTGCCACTCGGCCATCGCCATGCGCAGCCGCAGCTCGGACAGCACGCCGAGATCGACGAGGATGCGGCCGAGCGTGCGGTGCGGGCCAGGCCGCGCCTGCACGGCCAGTGCCCGCTGCAGCGTGGCCGCGTCGATCAGGCCGGCGCGCAGCAGCGCCTGGCCGAGGTGCGGGGCGGCAATGTCGCCGGACGGGTCGTCGCGCAGCGCAGCGCGCAGGGCCTCGCAGCTGGGCGGGCGCAGCGCCTGCGGGCCGGGCCGGGCAGGTTCGTCCAGCGGGATCGGGTGGGTCGGCAGCTCGCCGGGTTCGGTGCTCAGGGCCGCGCCGGCGCGGCCGTGGAAGAAGCGGGGGTCGAGGTTCATGCGGGTGCCGGTGCAATACCCCCTATGGTGCCGCCTTGAAATCGCCGGCGGCACCGCCACCTGCCACGAAGTCTCGCCTTCCGAGGGAAATTCACCATGCACGTCGTCTGCAGCCAGTGCGGCACCACCAACCGCGTTCCCGATGAACGCCTGACGCAGGACCCCGTGTGTGGGCGATGTGGCGAGGAGCTGCTCGCCGGCGAACCGGTGGAATTGACGGATGCCAATTTCGACGCCGTGACTTCGCGCACCGAAGTGCCGGTGGTGGTCGACTTCTGGGCGAGCTGGTGCGGGCCGTGCCGGATGATGGCGCCGCAGTTCGCGCAGGCGGCCAAGGCGCTGAAGGGCCGGGCGCTGCTCGCGAAGGTCGACACCGACGCCAACCCGCAGGTGGCCTCGCGCTTCGCCATCCGCAGCATCCCGACGATGGTCAAGCTGCAGGGCGGCCGCGAGGTGCAGCGCACCTCGGGGGCGATGCAGGCGAGCCAGATCGTCGGCTGGGTGGGCTGACCCGGATCAGCCCGCCGCGGCGCGCCGCGCCGCGAAGTCCACGAACCACGGCACGCAGTCGGCGTTGGCCATCGCGTCGAGCTTGAACACCTGCTCGGCCGGCGTGCCCATCAGCAGCTTCTTGACCGGCAACTCCATCTTCTTGCCCGACAGCGTGCGCGGGATGCCGCTGACCTGGAAGATCTCGTTCGGGACGTGGCGCGCCGACAGCGCCTCGCGGATCGCCTGCTTCAGGCGCTGGGTCAGCGCCTCGTCGAGCAGCGCACCCTCGCGCAGCACCACGAACAGCGGCATGTAGCTCTCGCGGCCGAGGTACTCGAGGTCGACCACCAGGCTGTCGAGCACCTCGGGCTGCGCCTCCACCGCGCGGTACAGCTCGGCCGTGCCCATGCGGATGCCGTGGCGGTTGATGGTGGCGTCGCTGCGGCCGTAGATGATCGCGCCGCCTCGCGGGGTGATGCGGATCCAGTCGCCATGGCGCCAGACCCCCGGGTACATGTCGAAGTACGAGTCGAGGTAGCGCCTGTGGCCTTCGTCGTTCCAGAAGCGCAGGGGCATCGAGGGCATCGGCTTCACGCACACCAGTTCGCCCACCTCGTCGACCAGCGCACGGCCGCGGCCTTGCGCATCGGGTTCGCTCCACGCCTCCACCGCCGCGCCCAGGCAGCGGCACTGCATCTCGCCCTCCACCACCGGCAGCGTGACCAGCCCGCCGACGAAGGCGCCCGCGAAGTCGGTACCGCCGCTGATCGGCGTGAGCCAGATGCGCTGGCCGTCGACCTTCGGCATCTGCTGCCAGATCCAGTGGTAGGCGTCGGTCGCCAGCGGCGAGCCGGTCGAGCCGATGGCGCGCAGCTTCGACAGGT
>NZ_JBFXIO010000515.1:0-2977 GCF_050175855.1 Piscinibacter sp.
TCACCCAAGGCGGCAGCGCCCGCGTGTACACGGTGCTTCAGGCGATCCAGGCGCCGGTCAGTCGTCGCCAGGCGCAGGGCGCGATCACCGCCTACATCGGCAACCAGCGCAAGTCGCAGGCCGTGGCCGACTCGATCAAGAAGCTGCGTGCAGACGCGCGCATCGCCTACCCCAACCTCGCCGCATCGGCGCCGGCCGCCGGCGCCTCGCCCGCGCGCTGATGTCCTCGGCCGGCGGCATGGCGCGAGGTGGCCCGGGCCCATTCGGGCCGGGCGTCGATGTCCGGGCACTGCTCTGGCTGCTGACCGGCTTCGTCGTGCTCGTGCTGCCCGTGGCCTGGGACTGGTCGCAAGGCGCCTGGCTGCGCGAGACGCAGGGCCACGAACCGCTGATCCTGGGCATCTCGGCCTGGCTGGTGTGGCTTCGGCGCGAGGCGCTGGCGGCACTGCCGGCGGCCGGCACGAAGTGGCCGGGGCTGTCGCTGTTCGCCTTTGCGCTGCTCGTCTACCTCGGCGGGCGCTGGCTCGGCGTGTTCCTCCTGGAGCTGTTCTCGCTGATGCTGGTGCCGGCCGCGCTGCTGCTGTACTTCAAGGGCTTCGCAGCCCTGAGGCGCGCCTGGTTCGCGTTCTTCTTCCTGCTGTTCGCGATTCCCCTGCCGTTCCCGATGGTGCTGGCGGTGACCGGCCCCTTGAAGGCCGCCGTGTCCTACGTGGCTGCCCATGCCTTGGCGGTGGTGGGCTATCCGGTCGGCCTGTCGGGTGTGGTCATCACCGTCGGCCAGTACCAGTTGCTGGTCAACGAGGCCTGCGCCGGGCTGCAGACCATGTTCACGCTGGAGGCGATGGGGCTGCTCTACACCAACCTGATGAACCACGGCTCGACGCTGCGCAACACGCTGCTGGCCGTGCTGGTGGTGCCGATCGCGTTCTGCGCCAACGTCGTGCGCGTGATGGTGCTGGCGCTGGTCACCTATCACTTCGGCGACGCCGCGGGCCAGGGCTTCCTGCACGGCTTCGCCGGCATGGTGCTGTTCCTCGTTGCGCTGGTGCTCGTGATCGCGGTCGATGCGCTGCTCGGCCGGCTGCTGCCCGCGCCCGGGGGGACGCGATGAGCGGCGCCAGCCGGCGCGACGCGCTGCGCCTGGGCGCGGCGATGGCGGGCGCCGCCGCGGCGGCCTGGTGGCTGCGCCCGGCGGCAAACGCGCCGGGCGAGGGCTCCGGCGTCGATCTCGATCGGCTGCTGCCCGAGCGGTTCGGCGAATGGTCGCTCGACCGCGAGGCCGCGGCCTTCGTTCGCGCCGCCGACGCCCGCGGACGCCAGGTCGGCTTCTACGACCAGGTGCTGGAGCGCACCTTCGTGCACGGCAGCGGCGCACGCGTGATGCTCTCGGTGGCCTACCTCGGCGCGCAATCGTCGGACATGCAGTTGCACCGCCCCGAGGTCTGCTACCGGGGCAGCGGCTTCCGTGTCGGCGACCTGACGGACGCCACGCTGGAACTCGAGGGCCGGCGCATTCCGGTGACTCGGCTGGTGGCGCAGATGCCGGGGCGCCCCGAACCGATCACCTACTGGACGATCGTCGACGGCGAGGCGCTGTCCGCGCGCGCCCAGGGCTGGCTCGAGCGGCTGCGCCGAATGGGGCAGCGCCGTGCCACCGCGGGCCTGCTGGTGCGTATCTCCACCATCGACCCCGACAGCGCGGAGGCCTTCCGCCTGCATGCGCGCTTCGCGGCCGCCATGGCGCAGGCGCTGGCGCCGGCTCAGCTCGATTTCGTGACGGGTTCGCCACGCCTGGCCTGAAGCCCTTGCGCGCCCAGGGGCGCGCACTATGATCCGCGGGCCCCGGCGCCCTGCGCCGGCTTTCATCGACGTTCGACCTGGGAGGGCCACATGGCGCTGATGGATTTCGTCAAGAAACAGTTCATCGACATCATCGAGTGGACGGAGGCGGGCGATGGCACGCTGGCCTGGCGATTCCCGATGGCCGACCGGGAGATCCAGAACGGCGCCTCGCTGACCGTGCGCGAGTCGCAGATGGCCGTGTTCGTCAACGAGGGCAAGGTGGCCGACGTGTTCGGCCCCGGCATGTACAAGCTGACGACGCAGACGCTGCCGGTGCTCACCTACCTGAACAACTGGGACAAGCTGTTCCAGAGCCCGTTCAAGAGCGACGTCTACTTCTTCAGCACGCGCCAGCAGGTCGACCAGCGATGGGGCACGACCCAGCCGGTGACCATCCGCGACAAGGACTTCGGCGCTGTGCGGTTGCGCGCGTTCGGCAACTACGCCTGGCGCATCGCCGACCCGAAGGCCTTCCACACCGAGATCTCCGGTACGCGCGACGCCTACACCGTCGCCGAGCTCGACGGCCAGCTGCGCGCGCTGATGCTGCAGCACATCTCCGATGCGGTGGCCTCCAGCGGCATCGCCTTCCTCGACCTCGCCGCCAACCAGATCGAGTTCGCCAGCCAGCTCCAGCAGGCCACCGCGCCGGCCTTCGAGAAGCTCGGCCTGAAGCTGGAGGCGGTGACGGTGCAGAACGTCTCGCTGCCCGAGGAGCTGCAGAAGATCCTCGACCAGAAGATCGGCATGGGCATGGTCGGCAACGACATGGGCAAGTTCATGCAGTACCAGACGGCGCAGGCGATCCCGAAGTTCGCCGAAGGCGCCGCGGGTGCCGGCGGGGGCGGCGGTGGCGTGGTCGGCGATGCGATGGGCCTGGGTGCCGGCGTGGCACTCGGCCAGGTGATGGCCCAGCAGCTGCAGCAGGGCCTGCAGGGCGGCGCGGCGCAGGCGGCCGGTGCGGCCGCGCAGGTCGTCGGCGTGAAGCCCGAGGAAGTGATGGCGACGATCGAGAAGCTCGCCGAACTCAAGGGCAAGGGCATCCTGACGGCCGAGGAGTTCGAGGCGAAGAAGGCCGAGCTGCTGAAGAAGCTGGTCTGAGCGCGAAGGCGTCTTGGCCACCGAGCAAAGCCCG
>NZ_JBFXIO010000516.1:0-2968 GCF_050175855.1 Piscinibacter sp.
TGACCAGCGAGAGGCCGATCACCCTCGGAGGCTGCCTGCGCGGCAGAGGCCCGACTCAGTCGCCGGCGGCGACACCCTCGCGGCGCGGATCGGCCGCGCCGAACCAGCAGCTGCCGCGGCGCTGGATGCCCTGCGCGCCGCTGGTCATCGGCGCGATGCCGAGCACGTGGCCGCGCTCGCGAAGCACGCGCACCAGCGTCTCACTGGTGCGGCTCTGCTCCAGTTCGGTCGGGCCGTTGCGCGAGCCGAAGTTGGGCAGCGCGATGGCCTGTTGCAGGTCGAGCTGCCAGTCGAGGACGCCGACCAGCGACTTGGTGACGTAGGCGATGATGGCCGAACCGCCTGGCGAGCCCAGCGCCATCTCGAAGCGGCCGCTGTCGCGCTCGAACACCAGCAGCGGTGCCATCGACGAGCGCGGCCGCTTGCCGGCCTGCACGCGGTTGGCCACCGGCATGCCATCGACCTCCGGCACGAACGAGAAGTCGGTGAGCTGATTGTTGAGAAGGAAGCCGCGCACCATGAGCTGCGCGCCGAAGCCGTTCTCGATCGTGCTGGTCATCGACAGCGCGTTGCCGAAGCCGTCGACGATGGCCACCTGCGTGGTCGACGGCCGTTCGGGACTGCGGTCGTCGGCCAGCGCCATCGTCGCGCCGCGCGGCTGGCCGGGCGCGGCGCGGCCCATGCTCTTCTCGCCGATCAGCAACGCGCGCCGGCGCAGGTAGTCGGCGTCGAGCAGCGCGGCGGTGTCCACCGTCACGAAGTCCGGGTCGGCCACGTAGCGGTTGCGGTCGGCAAAGGCCAGGCGCTGCGCCTCGGTGATCAGGTGCACGGCCTCGGGTGCGGCCTCCAGACCCCAGGGTGCGGCGACCGGCGGCAGCCTGGCGAGGTCGCGGCCGGCCAGCAGGCCCAGCACCTGCGCGATGGCCAGCGTGCCCGACGACGGCGGCGGCATGCCGCAGATGCGCCGCTGGCGGTGCTCGAAGCACAGCGGTGCGCGCTCCACGGCGCGATAGCCGGCCAGGTCGGCCTCGGCGAGCACACCGGGGTTGCGCGCATGGCCGCGCACCTTCGCGACGATGTCGCGGGCGATCTCGCCGCGGTAGAAGGCGTCGGCGCCGCCGCGTGCGATGCGCCGCAGCGTGTCGGCCAGCGCGGGGTTGCGCAGCGTGGCGCCCTCGCGCAACGGCCGGCCGTCGGCGTCGAAGAACACCTTCCTCGCCTCGGCATCCTCGCGCAGTGGCTCGGCGCTGCCCTCGGCGAGCAGGCGCGTCAGCCGCGCGCCCACCGGCACGCCGCGCTCGGCGGCGGCGATGGCCGGCTCGAACAGGCGCGCCCAGGGCAGCCGTCCGTGCTGGCGATGCGCCAGCTCCAGCGCGCGCAGCACACCCGGCGTGCCGACCGAGCGGCCGCCGACCAGCGCGTCGCGAAAGCCCATCGGCCGGCCATCGTGCAGGAACAGGCCCGGCGCCGCCTCGGCCGGCGCCGTCTCGCGGCCGTCGAAGGCCTGCACACGCTCGCCGTCATGGTGGATCAGGAACAGGCCTCCGCCGATGCCCGAGCTCTGCGGCTCGACGAGCGTGAGCATCATCTGCGCGGCGATCGCCGCATCGACCGCGCTGCCGCCCTCGCGCAGCATCTCCAGTCCGGCCTCCGCGGCCAGCGGATGGGCGGCCGCCACCAAGTGGCGCGAGGCCGTCCAGCCCGGCTTGTGGGTGTACCCGCTGGCGGCCTCGGGCGCAGCCGGCGGCGGCGAGGCGCAACCTGCCAGGCTCGCGGCCAGCGTCAGCCCGAAGGCCGCGATGACCGCGCGCCGCGCAATCACTCGGCCGCCTTGCCCGCCGAGGGATCGGCGCTGACGTGGTGCATCACCCGCTGCGGGAACGGGATCTCGATGCCGTGGCGGTCGAACAGGTCGAGCACCGCGAGATTGACGTCGGAGCGCACGTTGCCCTGGCCGTTCTCCGGGTCGGCGATCCAGAAGTTGATGGTCAGGTTCATGCCGTCGGCGGCGAATTCGGCGAGCTGGCATGACGGCGCCGGATCCTTCAGCACCCGCGGCACGGCCGATACGGCCTCGACCACACGCGGCTGAAGCGCGCGCACGTCGGTGCCGTAGGCCACCTGCACGGTGGTGGACAGCAGCACCTTCATGTCGGCCAGCGAGAGGTTCTCCACCCGCTGGGTGATCAGCATCTCGTTGGGCACGATCGCCTCACGGCCCGACAGCGCGCGGATCACCGTGTAGCGCGTGCGGATGTCGACCACCCGGCCGTCGAAGTTGTCCACGCGCACCATGTCGCCGATGCGCAGCGAGCGCTCGGCCAGGATCACGAAGCCGCTGACGTAGTTGGCGGCGATCTTCTGCAGGCCGAAGCCCAGGCCCACGCCGAGCGCGCCGCCGAGCACCGACAGCGCGGTCAGGTCGATGCCGACCGCGGACATCGCCACCAGCAGGCCGACGAACAGCAGCAGCGCACGCACCAGGTTGGCGGCGATCTTGCGGATGGACAGATCGTCGCCGCTGCCCTTGAGCAGCTGCTTCTCAATCGCCGCCGAGATCCACAGCGCCACCACCAGCACCAGGCCTGCCGTCAGCGTGCCCTCCACCGCATTGCGCAGCGAGATCTGCGTGCCGCCAACCGTCCAGCGGATCTCGTCCATCGCCTCGAGCAGCAGCGGCAGCACGCCGGTGATCCACAGCACCACCGCCAGCCAGGCGATCCACGACACCGTGCGCTCGATCACCCGCACCGCATGCGCGGTCGGGAAGGTGACGTGCAGCACGCGCACCGCCAGCCGGATCACCGCGAGCGACAGCAGGATGGGGATGGCCAGCTTGAACACCGCGATCGGCAGCGTGCCGACCAGCAGCAGCCGCGCACCGAAGGCCAGCCCCAGCGCCAGCACCGGGAACAGCACGCCGTCGACGATGCGATCACCGAACCAGATCGAGCCGGCAGCGGCCGCA
>NZ_JBFXIO010000517.1:0-2967 GCF_050175855.1 Piscinibacter sp.
ACTGAAGTACCGCGAAACCATCGCGCCGAGGATCGAGGACGCGCCGGAAGCCTTCCTTGGTTTGCTCAAGGGCAAGAACTTCGGCAAGCAACTGGTCAAGCTGATCTGATCCGCGCGATACGCGGGGAGGGCATTGCGATGACGTCGAGTCACACGACCACCCACGACGTGT
Source organism: Piscinibacter sp. (assembly GCF_050175855.1). Lineage (GTDB taxonomy): Bacteria > Pseudomonadota > Gammaproteobacteria > Burkholderiales > Burkholderiaceae_C > Piscinibacter. The sequence continues at coordinate 173 of NZ_JBFXIO010000517.1, forward strand.
TCAACCAGCCGAAACCGCTGGTCGACGTGAACCTGTACGCCGGTAACCGCGCCCTGCGCGACGCGCTGGCCTTCCACCTGCCCGGCCGCGACGAGGCCACGAGCCTCGCGCAGGGCGAGCGCTGGGGCAGCCTGGAGTGGCAGACGCACGCGCGCCTGGCCAACACCCACCCGCCCCGCCTGCAGACGCACGACCGCTTCGGCCACCGCATCGACCGTGTCGAGTTCCACCCCAGCTACCACGCGTTGATGACCGAGGCGGTGGGTGCCGGCCTTCATGGCCGGCCCTGGTCGCGCGGGCCGGGCGCACACATCGAGCGCGCTGCGGCCTTCATGCTCTTCACCGAGTTGGAGCCCTCCATCCTCTGCCCGATCTCGATGACCTATGCGGTGACGCCGGCGCTGCGCGCCAACGACAAGGTCACCGAAGACTGGTTCGGCAAGCTCGCCAGCACGGCCTACGACCCGCGCCTCGTGCCCTTCACCGACAAGCCCGGCGTGACCATGGGCATGGGCATGACGGAGAAGCAGGGCGGCTCCGACGTGCGCGCCAACACCACGCGGGCGGTGATCGTCGAGCCCGGCTCGCCCTGGGGCGCGCGCGCCGAGGTCACCGGCCACAAGTGGTTCTTCTCGGCGCCGATGTGCGATGCCTTCCTCATCCTCGCGCAGGAGGAGGGCGGCCTGTCGTGCTTCTTCCTGCCGCGCGTGCTGCCCGACGGCACGCTCAACGCCGTCCGCATCCAGCGCCTGAAGGACAAGCTGGGCAACCACGCCAACGCCAGCTCGGAGGTGGAGTTCCACGCGGCGAATGCCTGGCGCGTGGGCGAGGTGGGCCGTGGCGTGGCGCAGATCCTCGAGATGGGTACGCTGACGAGGCTGGACTGCGCGCTCGGCACCGCCGGGCTGATGCGCCACGCGCTGAGCCTGGCGCTGCACCACACGGCGCAGCGTATGGCCTTCGGCAAGCGATTGATCGACCAGCCGGTGATGAAGAACGTGCTGGCCGACATGGCGCTCGAGTCGGAAGCCGCCACCGCGCTGGCGCTGCGCCTGGCGCGCGCCATCGACCGGCAGGACGATCCCTTCGAGGCGCTGATGCGCCGCGTGCTCACGCCGGTGGCCAAGTTCTGGATCTGCAAGCGCGGCAGCCTGCTCGGCCAGGAGGCGATGGAGTGCCTCGGCGGCAACGGCTACGTCGAGGAGGCGGGCGAGGGCGTGATGGCGCGCATCTACCGCGAGATGCCGCTGAACTCGATCTGGGAAGGAGCCGGCAACATCATGGCGCTCGACCTGCTGCGCGCCCTGCGCGGCGGCGGCAAGGGCGGCTCGGTGGCCGAGGCGCTGGCGGCCGAGCTGGCCACGGCCCGCGGCGCGAACGCCGCCTTCGACCGCGTGGCCGATGCGCTGCCGGCGCGCATCGATGCCATGGTCGACGAGACCGAGGCGCGCCGCCTCGCCCTGGACGTGGCGCTGGCCGTGCAGGCCTCGCTGCTGCGCCGGCATGCGCCTGACTTCGTCTTCGACGCCTTCTGCCGTTCGCGCCTGGGCGGCGACTGGGGCCAGGCCTTCGGCACTTTGCCGGCAGGCACCGCCTTCGACGCCCTCATCGCCCGCGCGATGCCGACCTGAAGGACCGCATGCACCCGTTCATCCTGCATCACTACGCCAACTCGCCCTTCTCCGAGAAGGTGCGGCTGATCTTCGGCGCCAAGGGCATGGCCTGGCACTCGGTGCACGTCCCGAGCGTGATGCCCAAGCCCGACGTGGTGGCGCTGACCGGCGGCTACCGCCGCACGCCGATCCTGCAGCGCGGTGCCGACGTGTGGTGCGACACCGCGCTGATCGCCCGCGTGCTCGACCGGGCCCAACCCGAGCCGCCGCTCTATCCGCCCGGCGTGGCGGGCGCATCGAAGCTGCTCGCGCAGTGGGCCGACGGCACGCTGTTCTGGGCGGTGATCCCGTACACGCTGCAGCCGCAGGGGCTGACGCATGTGATGGCCGGCGTGCCCCCGGAGGGCCTGAAGGCCTTCGTCGCCGACCGTGCGCCCTTCACCGCCGGCATGGTGCGGCAGACCCCGGCCGACGCGACGGTGGCGCTCGGGCACTACCTCGCCTGGCTGGAAGAGCAACTCGCCGACGGGCGCGCGTACCTGTGCGGCAGCGTACCCAGCATCGCCGACTTCTCGGTGGGGCATTGCGTCTGGTTCGTTCACCTCGCGCCGCCGATGACGGCGATTCTCGACCCGCACCCGCGCCTGCGCGCCTGGTACGCGCGCATGATCAGCTTCGGCCACGGCACGCCGACGACCATGACGAGCACCGACGCGCTTGCGCTGGCCGCTGCGACGACCTCGCATGAACCCTGCCGTGTCGAGCCCGGCCTGGGCTTCGACGCGGGCGAGGCCGTCACCGTCACGCCCATCGACTACGGCCGCGACCCGGTGGCCGGCACGCTGGTCGGCCTCGATGCCGACGAGGTCGTGATCCGCCGCCACGACGAGCGCGCCGGCACGCTGCACGTGCACTTCCCCCGCATCGGTTTCCAGATTCGAAAGGACAGCAGGACATGAAGACCTTCCAGGGCCGCACCGCGGTCATCACCGGCGCAGGCTCGGGCTTCGGACTCGAGGTCTCGCGCCTGGCCGCCGCGGCCGGCATGAACCTCGAGATGGCCGATGTGCAGCAGGACGCGCTGGACCGCGCCGTTGCCGAGATGCGCGGCCTCGGGGCCGAGGTGATGGGCTTCCGGCTCGACGTGGCCAAGGCCGTCGAGGTGGAGGCATTGGGTGAGGC
>NZ_JBFXIO010000518.1:0-2957 GCF_050175855.1 Piscinibacter sp.
ATCGGCAGCACCGCGGCGTTGCCCAGCGGCGCAGCGCTCACCGCGCCGACCTGCTGCGGCGTACCGAGGCCGGCGCTGCGATGCGCCGGCAGGAAGGGCACGAGGTCCTCGACCACGCACACCGGCCCGACGCCGGGGCCGCCGCCGCCGTGCGGGATGCAGAAGGTCTTGTGCAGGTTGAGGTGGCTGACGTCGCCGCCGAACTCGCCCGGCGCGGCCACGCCGACCAGCGCGTTCATGTTCGCGCCATCGACGTAGACGCGGCCGCCGAAGGAATGCACCAGCTCGCACAACTCCTTCACGCGCGACTCGAACACGCCGTAGGTCGACGGGTAGGTGATCATCACGCAGGCCAGCCGCTCCCGGTGCTGCTCGCACTTGGCACGCAGGTCAGCCAGGTCGACGTTGCCCAGCGCATCGCACTTGACCACCACCACCTGCATGCCGGCCATCTGCGCGCTGGCCGGGTTGGTGCCGTGGGCGGATTCGGGAATCACGCAGACATCGCGCTGGTGGCCGCCGCGCGACTCGTGCCAGGCCTTGATCACCAGCAGCCCGGCGTACTCGCCCTGCGAGCCGGCGTTGGGCTGCAGGCTGATGCCTGCGTAGCCGGTCGCCTGCGACAGCCACGCGCACAGCTGCTCGTTCAGCGCGGCGTAACCGGCCAGCTGATCCTGCGGCGCGAACGGGTGGACGTTGGCGAACTCCGGCCAGGTGATGGGAATCATCTCGCTGGTCGCGTTGAGCTTCATCGTGCAGGAGCCGAGCGGGATCATCGTGCGGTCCAGCGCCAGGTCCTTGTCGGCCAGGCTGCGCAGGTAGCGCAGCATCTCGGTCTCGCTGTGGTAGCGATTGAAGACCGGGTGGGTCAGGAAGGCGCTGCTGCGCGCCATGGCCAGCGGGATCAGCGGCTTCACGCCCGCCTCGAACGGCGTGAACTCGGGCACTGCCTGACCGTCGGCGAACAGCGACCACAGCAGGGCGATGTCTTCGCGGGTGGTGGTCTCGTCGAGCGTGATGCCGACCGCATCGGGCGAGGCGCGGCGCAGGTTGCAGCCGGCGTCGCGCGCGGCCACCAGGATGGCGTCCGTCTTCGCGCCGGTGGCCACGCAGACGGTGTCGAAGGCCGCGCCATCGCTCACCGCGGCGCCGAGCTGCCTCAGGCCGGCGGCCAGCACCGCCGTGTAGCTGGCCACGCGCCGCGCGATGCGCTTGAGGCCCTCGGGCCCGTGGTAGACGGCGTACATGCTCGCCACCACCGCCGGCAGCACCTGTGCCGTGCAGATGTTCGAGGTGGCCTTCTCACGGCGGATGTGCTGCTCGCGCGTCTGCAGCGCGAGGCGATAGGCCGGCGCGCCGTGCGCGTCGACGCTCACGCCGACAAGCCGACCGGGCATCGAGCGCTTGAAGTCGTCTCGGGTGGCGAGGTAGGCGGCGTGCGGGCCGCCGTTGCCCATCGGCATGCCGAAGCGCTGCGTGCTGCCGACGGCGATGTCGGCGCCCAGCTCGCCCGGTGGCACCAGCAGCGTCAATGCCAGCAGGTCGGCAGCGACGATGGCCAGGCCCCCCTTGGCGTGCACCGCATCGATCAGCGGCTGGAGGTCGCGCACCGTGCCGTTCACGCCCGGGTACTGCAGCAGCACCGCGAAGGCCTCGGCATCGCCGGCCTGCTCGGCCGGGCCGGTGACCACCTCGACGCCGATCGGCCGGGCGCGCGTGCGCACCACCTCGAGCGTCTGCGGCAGCACGTCGTCGGCGACGAAGAACTTGTGCGACTTGGACTTGCCCACGCGCATCGCCAGGGTCATCGCCTCGGCGGCGGCCGTGGCCTCGTCGAGCATCGACGAGCCGGCGATGGCCAGGCCGGTCAGGTCGCACACCATGGTCTGGAAGTTGACCAGCGCTTCCATGCGGCCCTGCGAGATCTCCGCCTGGTAGGGCGTGTAGGCGGTGTACCAGGCCGGGTTCTCGAGGATGTTGCGCAGGATGACGCCCGGCGTGTGCGTGCCGTGGTAACCCTGGCCGATGAAGCTCTTGAGCAGCCGGTTCTTTGCCGCGATGGCCTTCAGCTCCGCCAGCGCCTGCGCCTCGGTCAGCGGGGCGGGCAGGGCCATCGGCGCCGCGCGCTTGATCGACGCGGGCACGATCGCCTCGATCAGCGCGCGGCGCGAGGCGGCGCCGATCGCCGACAGCATGTGGGCCTCTGCCGCGTCGGTGATGCCGACGTGGCGGGCGACGAACTCGGTGGCGTTCTCCAGCTCGCGCAGCGGCTGGTGGGCAGACATCAGCATGGGACTTCCTGGCAGTGGGGCGGGATCAGAGGCTCTTGAGCAGCTTCTCGTAGGCGGGGGTGTCCATCAGCTGGTCGAACTCGGCCATGCCGGCCTCGGAGATGTGCACCTTGAAGAACCAGCCGTTGCCCAGCGGGTCGCTGTTGGCCAGCGACGGGTCGGCACGCAGCGCCTCGTTGACCTCGACGATCTCGCCGGTCACCGGCATGTAGAGGTCGGCCGCCGCCTTGACCGACTCGACCACGCCGGCGACCTCGCCCTTCTTGAAGGTCTTGCCGACCTCGGGCAGGTCGACGAAGACCACGTCGCCCAGCGCATCCTGCGCGTGCAGCGTGATGCCGACGGTGGCGGCTTCGTGGTCCTCGATGTTGATCCACTCGTGGTCGGGGGTGTACATCGTCGTCATCGGAGTTCTCCTCGGGTTGATCGGGTCGTGAAGGTTCAGCCGCGGAAGTAGCGGTGCGGCGCGAAGGGCATGGGCGACACGCGCATCGGCTGGCGCTTGCCGCGCACCTCGGCATACACCTCGTGGTTCGGCAGGGCGTGGTTGGCGGCCAGATAGGCCATCGCGATCGGCTTGCCGACGCTGGGCGCCAGCGTGCCGCTGGTGACGTGGCCGAGCTTGTGGCCCTGCGCATCGACGATCACCGCGCCTTCGCGCACCGG
>NZ_JBFXIO010000519.1:0-2953 GCF_050175855.1 Piscinibacter sp.
CAGCGCGTGGCCGGCGGCGACACCTGACAGATCCACCCCGGTCTGGCCGCCAGAGCCCATCTTCTTCAACGGCCAGTGCGGGTGTACAGTCTTGAGCACCTCGAACACCCAGCGGTCGACCTGGTCCTGGCCCCATCCGAACCGAGCCAGCGTCGACAGTCCGTGGCCCGCCACGTTGAGCGTCTGCGCCTGTCGCTGCCTCAGGAATCTGAACAGGTTCCGTGCCGCCTCGATCGGCGTCAGTGTCAGCGCAACGCCAACCCAGCGCTCGCCGGCCGAGGATCGAGTCAGCCGTTCCCCTGCCGACCCGTAGTCGATCGCGAAGGCTGCCGTGACATCGTAACGCTGGGCATTGGCCCTGGTGCGTGCCGCGTACCCGGACGAGCCGGATTCGCTGACCAGGACCTTCGCCTCAGGGTGCGGGAACATGGGCCGCCGACTTGAACCGCCAGATCTGCGCTTCCGCGAACCCGGCCGGCACGCGCTTGCCGGTGTCCTCGAAGAACCCCGACTGCAGCATCGGCTCGATCACGTGCTCGTTCTCGGACCAGGTCTTGATGACCACCTCGTCATCCGCCACCTCCGCGCCGTGGGCACGCATGTTCGTGCTCAGGTCGGTGTAGGGCTCTCCCGACTCCTTCACCTGCAGGCCGACGAACACCTGGCCGCCCGCTGGGTAGCGGCTCACCAGGATCCGCAGCTTCTCTTCCCAGATCTCGACCTCGCCGATCTCCAGAATCTTGACTCGCTTCGCCATCATCATCTCCATCGATGCAGACCGGCCCCCGAAGTGGGTGCCCGTACGCCTTGCACGATGTGATGGCCGACACCGGCGCTGATTCACACCCTCACGTTCGTCAACCTACGAGGCAGTACCGGCACCTAGCCGCCGCGCCCCTTGCGAGCCAGTTCGATCTTCTCCTTGCCCGCCTTGTCGAGTTGCCACGCACCGATCAGCAACTCGACCGCCGCGAACCCGAGCCACATGGCCACGTCGACCGCGCCCTTGCCTCGCCAGGACACCGCTGCCACGCCAGCACAGAACACCGCCAACACGAGACTGCCCAGCCCGAACCAGCGTCGGCGCCCAGAGCGGCACCCCGTGACGGTCTACGACGATCGCAACACGCGGCACGTTGAAGTACCTCGGACGAAAGTCAGCGACGGGCTGGACGCCGCTTTGGTGAAACGCTTCCTCGAAGCCTCCCTGATCCTGACGAGGAGATACAAGAATCGCTCGAATTGAAGGGGTAGTTCTCATGCGGACTCCAAGTCAACGCTTACAGCGTACGAGGACTGCAGCCCCTTTGAATCCAGACAGACACTCTTGATCACCTAATGAACCGGTGTGCGGTCTTCTGATCGGACAAGTCGAGGATCCGATTTGCTTCGTCAGCTTGGAAGTGTGCAGCTCGACGACTTCGTTGAAGTCCAACTTGCATTCCTTCTGCAGCCCGGTTCCTGGGTAGAACCGATCGCTCCTCATGATCGCGAACTGTCCCGCAAAGACGGTCCTCGGATCGGTGCTCGTGATCTTCACCGCGAACACCGTAGACCTCGCCGGGTTGAAGCCCAGGACGAACAACGTCCTGTGCTTTTCGCCGGAACCATCGCTGTACGGGAAGACGCCAGTCCAGATTTGCCTGAAGCTAGGCAGTGGTGGTTGCACCATCGCCGCCGCTGGCAACCCAGTCTGGAGCGTTCGACTTCAGGAACGAAGCGAACTCGCTCAGCTGGTAACCGGACAGGTCGACTGGCAGCTGCTCCTGGGGCAGCTTCTTCTTCATGATCGCTCCTGTCTTCGAGGCGAACATCACCATAGCCCGGTGAATCGCCTCGGTTTCCGACAACCCGTACGCTTCTGCCACCTTCTTCCAGCGCTTGCGCGTCATCCCGGAAGGGGTGTCTTTCGTACGGAACCTCAACACCATCGAGGCTTCCTTGTCGTTGACAGACTTCGCGGTCATGTAGATCTCTCCTAGATATCTACATGATACCGCGTAGCTGCTTCACGGCAAGCGTTCGTGGGCGTTGTGGCGTGTAATGCACTGCACCGCGCAACAACCCACTCCCCACGCCCGAAAGAAAGCCCCGCCGTTCCGGTTGAACGTGAAGGGCTTGGGTCTGTCCTGATCACGGAGCGGCTAAGCAGCCAGAACTCCGGTGACCTGCTCCAGCGTGAGGCGTCCATGCTTCTTCGACGGCATCAGCATCACCTGCCCCGTCTGGCGTTCGAGCTCGACATACCGGCGGTACAGCACCGGGTTCAGCTTCGCGGCCGTCGTGAGATCGGCCTTGCTCGACATGATGCAAAAGCAGCAGCTCAGCCTCGACATCCCCTTGCTGTAGGCCCAGTGAGGTTCCTGGCCGACCGCCTTGATCAGCCCGAACACCTCTTCGACCTCCCAGGCATGGATCGGAAGCCAGTCGTACCACTGCCGGCCGTTCTTCGAGTTGCGCTCGTTGAACTTGAACGCCTCAAGCTTCGCTCGGCTGCTCGACTCCTCGGCCCGCATCCCCATGCAGTTCACGATCAGCTTGCGACCCGCCTGGCGGATCGTTCGCTCGATCGGTCCCCTCTTGAGATCACTCGTGCACTGCCTTTGCGATGGCGACGGGAACATGCCCCGCTGCTCGATCATCTGAAGCAACGTCCTGCGCGAACGGCACGTCAGGATGGGCAGTCCCATCGCAGTGGCCTCCAGGTGCTCGAGCACGCCGTCCCACTCCACCTCCGGCAGCACCGCATGGATGATCACAACCTGCTCGCGCGGGACATGCCGCAGCACGAAGTGCAGCATCGCCTGGCTGTCCTTGCCAGCTGACGAGTTCACATAGAACACCGCCCCTTGCTGCACCAGGTCTCGCACCGCTTGCGGCACCTCACAGTCGCGGTCCTCCACCGTTTTCGGAAAGAGGTTCATGCGCCCTCCCTCTGGTGGTGAACCTGGTC
>NZ_JBFXIO010000520.1:0-2946 GCF_050175855.1 Piscinibacter sp.
CCTTGATCGTCGCCGGCCTCGCCCGGCTGCTGTTCGAAAACGCCGGCGGTGACCCGATCGGCCGGCTGTTCCTGCTCGGCGCCGCGGCCGCGGCCCTGCTGGCGGCCAGCGTCAGCGCCATCCTGCGCCTGGCTCGCGCGCGCGGTGCGGAAGGAGCCTCGGCATGAGCACCGCCCGTCTCGACGCCGTGTTGCGGGCCGCGCGTGCGCAAGGCCTGCTGCCCGAAAACGCGACGCCGCCCCGCGACGACGCACGCCCCTGGCCCGTCGTGCTGCTGACGGCGCTCGGCGCCTGGCTGGCCGCGATTCCGCTGCTGGCTGTGGTCGGCATGCTGCTGGGCGACCTGATCAGCCGCAGCGTCGGGCCCTACGTTGTCGGCGCGCTGCTGATCGCGGGCGCCGTGGTGGTGCTGCGCTCGCGCGACGTGCCGCTGTTCGTGGAGCAGCTGGCGGTGCCCGCGCTGCTGGTGGGGGGGGGATCGCTGGGCTTCGGGTTGTTCCGCGATGCCGGCACGGACGGCGGAGCCGCCCTGCTCGCGCTGGTGGCGATGGGCGTGGCCGCCGTCATCCGCTCCGCCTGGCTGCGAGTGCTGCTCGGCGCCGCCGCCGCGGTGCTGATCGGCATCGCGCTCACGCCGCAGCGTTGGCGCTTCGGCCGCGGCGAGTCGCTTGAGCAGTGGTGGCTGGCGTGGCACCTGCTGCTGGCGGGCTGGCTCGTCGCGCTGCAGGCCCTGCGTGCGCTGCGCGGCCACGCCGCCGCGGCGCTCGAAAGCACGGCCGCCGGCTGGAGCCTCGCGCTGCTGGCGGGCTTGGCCTGGTGGTCGGGCATGACCTTCCTCGTCGGCGGCACGCTGGGCGGCGAACTGGCCGGCGAGATCGTCCGCGAGCTCGGCCGGCGCGGCGAGCCGACGCTGGCCTGGCGCGGCATGCAGGCCCTCTCGGCCTTGCTCGCGTTGGCTGGGCTGGTGCTCGCCGCGCGCCGCTGGCGCGGGCTGCGCCGGGCACCTTTCGTCGGCGCGGGGCTGGTGCTCGTGGCGCTGGGCGCGCTCATGCCCTCGCTCGGCGCCACGCTGCTGATGCTGGCCTGGCTGGCCACCAGCGGGCGCCTGCGCCTCGCGGCCGCTGCGGCCGTGGCCGCGGCGTGGATCGTCGGCGCCTTCTACTACCAGCTCGCCTGGCCGCTGGCCACCAAGGCTGCGTTGCTGGCCAGCGCCGGCGCCCTGCTGGCGGCACTGGCCGCCTGGGCAAGGGCAGGCCGCCACGCCACGCAGCCTCCGGCCCGGCCGGACACGCAGCCGCGCTTCCCCCGCGCGGGCATCGCGCTGGCACTGGCCGCCATCCTGGCCGTGGCCAACCTCGGCATCCGCGACAAGGAAGCGCTGATCCGCGAGGGCCGGCCCGTCTTCGTCGAACTGGCGCCCGTCGACCCGCGCTCGCTGATGCAGGGCGACTTCATGCGGATCAACTTCAACGTGCCGGGCGCCCCCGGAGAGCGGCGCATCGGCATGCTGCGCCGCGAGCGCCCGTTCGTCGTGGCCCGGCGAGACGAGCGCGGCATCGCGCAACTGCAGCGCGTCGACGACGGCACGCCGCTGGCGGAGGGCGAGTTGCGCATCCAGCTCACGCCCAAGGACGGCCGCTGGATCCTGGTCAGTGATGCCTGGTTCTTCGCCGAGGGCGAGGCCGCGCGCTGGGAGAAGGCCAGGTACGGCGAGTTCCGCGTCGATGCGGACGGCCGGGCCCTGCTGGTGGGGTTGCGCGGGGCGGCGCTGGAGGCGTTGTGAGCGGCTGACCGCCGGCAGCGCGGCGGGCTAGGATGCGGGGACGCGCGAGACCACGAAGGAATGACGATGCCTGGACACGCACCCGCCGCTGGCTTCCGGCTGATGCGCTACTTCACCTTGAGCACGGCACTGGCCTTCATCGCGGTCGGCGGGATGCTGTACTTCCTGCAGCGCAGCGAGGAGGCGTTCTTCGCCGAGGTCCAGCAGCAGCAGGCGCAGTTCCTGCGGCAGGCGCAGGGCGAACTGGCCAAGCAGCACGAGGAAGCCGCCCGCGCCACCATGCTGGCTGTCCATGAGGCCAACCACGTCACGATGACGCGGGTGGTGGCCAACCTGATGTGGGACAGCGACATCGCGCCGTTCATCGCCGCGGCGCAGCGGGTGCGCATCGACGACTGCGCGGCCCTGCCCCCGGAGCCGGTCGTGGCGCGGCGCAACTGCTGGCGCGCCGTGGGGCAGCGCATCAGCGCGCTGCCGGCCTTTCGCGCGCTCGATGCCAAGGCCTATGCGGCCATGCGCCAGACCCAGGTCTTCAAGATCAAGGTGTTCGACCTGCGCGGCATCACGGTCTACTCCTCGGAACACAGCCAGATCGGCGAGTACGCCGGCGCGAACGCCGGCTGGCGCTCGGCCGCCGAAGGCCGCCCGGCCAGCGAACTCACCCACCGCGACCGCTTCAGCGCGTTCGAGCGCGTGGTCGAGAACCGCGACCTGATCTCCACCTACGTGCCGGTGCGCGGCAGCGAGGCCGGCGCCCTGCTCGGCGTGGTCGAGCTCTATTCCGACGTCACGCCCTTCCTCGAGCAGATCCGCGGCGCCTCGCGTACCTTCGCCCAGATCACCGACGGCCACCAGGCACGCGTCGCCGAGGCTTCTCGCGACAACCAGCGCAAGGTGGAGCGCAACTCCGACCAGTTCCTGCTCATCGTCGGCGGGCTGATCGTGCTGCTGTACGTGATCTCGCTGGTGATCGTGCGCATCGGCCAGCGCATCATCGACCGCCAGGCCCTGGCACAGGCAGAAGCCGCGCGGCGCGAGCAGCACTGGCACGGCGAGAAGATGGCCGCGCTGGCCACCATGGCGGCCAACGTCGCGCACGAGGTCGGCAACCCGCTGGCGGTGATCCAGGGCGTGGCGGGCGAACTGCCCGAGTCCGAGCGCAG
>NZ_JBFXIO010000521.1:0-2943 GCF_050175855.1 Piscinibacter sp.
CGCTCTTCCGATCTTGTACATGCGGATCTTCTCGTCGATGAGCGCCAGCATCTCGTCACTCTGGCGATCGACCTCATCGACCATGCTCTGCCACGGGGTGTTGGCGTACTCGGCCCGCAGGCGCGTCAGCAGCCGCTCGATGTCCTCCCGCGCCACGAAGTTGGGTTGCAGGTAGTCCTCGCGGCCCGTCAACAGGTAGCCGCGAACGGCTGATTCGGCGTCCACCAGCAATGCACGCAACTGGGTCGCGTCGCGGCGTATGTCGTTGCGATCGCGTACCGAGTTCACCGAGCGGTCGGCGCTCTGGAATGCATACTCGTTCACCGCCATCACGCCGGCCACCACCACCGAGGCGATCACCACGCCCAGCAGGCGCGCTCGACCGAAGCGACTGAGCAGCGGATCGATCATGAGGGCTGCGACAAGTCGATGCAGTAGCTGATCAGATCATCGAGTTCATGGCTCTTGTCGAACACACGATCTGCACCCAGGGCCTGGCAGCGCCGGCGCATGTCCGCCGTGGCGTAGTTGGTGAGCACGACACGCCGCCCCTTCACGCCCAGCCGCGACGCCGCCTGCAACACCCCCAGGCCGGAGCCGCTGCGCAGGAACACGTCGACGATGATGAGGTCGGCCCCATGGGCAGGATCGTTCTCGAGCCAGCGGACCGCCGTGCTCTCGTCTGCGGATGTGCCGACGACGTCGATTTCGGCCAGCTCCTGCAAGGTGCTCACCAGGTTCTCGAGGATCACGGGACTGTCTTCGACGATGAAGGCTGTGAGGCTCACGGCAGGAATGACGATTGAAGCGGGACGTTCCGTCTGCGCACGGATTCCACCGAGGTTCGCAGCTTCTCGACCGCGCGCGTGTAGGACAAGTCCGATTCTGCACAACGGCATCCGGGACAGGCGCGCCGGTCGGGCGCCGCACGCGTCATGGATGACTGCCGTCGTCGAGGCAGCATCGTCGGCGGACCGCGGCCCGGCAGCGGCGAGCGCCGGCACCGGCGCGGGCAAGAAGGCCTCGATGGGTTGTCTGCCTGCGCCGCGGTCCACCCGGACAACGCTCAGGACTTGGCCAACCAGTCCTTCAACTCGTCGGCATGCTCTTCTTCGTCCGCGAGGATGTCTTCGAGCAGGCGGCGCGTCGTGCTGTCCTTGTCGGCCACCAGGGCGATCATCTGCCGGTAGCTTTCCACGGCCACGCGCTCCGCCACCAGGTTGGCGCGCAACATGGCGTGCAGGTCCTGCGCGTCGTCGTACTCGGCATGACTTCGCTGGTGCAATGAGTCGGGGTTGAAGTCCGGCTCGCCACCGAGTTGCACGATGCGCGCAGCGAGTCGATCGGCATGGGCCAGCTCCTCGTTCGCATGCACCAGAAACTCGTCTGCGATCTTGGGCGAGGCCAGCCCCTCCGCGGTGAAGTGATGGCGGCGATAGCGCAGCACGCAGGTGAGTTCGGTGGCCAGCGCATCATTGAGCAGGCCGACGATGTCGTCGCGCCAGGGACCGTAGGCCGGCGTCACGGCGCCCTCGTGCAGCTCGTGGCGTGCGGCCTCGATGGCCTTGTCATCGAGCCGCAGCCCGGCAGTGGCGGTGGTGCGCTTGTCATCCATTCTTCGCCACCTCCAGCTGGTTCTTCACTGCCAGCACGCCCTCGACGGCCTGGGCCAGCACGGTGGCACGCTCGCGGGAGTCGCTGTCCGGAGCCTGACCCGTCAACGTGACGCGGCCGTCGGTGGTGTCCACGTTGATCTTCGACGCCTTCAGCCGATCGTCAGCCGCCAGCGCCAGGTTGATCTTCGAGGTGATCGCGGCATCGGTGATCGCCTGCTTGGCGCTGTCGGCGGCGTTCTCCACCGAGTTCTGCGCCTGCTTGCCGGCCTGCTGCGCCTCTGCCTTGATCTCCTGGCCGGCTTGCTTGACCTCGGTGATCGCGTTGTCGACCTTCTGGCCGGCGGTGCTGTCGCTCTCCTGCTTGCCGCAGGCAGCCAGTGCGGCGGCCATGGCGCCGACGAGGAACAGACTCCTGATGCGAAGTGTTTGCATGGTGATCTCCTTGAGAGTGAGGTTGATCAGGTAACGGTGATGAGACTGTCGTCCACGCTGCCCGGCCGCGATATCGGCGGACAGGCCCATCGCGTGTCGGACATCGCCGACAGCACCGAGCGGCGGCCGGCGACAACGTCGAAGTCTTCGTCGGTGAGCTGACCCCATCGCTCGATGGCCTTGCCCTTCCATTGCTTCCGGTTGCGTTCGACTCGCACCCAGTTCATGGCCCGTTCCTTCCGATGAGCAGGTGGAGCCCGCGGGGTCGGGCATTGCCGCCTCGCGGCAATCCGTTCACTGTGCGCCGGCGGGCGCGTCGGTGCCGAGGACTTCTGTCTGTAGGACTGCGCTGATCGAAGTTGTCCGCTCTCGCTGCTACGCTTGCAGCCTCCCATCGAGAAGTGCAGCCATGATCCGCATTGCCATCGTCGACGACCACGCCATCGTGCGCTCCGGCCTGCGTCAGTTTCTGGGCGAGAGCGTGGATTTCCGCGTCACCGGCGAGGCTTCCAACGGCCGCGAGGCGCTCGATCTGGTCCGCGAGGGAGACGTCGACGTGCTGCTGATGGACATCTCCATGCCCGACCAGAGCGGCGTGGACACGCTGGCCGCCGTGAAGGCGCGCTTTCCCGACCTGCCGGTGCTCATCCTCAGCGGCTTTCCGGCCGAGCATTACGCGGCCCACCTGCTCCGGCAGGGCGCCAGCGGCTACCTGAACAAGGAGTGCGATCCGGAAGAGATCGCCACGGCCATCCGCACCGTGGTGCGCGGCCGCAAGTACATCAGCCCCGAAGTGGCCGAGTTGCTGGCCGAGAGCCTGTCGGGCCAGGGAGACCGGCCGCCGCACGAACAGCTCTCCGAGCGCGAGTTCCAGGTCTTTCTGCGCCTGGCCAAG
>NZ_JBFXIO010000522.1:0-2940 GCF_050175855.1 Piscinibacter sp.
GCGCACCGGCCTGCAGCAGTTGCCTGCGTCGAGTCATGTTGTCTCCTTGTGATGTGTGGGTAACCGCAGTAGGTCCCGCCGGCTGCACAGGCGGGCAGTGGCACTTGGGCGGTGCCGGGGGAACGGCGGCGGCACCAGCGCCGGCACCGCCGCGGGGAACAGGGATCGCGGCTAGCGCGCCGACAACCCGCCGTCGACGACGAGCTCCGAGCCGGTCACATACGAAGCCTCGTCGCTGGCCAGGAACAGCACCGCCTGAGCGGCCTCTTCGGCCGTCCCCGAACGCTTGAGCGGCACCTCGGAATTGAGCTTCTTGCGCTGCTCGGGGTCGGCGCTGCTGACCGAGGTGCGCATCGCGCTCATCCAGCCCGGATGGACCGAGTTGACGCGGATGCCCTGGTCGGCGAACTGGACCGCCGCGGCCTTGGACATCAGGCGCACCGCGCCCTTGGACGCGTTGTAGCCCATGTGCGTGATCTCGTGCGCGATCAGCCCCAGCACCGACGACATGTTGATGATCGACGCGCCACGCCCCTTGGCCAGCAGGTCGTGCGCCTGCTTCATGCCGAGGAAGACGCCGCGCGCATTGACCTGCCATTGCTTGTCGAAGTAGGCTAGGTCCATGCGGTCGGGCACCGAGCCGCTGATGCCGGCGTTGTTGACCAAGATGTCCAGGCGGCCCTGCTCGGCGGCAACGCGCTCGAGCACCGCGGCCCACGACGCCTCGTCGGTCACGTCCAGCGCACAGTAGATCACCTGCTTGCCCTGCTGCGTGTAGCGCTCTGCGAGCGCCCGGCCGTCCTGCTCGTGCAGGTCGCACACATACACCACGGCACCTTCGCGGGTGAACAGTTCGCAGATCGCCGAACCGATTCCGCCGGCGCCGCCCGTCACCAATGCCACCTTGCCTTCCAGTCTCACAACAGTCTCCTCAACCTAAGATGCCGCAATGCGCTTGTAGAACGAAAGGCCGACGGGTCGCGCATTCCCCACCCGTCCGCCGATGAGCCAATTCAAACGGCACGCGTGCCGTACCGCGCCGCGGCAGCTGCTCGGGCGTGCGTGGCCAGGGCAAGCGCCACTTCCGCCGACCGCTCCGACAGCACGAGATGCCCGGCGCCGTGCAGCGCTCGCAGCCGCGCACCCGGCACGCGCTCGGCCACTTGCATGGCGTCGGTGAAAGGACAGTCCGCGTCGTCGGTGCCGTGCAGGACCAGCGTCGGCACGTCGATGCGGGCCAGGTCGCCCCGGCAGTCGAAATGCTGCATCGACCGCCAGCAGTGCAGAACCGCCTGCGGGTCGGCGGCCGTCAACCCGGCCTTCTCCGAGCGCCGCGAGATCTCCGCCAGCAGCGAGGCATCGTCGTCGGCATGGAAGATGTCGGCCACGCCGGCCACCTTCGACAAGCCCGAACACAGCGCCACCGAGTGCAAGTCCGCAGCGCCATGCCGCCGCAGGTACTCGAGCGTGACCATCGCCCCCATGCTCCAGCCGGCGATGCCGACCGTCTGGCCGCGCGTGTCCACCAGTTGCCGCACCAGCGCATGCAGCAGGTCGGCAAAGCCGGCCAGGCTGTAGAAGGCGGCGGCACCTTCCGGGGCGCCGTGCCACCCGGCGGAGCCGCCACGGCCGGGGAAGTTCAGCCGCACGCACTCGAAGCCGGTCAGGTGCGCACACACGGCATCCCAGACCGCCAGGTTGCTTTGCAGGCCGTGCAGCAGGACCAATGTCGGGCCCTGGCCTTCGGCCACGAACTCGGCGGTGGCGCCGTTGGCGCAGGCAACAACGTCGCGGCGCTGCGCGCGCGCAGTGGACGGCATGACGGGGCCCTCGCGTTCGGTGCGGCGTCAGGCCGTGGCTGCGGAGGCGGCCTGCAACTCGCCGACGAGCCGCTCGAGCTCGGTGGCCTCGACTTCCCACTCGTTGGACAGCCGCGCCACCAGGCGCGCCATCAGCGGCGCTTCCAGGCGGCGCGCCAGCGCGTCGTCACGGCCGTGGTGCAGCAGCAGCGCGTGCGCCAGCCGGGTGGGCGACTCGCCCTCGTAGCCCCACTCGAAGTCCAGTTCGGCTTCGGGCGGCCACCCCAGCAGGCGGACGAGCGGCTCGCCGTCGAAGCTCACGGCCACGCCGTCGATCGTGCGTTCGCCGGCGTATACGCCGCGCGCGCCGGGCGTCGGTGCAGCGCTCACGGTCGCCCCCCCTGCGGCGCGGCGCCGTCCTTCTTCGCCACCGCCGACATCGACCAAATGCCCAGCATCAGCAAGGCGGTCAGCGCGATCAGGTGCGGCACGTTCTCCGCCGTGCCGGCGCGCAGCTCCAGCCAGTAGTCCAGCGCCCCCGCGAGCAGCAGCAGCACGGAGAACATCAGTTTCTTTCCGAATGGCATCGTTGTCCCCTCGACGCGTGAGCGTGTGCTGTGGCTACGAGTGGCTCAGCGAGGCCTGGCCGTCCTGCGCGCCCTGCCGGCGCTGCGCCGGGGCCATGCCGGTCTTGCGCAGGTTCTTCTTGACGTACTTGGTGCTGTAGCCGTTGAAGAGGTGGCCCAGCAGGCCGCGGTCGAGATCGGAGGTGCCGTACACCCAGTCCCAGAACGGGAACACGATGCTCATGTTGTATTCCATCATGATGCTCGGGTCGTGGTGCGCGGTGTGGTGGCGGCGCGCGGTGTTGATGATCGGGCAGTGGCGCACGAACCAGTTGTCGTCCACATGGCAGAGGAAGTGCAGCAGCTCGTAGAAGACATAGCTTCCAATCGCCGTGGCGAGGATGAGCCAGCCGACGTTGGCCGAGACCACCACGCCGGCCAGCAGCGCGAACGGCAGCGTCGTCAGCGTGAAGAACACCAGCGTGAACGGCGGGAATATCGTCACGCGCCAGTCCTTGTGGTCGGCAAAGCGCGGTTCCTCGGCCGTGAAGAACTGGTGGTGCATCAGCGTGTGG
>NZ_JBFXIO010000523.1:0-2913 GCF_050175855.1 Piscinibacter sp.
GACGTACTCGTGGTTCATGGCCAGCAGGCCGCGGGTGCTGCTGCCTTCGAGCGGGTAGAAGTGGATGCCGTCGTGGTGCATGCCCATCTGCAGCGCCTGGTCGGCAGCACTGGTCGAGGCATCCTCGCGCCAGGCCGGCATCGCGCCAGGCACCCCCACCGGCTCGCCCCAGGGCGCGATGACGTCGGCGACGTAGCCCTCGGGCACGGTGATCGCATCGGCCTGGCTCGCCGGAATCCCCTTGAAGCCGAGCAGCGGTCCGCCGAGGACCGGGCCACTCGCGCAACCGGCCAGCCAGGGCGCCAGCACGCCGCCGGCCAATGCCGCCAGGCCACCGCCGACCCACAGCCGCCGCGCCGGATCCGAGACCTCGTGGATGCTCGGGTTGGCCGAGCGGTTGCTGTCTTCCATTGCGTCGAAGTCCTTGGCCATCGCGTCGTCTCCGTCAGAGCTTCTCGGTCTCGCCGCTGCGCGGCTGCCACTTCATCAGCCGCCGCTCGATGCGCCCCACCGCCGCGTCGAGCACCAGCGCGAAGGCGGTCAGCACCAGGATGCCGGCCATCACGGTATTGATATCGAAGGCGCCCTCGGCCTGCAGGATGAGGTAGCCCACGCCGCGCGAGGAGCCCAGGTACTCGCCCACCACCGCGCCGACGAAGGCCAGGCCCACGCTGGTGTGCAGCGAGCTGAACACCCAGCTGGTAGCGCTGGGCAGGTAGACATGGCGCAGCAGCTGCCGCGAGTTGGCGCCAAGCATGCGCGCATTGGCCAGAACCACCGGGCTGACCTCCTTCACGCCCTGGTAGACGTTGAAGAAGACGATGAAGAACACCAGCGTGACGCCCAGCGCCACCTTGCTGGCGATGCCCAGCCCGAACCACACCGCGAAGATCGGCGCGAGGATCACCCTCGGCATGCTGTTCAGCGCCTTGATGTAGGGGTCGAGGATGGCCGCCGCCATCGGGCTGAGCGCGAGCCACAGGCCGGCCACCAGGCCCAGCGCAGTGCCGATGCCGAAGGCCAGCACCGTCTCGACCAGGGTGACCCACAGGTGCTCGTAGATGTCGGCATTGGTGACGAACCAGGCCCAGATGCGGCCGAAGATCACCACCGGCTCGCCGAAGAAGAAGGCGGCCTGGCGATCGTTGTCGAACACGAAGGGCGGGATCAGTCCCGGCTTGGTGAGCACATGCCAGGCGCCGAACACGGCGGCCAGCACGGCCAGCTGCCATGCGCGAAGGTTGCCGGGCCTCGGCTTGATGAGCTTCCACATGGTTCAGGCGGCCAGCTGCTGCTGATAGCCCTTGAGCACCTCGTCGCGCAGCACCGACCAGATCGCCCGGTGCAGTTCGATGAAGCGCGGCGTGGTGCGCACCTCGGCCACGTCGCGCGGGCGCTCGAGGTCGACGACGAACTCGCCGATCGGTCGCGAGGCCGGCCCGGCCGAAAGCACGACCACACGGTCGCTCATCGCGATCGCTTCGTCGAGGTCGTGGGTGATGAACAGGACGGCCTTTCGCTTCGCCGCCCACAGGGCCAGCACCTCGTTCTCCATCAGCTGCCGGGTCTGGATGTCGAGCGCGGAGAACGGCTCGTCCATCAGGATGATGTCGGGGTCCAGCGCCAGCGTCTGCGCCAGCGAGGTGCGCTTGCGCATGCCGCCGCTGAGCTGGTGCGGATAGCGGTCGCCGAAGCCGCCGAGGCCGACGCGCCGGAGCCATTCCTGAGCACGCTCTTGCGCATCGGCCGCGCCGCGGAACTCCAGCCCGGCCATCACGTTGCCCAGCGCGGTGCGCCAGGGCATCAGGCTCTCGGCCTGGAACATGTAGCCGGCACGGGCGTTGATGCCGCCCAGCGGCGCGCCGAACACGCGCACGCTGCCGCTGCTGGGCGCGAGCAGGCCGGCCGCCACGTTGAGCAGCGTGCTCTTGCCGCAGCCGGTCGGCCCGACCACGCTGACGAACTCGCCGGCGCCCACCGTCAGCGTCACGTCGCGCACGGCGGTATAGCGCTGCGTGGCGTCGTGGCGGTCGACGAAGGTGCAGCTCACGCGCTGCAGTTCGAGCGCGGGCGGCAACGGGGTGGGGTTGGGGGTGGTCATGGCATTCAGGCTCAAAGGCTTGCGCAGTGTAGGGATGCTGCGCAAGGCACGGAACTTCGCGCGCCGCACCGCGCTCCATGCCGCCGCAGCGCGTGCTGCGTCAACCCCACTTCACCCAGGAGACATGATGAAGAACGCCAGCCACTGGGCCGCGCTCGGCCTGGTCGTCCTCGCTTCCGCCGGCTGTGCCGCCACCGATATGGGCAAGCCGATGGCCGCCGCCCCCACCACGCAGGTCGCTGCGGCACCGTCGAGCGAAACGGGCCGCGACTGGAGCCGCATCGACAGCAACAAGGACGGCCTCGTCTCGCCCGAGGAGATGGAGAAGTACCTCGCCGCCAATCCCGGCCCGCTGAAGAAATAGTCAGCCGCGGGCGGCCTTGGCCAGCGCCTTGCGAACGAACTCGTTCGTGTAGGCGCCGGCCAGGTCGAACTTCACGTCCTTCAGCGTCGCGTCGATGCTCTGCAGCGCACGCACGGCGGTGGCGGCACCGGCTTCCGGGAACAGGCCGTCGGGCGACAGCGCGCCCTTGGCCGCCATGAAGGCGTCGATGTAGACCGCGCGATCGCCGAGCAGGTAGTTCTCCGGCACCGCCTTGATGATCTCGCCCGGCCCGGCGGCCTGGATCCACCGGTCGGCCCGCACCATCGCGTTGACCAGCGCCTGCACCGTGCCCGGATGCTTCTCGACGAAGGCCTGCGGCGCGTAGAGGCAACCGGCCGGCATCGGCCCGCCGAACACCTTGTCGGCCTCGGCGACGATGCGCGTGTCAGAGACGATCTTCAGGTCTCCCGAGCGCTGCAGCAGCGTG
>NZ_JBFXIO010000524.1:0-2904 GCF_050175855.1 Piscinibacter sp.
TGGCTGGACGGCGCCTTCGACAAGCACCGCGCCAGCCTGACCCCCACTCCCGCGGAGACACACCCATGAAGAAGATGCCCCTGGCCCTCCTGGCCGCCATCGCCCTGACCTCGCTGGCCCGCGCCGGCACGGTGGAGGAAGACGTCGTGCAGCTGCAGCACGACTGGGAAGTGATCCGCTACCAGACACCGGCCAGCGAACGCGAGAAGCGCTTCGAGGCGCTGGCCGCGCGCGCCCACCAGATCGTCGAGGCGCAGCCGCAGCGCGCCGAACCGCTGGTGTGGGAAGGCATCATCGTCAGCTCCTGGGCCGGCGAGAAGGGCGGGCTCGGCGCGCTCGGCCTGGTCAAGCGCGCCAAGGCGATCTACGAATCGGCGATCCAGATCGACGGCAAGGCGCTCGACGGCTCGGCCTACAACAGCCTGGGCGTGCTGTACTACAAGGTGCCCGGCTGGCCGGTGGGCTTCGGTGACAAGAAGCGCGCCCGCGAGCTGCTGGAGCAGGCGCTGGCGCTGAACCCCAAGGGCATCGACCCGAACTTCTTCTACGGCGAATACCTGCTGGAGACCGGCCAGGCCGCCGACGCGGTGACCTACCTCGAACGCGCGCTGCAGGCACCGGCGCGCCCCGGCCGGCACGTCGCCGACACCGGCCGCCGCGAGGAAGCGCGGACGCTGCTCGAGAAGGCCAGGTCCTCGCGCTGAGCGCGCTTCAGAAGCCGACGATGACGCGCAGGCCGCGGCCGTCGGCGCGGCGCGCAAAGCGCACCGACATGCCGTGCAGCGCGGCGATGCGCTGCACGATCGACAGGCCCAGGCCGCTGCCGATCTCGTCCTGCCCGTCGGGCCGGTAGAAGCGCTCGCCCAGGCGGGCGAGCTGCGCATCGGACATCGGCTGGGCGTCGTTCTCGACCTCCAGCGCATGCTCGCCGAAACGCAGCGTCACGGTGCCGCCCGCCGGGGCGTAGCGCACCGCGTTGTCGAGCAGGTTGCGCAGCAGCACGGTCAGCAGCGCCATGTCGCCACGCAGCGGCAGCGGGGGGCGAGCACCGCCTTCGAGGCCCTCGCAGGCCAGCTCGACGCGGCGCCGCTCGGCCAGCGGCAGGCAGTCGCTCATCGCCTGCTCGACCACGGCCGGCCACGCCACCTCCTGCATCGCCGGCGCGGCGCTTCCGGCTTCCAGTCGCGACAGCGCGAGCATCTGCGTGACCAGGCGGTCCAGCCGCTCCATGCCCTGCCCGAGCTTGGCCTCGGCCTCGTCGCGCGCGGCGCCGGGTTCGGCGCGGCGCACCACATCCCATTGGGCGCGCAGCACGGCCAGCGGCGTGCGCAGCTCGTGCGCGGCATCGGCGGTGAAGCGGCGCTCGCGCGCCAGCGTGGTCTCGATGCGCGAGAACAGGCCGTTCATCGCCGCCACCAGCGGCTGCAGTTCGGCCGGCGTCTGCGCCGACGCCACGGGCTGCAGCACGTCTGCGCCGCGCGAGGCGATCTCCTCGCTGAGCTGGCGCACCGGCGCGAGCGCGCGACGCACGCCCCAGGCCATGGCCACGAGCAGCAGCGGCAGCATGGCCAGCCAGGGCAGCACCTGCCCGAGCGTGACGTCGAAGGCCAGCTCCTCGCGTTCGTAGGCCTTCTGCCCCGCCGCCACCAGCCAGGCCCCGTCGAAGGACTGCAGGTAGTACACGCGCCAGACCTCGCCGGCGACCGGCAGGTCGACGAAGCCGGCGGCCTCGGGCTGGTAGGGCAGGCGCACGCCCTCGCGGTCGGCCAGCAGCAGCCGTCCGTCTCGCGCCCAGACCGCGATGGCCAGGTCGCCGACGTCGGCTTCGCCGCTGGAGCCGCTCGCGCCCGCACCCGGCAGCAGCGCCTCGCGCCCTTGGGTCGGAATGGCCAGCGTCACCTGCACCTGCCGCGCCAGGCGGATCAGTTCGGTATCGAAAAGCTCGTCGACCTCGTGCCGGGCAAAGCGCATCGAGGCGAAGCCGGCCGCCAGCCAGACCAGCGGCGCGCTGATCAGCAGGTAGATCAGCAGTCGCCGCTGCAGACTCACGATTCCTGCCCCTGGCCTTCCGCCGCTCCCAGCGCATAGCCGACGCCGCGCACGGTGCGGATGACGTCCCGGCCGAGCTTGCGGCGCAGGTGGTGCACGTGCACTTCCAGCGTGTTGCTCTCCAGCGATTCGCCCCAGTCGTAGAGCTTCTCCTGCAGCTGGGCCTTGGACAGGATGCGCCCGGGGTGGGCCATCAGCGCCTCCAGCAGCATCAGCTCGCGCGCGGTCAGCTCCACCGCAGCCCCGTTCCACTGCACCGTGCGCCCGGCCGGGTCGTAGCTGAGCAGGCCATGCGTCCAGATGCTCTGCGCGCGGCCGGTGCTTCGGCGCGTCATCGCCCGCAGCCGTGCGGCCAGTTCGTCGATCGTGATCGGCTTGACGAGATAGTCGTCGGCGCCGGCGTCCAGCCCGGCCACGCGGTCGCTCACGCCGTCGCGCGCGGTGAGGATGAGCACCGGCAGCTGCCGCCCTTCGCCGCGCCAGCGGCGCAGCCAGCGCATGCCGTCGCCGCCGGGCAGGCCGAGGTCGAGGACCACGGCGTCGTACGGCACGCTCGCGAGCGCGGCATGCGCCTGCTCGCCGTCGCGGAACCAGTCGACCACGTGCTGCAGCTGGCGCAGCCCGGTGGACAGCGCGTCGCCGAGCTGCGGGTCGTCCTCGACGACGAGGATCTTCATCCGGCCTCGGCGGCGATCTCGCGCAGCGACTGCTCGAAGATCTCCGGCGGCTGCCCGCCCTGGATCAGGTAGCGGTCGTTGACGATCACCGACGGCACCGACGAGATGCCCGCCTGCGTGAACAGCCGCTCCTGCTCGCGCACCGCCTCGCCGAATTCGTCGCTGTCGATCACGGCGG
>NZ_JBFXIO010000525.1:0-2896 GCF_050175855.1 Piscinibacter sp.
GCGAGGGTTTCGAACAGGTGTTCGCGCAGATCGTCGATGTCATGCGCCATGACGGGTTCTCCGGTTGATCTGCCGCCTGATCGCCCCGCGGAGCTGGATGGCTTCCGCGAGCGGCTTGGGCAGGTTGTGAACGGTGTTGCGTCGCATGTTCTCGACGCGGGTGATGAGTTCGAGGTTCTCGATTCGGATGTCGCTGCGGTTGCCGTTGCGGAACACCACGATGTGCCCCTTCGGGATCGGCCCGTGGTGTTCCACCCAGAGCAGCGCGTGCACGGAGGTCCAATCGCGCGGCGGGTAGCCCGTGTCGCTCACCTTGCGCTGCAGGATGCCGTCTTTGCTCACGCGCTCGGCCCCGATGGGCGCGGCATTGTGGGGGGCGGCCCCCGGCTTGAAGCGGGTCTCGGCCGAGCGCCCCCCGGCACGGTAGATGGCGCCCTTGTTCCAGGGTGTGCAGCCCGCCTCGAAGCGCCCGGTGGCAGTGCTGCGGCCCTGCGTGCGCGCGGCGGCCGGGGCCGCGGCGTAGTCCCGCTCGAGGCCGAGGCGGCGCGCACGCTCGCGGACGGCGTTCTGGGTACGGTTCAGCAGCGCGGCCAGCTCGGGGGTCGGCGTGGTGGCAAAGCGCTCACGGAGCAGGGCCTCCTCCGCCGGGGTCCAGTGGCGCCAGCGGGTCACGGGGCCACCCTCACGCCATCAACGATCCGGTACCACCCTTCCTCGACATGCACCCGCGCCCAGCGGTAGTTCGAATCGGCGCCGAGCTGCCACGCCTGCGCTTCGGGCGTGCCGGCCGGGAATGGATTCGAAACGACCTCGGGGAACGCACGCCACGCCGCGTCGCCGGCCTGGTCCTGTATGGCGTCGAGGCGCCGGGCTTCGGCCGCCGAGAGCGGGCAGCGATAAGCCGCCAGGCGCGCCCCGCGGGCCTGAGCGTAGCGTTCGCCGTCTTCGGAGAACTCGGGGGATCTGGCCCTGTCGCTGTCTCCCCTCACCCGGCGTACCTCGCCCCATCGAACGGTACCGGCACCAGCTCGCGCTTGAGGTACAGCGGATGCGACGGATGCCCGTCAACGGTGGTCGCGAGGCAAGTCGGCATCGCGCCCGCACGGCGCAGCAGATCGAGCACCTCGCGTGCACGCCGGTCGACCATGTGATGCGCGCCCCACGCGCACACCACCTCGCGACAGCGCCGCGCAGCGCCCCAGATGTAGCAGTCGTTGTCCGGGCCAACCGCCTCGGCGCGAGTCACGCGCTGCAGTCGCGCCGGCTTCGTCGCCCGGTAGGCGTAGAGGTTCACCACCTCGAGGCCGCCGAGGTCCCAGGCGCGTGCGTAGCCCAGGCATCGGCGGATGGTCGGGTCGTCGAGGTCGGCGTCGGCGGTTGAGGGATTCAGCATCACGAACAGATGCCTTCGGCCGCTCGCAGTCCCATGCTCGCCACAGGCGATAGCGATACCGGCCGCAGGCCGAGATATCGGCACCGCGAGACGCCGAGGCCTCGCCCAGCTCGGAGGCGAGCACGGCGCTCACGTCCGCACCTCCGTCGGCGTCTCCATCCACAGCTTCGCCGCGCGCGCCTGCTCGGAGCGCAGGAACGCCATCACCCGGTTGAACTCGAGATCGCGCCGATCCGCGCCGATCCCCTGCGCCGCGCAGTAGGCCTCGAAGGCCTCGCGCAGCTTGTGTTCCTCGAAGACGAAAATCATCACGGCTCCCTCAGCGCACGAGGTCCAGGCTCTCGACCAGGACCTCCGCGTCGCAGTGTTCGATCAGGGCTTGCGCCAGCGGGTCGCGGCCGATGTCCTGCAGCAGCGCGGCGAGCGCCGGCCGCTCGGCCTGGATGCGTGCCCACATCGCGCGCTTCTGCTCGGCCGGCAACGTCGTGAGGTTCACCCACCGCTCGGTCGCCCGCCGCGCCGGGTTGACTACCAGCCGGCAGCACGGCGCCGGCGACGGAGCGACAAGCCCAGCCATGCGCACCCCCAGCCCGCCGCGGCCAGCGGCCACAGCGCCCACATCAACACGAACAGCACCAGGCTCGAGGTCATGAGCTTGGGGAAGCCCATGCGGTCGTCGAGCAGTGCGAGGACGATGAGGCCGAGCAGCAGGTAGACCATGCAGAGCCCGGCCAGGGCGGCATCGTTGATCATCAGTACTTCCCCTTCCCCGCGTAGCGAGGTTTCGTGGCGAGCAGGCGGTAGCCGTTGGCTTCGAGCTTGTCCGGCGACATCAGGTGCGTAGCGCCGTACTGGTCGCTCAGGACCAGGTTCTTACCGTGCCGGCGCTTCACCTTGAACGCGCGTTGCCTGGCCGCGCAGCCGTACCAGGCGGCCATCAGATGACCTCCCCGAGCGCAAAGCGCTCGATCGCCAATGTGTCGAGCCCGTCGACATCCGCTTGGCAGAGATCGGCAAGGGCCTCGGCATCGGCACACGCCGAGCAGAGATCGGGCTCGACCCACCAGCACGGCGTGCCGTCGCCCATGTCGCAGGCGTGGAGCTCGTCGCAGTGACACACGCGGCAGGTGTCGAACATCACCGCACCCCTCTCTCATGCCGCCGGCGACGCACGCAGGCCAGCGCCCGCTGCTCGCGGCGGATGATGTCGCGCGTCTCCGCGCCGAAGAAAATGCGGAAGCGGTGACCACGAAGCGCGCGGCGCAGCAGCCGCAGGTGTTCGAGCGTGAGCTGCACGAAGGCCCGCTCGTCGACCGGGGCCTCGGTCAGCGCATAGCGCGCCACCATCAGCTCGCCAGATCGACAGCCGCGTCGATCTCCTCCCGGTCCGGCCAGGTGTAGACGGCCGTCGAAGTCACGCAAGCGTGGCCGAGTGCGCCCTGCACCAGCCGCTCGGGGGTGGGCGAGGTCGAGCGCGCCCTGATTCGCTTGGCCAGCGTGTGC
>NZ_JBFXIO010000526.1:0-2892 GCF_050175855.1 Piscinibacter sp.
GGCATGGGCGAACTCCAGGCCGTAGGGCTTGTGCTTGGCGAGCACCGTGCCGCCGGTGGCGAGCCTGCCCTGGTCGACCACCTGCTGCGGCAGGTAGAGATAGAACTCGTCGTCGGGCGTGCCGGCGGGCTTGACGGCATGCAGCGTCAAGCGCTGAGTGCCGGGCTGCCCGGCCACCTCGGCCACCTCGATGATGCGGTACTCGCCCTCGGCCACGTTGGTCTTGCCCGACGAGCTGTTGCTCGAGCCCTGGATGGAGTTCGAGATGCTGGCCGAGCTCTGCGAGCCGGCCGACGAGGCCGACGATGCGGACGAGGCCGGGTCGGCCCAGGCGGGCGCGGTCACGCCGGCGCCGACGAGGGCCGCGAGGGCGACGCGGTGCAGGAGATGGGCCATGGTGATGCTCCTTCGGTGCCGAAACGTGCGCGATCGTAACGTCTGGATGTTGCTCGTCCGTTGCGGTTTGTGTCGTGGCGCGCCCGGTGGTACAAGAAACGCGCGATGCCGCGGGGCCGTCCTGCCCGCGCATCTCCGACGACAACACCACCGAGGAGACAAGCATGCGACTCAAGATCCGCGCAATCGCCCTACTGGCCGCATCCGTCCTGGCGCTGCCCGCCCAGGCCGACGAGACCTGCAACTCGCCCTACATGGCGGGGCTGATCAAGGGTCAGGAAGACTTCGTCCACGTCTGGACGCTGGGCGTCAAGGGCATGGGCGACGGCAACGACAAGCTCGTCACCATCGACGCCAACCCGGAGAGCAAGCGCTACGGCCGGGTGATCCACAAGATCTCGGTGCCCGGCCGCGGCGAGGCGCACCACATGGGCTTCACCGACGACCGCCGCTATCTCTGGGCCGGCCGGCTCGACGACAACAAGATCTTCGTCTTCGACATGCAGCGGCCCGACAAGCCGAAGCTGGTGAAGACCATCGCCAACATGGCCGCGAAGACCGGCTTCGTCGGCCCGCACACCTTCTACGCGATGCCCGGGCGCATGCTGGTGCAGGCGCTGTCGAACACGCGCGACCACGGCGGAGCGACCGGCCTGGTGATGTTTAACAACAAGGGCGACATCATCGAGAAGATCGCCATGCCCACCGGCGAGGTCGGCGGCGCCAAGGGCGACGGCTACGGCTACGACATCGCCATCAATCCGGGCAAGAACACCATGCTCACCTCCAGTTTCACCGGCTGGAACAACTACATGATGGACCTCGGCAAGCTGGTGAAGGACGGCGAGGCGATGAAGCGCTTCGGCAACACCATGGTGGCCTGGGACGTGAAGGCGATGAAGCCGCAGCAGGTGATGAGCGTGCCGGGCGCGCCGCTGGAGATCCGCTGGTCGCTCAAGGACGGCGACAACTGGGCCGTCACGGCCTCGGCGCTCACGTCCAAGATCTGGCTGATCAAGCAGGACGCCGGCGGCCAGTGGCAGGCGAAGGACGTGGCCACCATCGGCGACCCGGCCAAGATCCCGCTGCCGGTGGACATCAGCATCACCGCCGACGGCAAGGGCCTGTGGGTCAACACCTTCATGGACGGCACCACACGCTACTTCGACATGAGCAACCCGGAGGCGCCGAAGCAGACCTACTCGAAGGTCACCGGCAAGCAGGTGAACATGGTCTCGCAGAGCTGGGACGGCAAGCGCATCTACATCACCTCGTCGCTGCTGGCCAACTGGGACAAGAAGGGCGACGACAACGAGCAGGTGCTGCGCGCCTACGACTGGGACGGCAAGGAGCTGGTGCAGAAGTTCGAGGTCGACTTCGCCAAGCTCAAGCTCGGTCGCGCGCACCACATGAAGTTCACCGCGCGCCCGGCCGGGCAGTCGCTGGCCTCCACCGCCGTGAAGGTGGCGCAGCAGTGAAGGCCGCGCGGCGCTGGCGGCTGCACGCGCCGCTGGCGCTGCTGGCGGCGCACGCCGGCGTGCGCGCGGCCAGCGATGCCGCCACCGGGCCGGCGCCGCGCGCGCCGGTCGACGTGTCGCGCCTGCCCGCGCCGGGCAGCTACCGCCTGCCGCGCATCATCAGGGCCCCCGACGGCGAGGTGCTCGACGTCGATGGCCGCGCCCACCGCCTGCACCGCCTGCTGGCCGGGCGGCTGACGGTGCTGTCCTTCATGTACACCTACTGTCGCGACCCCGAGGGCTGCCCCAAGGCCTGGGCGGCAATGGAAGGGCTGCACGCAGCGCTGCGCGCCGAGGCGCCGCTGGCGGCGGTGTCGCAGCTGGTCAGCCTGAGCTTCGACCCCAGCCACGACACGCCGCAGCAGATGCGCCTGTACGGCGGCGAGCGTGCACGCGATGCACGGGTGCGCTGGCGCTTCCTGACCACCCGCTCGGTGCCGGCGCTGCTGCCGCTGCTCGACGGCTTCGGCCAGGACGTGACGGTGGAGACCGACGAACGCGGCCGGCCGGCGCGCACGCTCAACCACCTGCTCAAGCTCTTCCTCATCGACGACCAGCTGCAGGTGCGCGAGATCTACAGCGTGGCCACGCTGGCGCCCGAGGCGATGCTCAACGACCTGCGCACGCTCTCGCTCGAACGTGCCGCATTGAAGCCGTGAGGCGAGGCCTCGTTGCGCTGGCGCTGGTCGTGGGCTTCGCCGGGGCCGCAGCGGCCGATTCGTCGCTCGGCCTGCCCGATCTGAAGCCGCCGCCGGCGGCGCAGGTGGCGCTCGGCCGGCAGCTGTTCTTCGACCGGCGGCTGTCGGCCAACGGCACGCTGTCGTGCGCGATGTGCCACGTGCCCGAGCAGGGTTTCACCGTCAACGAGGCGCGCACCTCGGTGGGCATGAACGGCGTGAGCCTGCGGCGCAATGCGCCGACGCTGCTCAACGTCGCCTTCGTCGGCGCGCTGTTCCACGACGGCCGCGCCGCCAGCCTG
>NZ_JBFXIO010000527.1:0-2881 GCF_050175855.1 Piscinibacter sp.
CCGGCCAGGCGCTTCAGTGCATCGTCCAGCGCCAGCGGCGCGGCGGCCAGCACCACGGTGTGCGGCCCGTTGATCGCTGCGATGCTGACGTCGCCTGCGGCCAGCTCGAGGCCCAGCTCCGACTCGGCGCACTCCACCTGCGCCATGCGGCCACGGCCGGCGGCCGCCTGCATCGCGCGCGAACGCTCGTGGACCACGCGCACGGCATCGACCAGCGTCAGGACGCCGGCGGCATGGGCCGCAGCCACTTCGCCGACGCTGTGGCCGACGATCGCGCCGGGCATCACTCCCGATGCGCGCCACAGCGCAGCCAGCGCCACCTGAAGGCCGAACAGCACCGGCTGCGCGACCTCGGTGGCCTCGAGACGCGAATCGGCGTCGGCGGACAGCAGGGGTTCGCGCAGGTCCCAGCCGGCGCGCTCGGCAAAGGTGGCCGCGACCTCGTCGAGTGCGGCACGGAAGGCCGGCTCGGTGTCGTACAGCTCGCGCGCGGCGCCCGACCACAGACCGCCCTGGCCGCTGAAGACCCAGACGGGCCTTCCCTGCGCAGCCGCGGGCTCCAGCGTCGGGATCTCGTCCAGGCGCGCGTCCAGCCGGTCGGCCAGGGCCAGGGCGCTCGGCCCGTGAACCGCGACGCGGAAAGGATGGTGGCTGCGCCGCTGCCGGGCCGTGTGCGCGAAGTCGGCCAGGGCAGCGGATGATCCGGCAGGCAGTTCGCGCAGCGCCGCGACGTTGCCGCGCATCAGCGCGTCCAGCGCGCCACGGTCGCGTGCCGAGATGGTGAGCCACTCTTCGCGCGGCGCCACCGGGCTCGACGGTTCGACCGCTGGCGCCGACCGGAACTCCTCGAGCACGACATGCGCATTGGTGCCGCCGAAGCCGAACGAGCTGACACCGGCCACGCGCGGCGTCGGCTTGGCGGGCCAGTTCTCGAGCGCGGCGGGGATCGCCAGTGGCGTGCCCTCCAGGCGCAGATGCGGGTTCGGCGAGGTGTAGTGCAGGTTGCGCGGCACCCGGCCCTCGCGCAGGCACAGTACCGCCTTGATCAGCCCGGCGATGCCTGCAGCGGCCTCGAGGTGGCCGATGTTGGTCTTCAGGGCGCCGAGCCAGCAGCGCTGTGCCGGATCCACCGGCGCGCCGATCACCCGCGCCAGCGCCTCGACCTCGACCGGGTCGCCCAGCGGCGTACCAGTGCCGTGCGTCTCGACGTAACCATAGCGCCCGGAGGAGATGCCGCCCATGGCCAGGGCACGCCGGATGACCGCTTCCTGCGCGGGGCCGTTCGGCGCCGTCAGGCCGTTGCTGGCGCCATCCTGATTCACGGCACTGCCGGCGATCAGGGCGAGCACGGGATCGCCATCGCGCAGAGCGTCGGGCAATCGCTTGAGCAGCACCAGGGCCGCGCCCTCTCCTCGCACGATGCCGTCCGCCGCGGCGTCGAAGCTGCGGCAACGGCCGCCGGCCGAGAGGATCCGCAGCTTGCTGAACGCCAGGCTGGCGCTCGGCCCCAGCATCAGGTTGACGCCGCCGGCCAGCGCCGTGTCGCATTCGCCGCTGCGCAGGCTCTGGCAGGCCAGGTGCACCGCCACCAGCGATGACGAGCAGGCGGTGTCGACCGCCATCGACGGGCCGCGCAGATCCAGCGCATAGGAGATGCGATTGGCCAGGATGCTGTGCGCCGAGCCGGTGGCCGAGTGACTCTCGAGACCGCCGCGCTGCGCCAGCTGCAGCAGCCAGTTGTCGCTGCTCTGGCTGTGCGCTCCGACGAACACGCCGCCGGCCGAGCCGGCCAGCCGATCGGCGGGCTGGCCGCCGTCCTCCAGCGCCTCCCAGGCCAGTTCGAGCAGCAGTCGCTGCTGTGGGTCCATCGCCGCCGCTTCGCGCGGCGCGATGCCGAAGAAAGCGGCGTCGAATCGATCGACGTCCTTCAGAAAGCCGCCGCATCGAGACTGGATGCGATTGGGCGCGTCACCATCATCGTCGAAGAGTTGGGCGCCGTTCCAGCGATCGGCCGGCACGTCGGTCACCGCGTCACGGCCTTCGGCAAGCAGGGCCCAGAAACTGTCCAGGGAGTCGACACCACCGGGCAGGCGGCACGCTGCGGCGACCACGGCGATGCGCTCCGCCGCCGGGCCGGCCGGTGGGGGGGCGGCCTTCTGCGCCAGTCGCTGAGCGAGCAGCGCGCGCTTCTCGGGCGACAAGGCGGCCAACCGGTCGGACTGCGCGCTCATCGGCCCTCTCCACGGACGAGCTGCGCGCGCGCCTCGTGGTCGCTCATCTGTTCCAGCTCCGCCAGCAGCGCATCGAGCTCGACATCAGGTGCTGGCGCCTCATCCAGCGGCAGTTGCATCCGCTCGGCCAGATGGCCGGCAATGGCCGCGACCGTCGGGTGATTCCAGGCCAGCGTAGGCGACAGTGCCACCCCGGTGCGCTTCTCCAGCCGGTTGCGCAGCTCCAACGCCATCAGTGAGTCCAGGCCGAGCGCGCGCAGCGCTCGATCGTTCGGCACGCGCTGCGGCGCCATGCGCAGGACCGCCGCGACCTCGACGCGAATGGCCGATTCCAGTGCGCCGCGTCGCGGCGCTCCTGCGGGCGCCTCGACGAGCTGCTCGCGCAAGCTCCTCTCGGCGCCA
Organism: Piscinibacter sp.; assembly: GCF_050175855.1. Classification (GTDB taxonomy): domain Bacteria; phylum Pseudomonadota; class Gammaproteobacteria; order Burkholderiales; family Burkholderiaceae_C; genus Piscinibacter. The sequence goes on from NZ_JBFXIO010000527.1 coordinate 2,634, forward strand.
GTGCGGCCCTGATGCCCGTCGTCCACCGCCTCGACGATGCCGATCGCGCCGGCGCGCTGCGTCGCCGCCAGCCAGCGCCTCGCGTCGAACCTTGCGCACGAGGCATGCGCAACCGCGGCGGCCAGCAACAGGTCGATGCCCTCCACCGCCTGCCTCGCCGAGATGCCGTCGAAGCCGAGCCGTGCCAGCGAGGTGCCGCGCACCGTGCTGCCTGCCGCCATGCCGCCTCCGGACACCGGGCCGAGGGC
>NZ_JBFXIO010000528.1:0-2878 GCF_050175855.1 Piscinibacter sp.
CGAGGTCGGCGCCCGAGAAGCCCGGCGTGCCGCGTGCCAGGATGTCGGCGCGGAAGTCCTGGCCCACCGGCACCTTGCGCATGTGCACGTTGAGGATCTGCTCACGGCCGCGCACGTCGGGCAGCGTCACGTACACCTGACGATCGAATCGACCTGGCCGCAACAGCGCGGGGTCAAGGATGTCAGGCCGATTGGTTGCTGCCATCACGATCACGCCGAGGTTGGTCTCGAAGCCGTCCATCTCGACGAGCATCTGGTTCAACGTCTGCTCGCGCTCGTCGTTGCCGCCGCCCAGGCCGGCACCACGGTGGCGGCCGACGGCGTCGATCTCGTCGACGAAGATGATGCAAGGCGCGCTCTTCTTGGCCTGCTCGAACATGTCGCGCACGCGCGCCGCGCCGACGCCGACGAACATTTCGACGAAGTCGGAGCCGGAGATCGAGAAGAACGGCACCTTGGCCTCGCCGGCGATGGCCTTGGCCAGCAGCGTCTTGCCGGTGCCCGGGGGGCCGACCAGCAGCACGCCGCGCGGGATGCGGCCACCCAGCTTCTGGAACTTCTGCGGGTCCTTCAGGAAGTCGACCAGTTCCTTCACTTCCTCCTTGGCCTCGTCGCAGCCGGCGACGTCGGCGAAGGTGGTGGTGTTGTTGGCTTCGTCGAGCATGCGCGCCTTGCTCTTGCCGAAGCTGAAGGCGCCGCCCTTGCCGCCGCCCTGCATCTGGCGCATGAAGTAGATCCACACGCCGATCAGCAGCAGGATCGGGCCCCAGCTGGCCAGCAGGCTCAGCAGGAACGAAGGCTCCTCGCGCGGCTTGACGTCGAACTTGACGTTGTTGTTGATCAGGTCGCCGACTAGGCCGCGATCGAGGTAGGTGGCGGTGGTGCGGACTTCCTTGTCGTCGGTGGTGCGGGCGCGGATCTCGGTGGAGCCGCCGCCGCCTTCCTGCAGCACGACGCTCTTGATGCGCTTGGCACGCACCTCTTCGAGGAACTCCGAGTAGCCGATCTGGCCGGCCGACGTGACTCCGCGGTCGAACTGCTTGAACACGGTGAACAGCACGAGTGCGATCACCAGCCAGACAGCGACTTTAGAGAACCATTGATTATTCACCGCGGCTCCTTCAACCGGTCACGACAACGCGGCGGAAACGGTTTCCGCCCATTGCCGCGGTAGATATGTGCAAGTTTAGTCGAGTCAAGGTCGGCATCTGGGGAAGTTTCACCCTGGAACGTCTGTGTGAATCGAGGCAAATCAAGCATCGGAAGGCTCTTGTTCGGTATTCCGGCGCCCCGGCTTCAGACCGATGCCGACCAAGAAGGTTTCCGCCGACTTGTCGCGCGAAGCCTTGGGCTTGATCGGCTTGACCACCCGGAAGCTGTCCTTGAACAGCTTCACCAGCTGGCTGTAGCCGCTGCCGTGGAAGACCTTGCAGACCAGGGCCCCGTCGGGCCTGAGGTGGCGCTGGGCGAATTCCACCGCCAGTTCCACCAGGTGGGCGATGCGCGCGGCGTCGGAGCTTTCGATGCCCGAGAGGTTGGGCGCCATGTCGGAGACCACCACGTCGACCGGGCGGCCGGCGACCAGGGCCTCGAGCTGGTGCAACACGGCTTCCTCGCGGAAGTCGCCCTGGATGAAGTGCACGCCCTCGATCGGCTCGAAGTCCAGGATGTCCAGGGCGATGATCGTGCCGTTGAGCTCGCCCACGGCCGCCCCGCCCGTCCCGGCCTCCTTGGGGGCGAACTTTCGCCGCAGGTACTGGCTCCACGCACCCGGCGTGGCGCCGAGGTCGACCACGAGTTGACCCGGCCTGATGAGGTGCAGGGCCTCGTCGATCTCCTTGAGCTTGTAGGCGGCGCGGGCGCGGTAGCCCTCCTTCTGCGCCAGCTTCACGTAGGGGTCGGTCAGGTGGTCGTGCAGCCACGCGCGGTTGACCTTCTTGCTGCCCTTCTTCATCGGGTCTGGACTCTCATCTCGCGGGGATAATACGGCCCATGCCTGCCATCCAGCTCACGCCCGCCCAGCGCAAGGACAAACGCGCCGATGCCCACCACCTCGACCCGGTCGTCCTGATCGGCGGCGAGGGCCTCACGCCGGCCGTGCGCAAGGAGGTGGACGCGGCGCTAAACGCCCACGGCCTGATCAAGGTGCGTGTCTTCTCCGACGAGCGCGACACGCGCGAGGCCATGCTCGCCACGCTGGCCGACGATCTCGGCGCGGCGCCCATCCAGCACATCGGCAAGCTGCTGGTGCTGTGGCGGCCCATCCCGCCGAAGGAGAAGGCCGAGCGCGACGACCGCATGCCCGGGCCCAAGGTGGTGAAGGTGCTCAAGTTCTCGCGCAGCGGCAACCACCGGCCGCAGGTGAAGAAGGTCAAGGTGCTGGGCAACCAGCGGCTGACTGCCGGCGGCGAGGTCAAGCGCGCGAAGAAGCGCACCACCAGCATCAAGAAGACGGCTGCGACCTGAGCACGGGTGCGTCTTCAGCGCGGCGCCAGCCGCCAGGCCAGGGCCAGCACCAGCAGGCCCTTGAGGCCGAAGAACACGGTCGAGGCGGCGTGCAGGGCGCCGAACGACCACGCGCCCTGCCCGGCCCGCGCCGCGGCCATCATCGGCTGGATGGCGTAGTAGCCCGCGACCGTGCAGAACAGCGCGCCGAGCGCGAGCAGCATGTTGGCGTTGAACTGCGAGCCGCGGCCGGCTTCGGCCTCGTCGCGGGCGCGCCGACGCTCCAGCAGGAAGATCACCACGGCCAGCGCCAGGCTCAGCGGCGCCTCGACGGCGAACATGCGCCCGGCCACCCGGCCCGCCTCGGCCGGCGTGGGCAGCACGGCAAAACCGGCCGGCGCGCCGATCAGGCCGATGGCCAGGATCGCACCGG
>NZ_JBFXIO010000529.1:0-2865 GCF_050175855.1 Piscinibacter sp.
AAGCAGGACGATCGCGGCCGCTGGCACCCGGTGGGCTGCAAGGAATGCGGCATGAGCGGCTACAAGGGCCGCACCGGCGTCTACGAGCTGATGGTGGCCGACGACAAGGTGCAGGCGCTGATCCACAGCCGGGCCGCCGAGAGCCAGCTGTTCGTGGCCGCCGAGGAAGGCGGCCTGCGCTCGATGCGCGAGGACGGCGAGCGGCTGGTGGCCGAAGGCATCACCTCGCTCGAAGAGGTCTTGCGCGTCACCCGAGAGTAAGACGTGCCGGCCTACCGCTTCGAAGCGCTCGACGCCACCGGCAAGGCCAGCTCCGGCCTGCTGGAAGCCGACAACGCCAAGGCGGCGCGCGCACAGCTGCGCGCTCAGGCGCTGGTGCCGCTGGATGTGAAGGCGGTGGCCGCCGACACCAGCGCGGCCGGCGGCTTCAACCTCAAGCGCAAGGTGTTCAGCAGCACCGGCCTGACGGTGTGGACGCGCCAGCTCGCCGGCCTGGTGGGCTCGGGCCTGCCGCTCGAGCGCGCACTGACGGCCCTGGCCGACGAGGCGGAAGACAACCGCCAGCGCGAGCTGGTGGCGCACCTGCGCAGCGAGGTCAACGCCGGCTCGGCCTTCGCCCGGGCACTCGGCACGCTGCCGCGGGAGTTCGACGACGTCTACCGCGGCGTGGTCGCCGCCGGCGAGGCCAGCGGCGCGCTCGGGCCGGTGCTCGAGCGCCTGGCCGACGACCTGGAGGAACGCCAGGCGCTGCGCGCCAAGCTGATCGGCGCCACGCTCTATCCGGCCATCGTCTCGCTTATCGCGGTGGTGATCGTGGTCTTCCTCGTCACCTACGTGGTGCCGCAGGTGGCCTCGGTGTTCACCAGTTCCAAGCGTGCGCTGCCTGCGCTCACCGTGGCGATGCTGGCGATCAGCGGCTTCCTGCGCAGCTGGGGCTGGCTGCTGATCCTGGGCATCGCCGGCGGCATCGGCGCGCTGCTGTTCATGCTGCGCAACGAAGCCTTCCGCGAGCGCTTCGACGCCGCCTGGCTCACCCTGCCGCTGATCGGCCGGCTCTCGCGCGGCTACAACGCGGCGCGCTTCGCCGGCACGCTGGCGATGCTGGCCGGCGCCGGCGTTCCCATCCTCAAGGCACTGCAGGCCGCAGCCGAGACCTTGTCCAACCGCGCCATGCGCGCCGATGCGATGGAAGCGCTAGTGCAGGTGCGCGAAGGCGCACCGCTGGCCTCGGCGCTGGCCGGCAAGAAGCGCTTCCCGGGGCTGCTGGCGATGTTCTCGCGCCTGGGCGAGCAGACCGGCCAGCTGCCGGTCATGCTCGACCGTGCGGCGCGCCAGCTCGGCGCCGAAGTGCAGCGCCGCGCGATGCAGATGGCCACCATCCTGGAGCCGCTGCTGATCGTGGCGATGGGTGGCGTGGTCATGCTCATCGTGCTGGCCGTGCTGCTGCCGATCATCCAGCTCAACACCTGGGTCAAATGAGCGGGCCGGGGCCGGCGTCCGAGACGACGGGCACGCCCGGCACCACAGCCACGGTCGATTCCGCCCACGCCCTCGAGCAGGAGCTGGCGCGCCGCCTGCTGCACCTGGTGGCGGCGCTGGTGTTCGCTGCCGGCGGCGTGTTCCTGCTGGCCAACCTCTGGGCGCGGCTGCTTCCGGAGACGCTGACCACGGCCGCGGCGCTGGTGGCCGCCGGGCTGATCTGGCGCGATGCGCATCGCCGCGGCCGGCCCACGCTGGGCATCCGGCTGCTGGCCTGGACGGCCTTCGTCGCGCTCAGCGGCGGCCTGCTGCGCCAGGGTGACACCCAGGGTCCGGCGCTGTGGTGGCTGAGCGCGCTGCCGCTGCTGCTGCTGCAAGGCGGGCTGCTGGTCGACGGCGCGGTGATGACGGCGCTGATCGTCGCCGAGGCGCTGTTCGTCGGCCAGCTGGCCGCCGTGCTCGGCGTGCTGCCGGTCGACCCGGAGCAACTCGGCGCGTGGCGGCGTGACCTCGCCATCGCCGGCGCATTGACCGTCAACGCGCTGGTGCTGGTGATGGGCATCCGCTGGCGGCGTGCGCTGCTGGCGCAGCTCGACGAAGCGCGCCGCCGCGCCGAGGACGCCGCGCAGGTCAAGGCGCGCTTCCTCGCCAACATGAGCCACGAGATCCGCACGCCGCTGCACGGCATCGTCGGCGCGGCCGAGCTGCTGCGCGGCACGCGGCTCGACGAGGGGCAGCGCCAGGTGCTGTCGGTGCTGCGCCGCAGCTCGTCGGCACTGATGTCGCTGGTCGACGACGTGCTCGACTTCTCCAAGCTCGAGGCCGGGCGCATGCGCGTGGCCAGCGAGCGCTTCGACCTGCACGACGTGATCCACGACGCGGCCGAGGTGTTCTCGGCACAGGCCGAGGCCAAGGGTGTCGACCTGCTGTCGCACTGCACCGCCGACCTGCCCGCCAGCGCGGTCGGCGACGCCGCGCGGCTGCGGCAGATCCTGCACAACCTGGTCGGCAACGCGGTGAAGTTCACCGAGCGCGGCGAGGTGCGCGTGTTCGCCGCCCCCGAGCGCGACGCCGACGGCAGCGCCTGGGCGCGCATCGCGGTACGCGACAGCGGTATCGGCATGCCGGAAGTGCAGGTCGCCGGCCTGTTCGAGGCCTTCTCGCAGGCCGACCTCTCCACCACGCGCCGCTTCGGCGGCACCGGGCTGGGGCTGGCCATCGCGCGCGAGCTGGCCACGCTGCTGGGCGGGCGCATCGAGGTGCAGAGCCTGCCCGGCCAGGGTTCGACCTTCATGCTGCTGGTGCCGCTGCGCGACAGCGTGGCTGCCGAGCCGGCGCCGGCGCTGCTGGCCGGCACCGAGGTGCACCTCGTCGGCATGAGCCGCA
>NZ_JBFXIO010000530.1:0-2859 GCF_050175855.1 Piscinibacter sp.
CTGTGCGCTGGGGCTGGCCACGCCGATGTCGATCATGGTCGCCACCGGGCGAGCGGCGACGCGGGGCATCCTGTTCCGCGACGCCGCGGCCATCGAGCACTTCCGCAAGGTCGACACGCTGATCGTCGACAAGACCGGCACGCTGACCGAGGGCAAGCCCGCGTTCGACCGAGCCGTGCCCGCCGGTGGCTTCACGGCCGACGAGGTGCTGCGTCTGGCCGCCAGCCTGGACCAGGGCAGCGAGCACCCGCTGGCCGATGCCATCGTGCAGGCCGCCCGTGCGAAGGGGCTGGTGCTGGCCAAGGCCGAGGACTTCGAGTCGAGTTCCGGCATCGGCGTGCGCGGCCGCGTGGAAGGGCGGCGCATCGCGCTGGGCAACACGGCGCTGATGCAGCAGGAGGGCGTGGCCGTCGAGGCGCTGGTCGGACCGGCCGAGGGCCTGCGCGCGGAGGGCGCCAGCGTGATGCACCTCGCGGTGGACGGCCGCCTCGCCGGGCTGCTCGCAGTCTCCGACCCGGTGAAGGCCAGCACGCCGGAGGCGCTGGCCGCGCTGCACGCGGCCGGCCTGCGGGTGGTGATGGCCACGGGCGATGGCCTGACCCCCGCACGCGCGGTCGCGCAGCGGCTCGGCATCGACGCGGTGCACGGCGAGGTCACGCCCGCCGACAAGCTGGAACTCGAGAAGGCGCTGCAGCGCGAGGGGCGGGTGGTCGCGATGGCCGGCGACGGCATCAACGACGCGCCGGCGCTGGCGCAGGCGGACGTGGGCGTGGCCATGGGCACCGGCACCGACGTGGCAATGAACAGCGCACCGGTGACGCTGGTCAAGGGCGACCTGCGCGGCATCGCACAGGCGCGGCTGCTGTCGCAGGCGACCATTGCGAACATGAAGCAGAACCTCGGCTTCGCGTTCATCTACAACGCGCTGGGCGTGCCGCTGGCGGCCGGACTGCTGTTCCCGTTCACCGGCTGGCTGCTGTCGCCGATGATCGCGGCGCTGGCGATGAGCCTGAGTTCGGCGTCGGTGATCGCGAATGCACTCCGGCTTCGCCGCGCAGCGCTGCTGAACTGACGTCACGCGCTCGGCATGGACATCCTCGCGCACACGCTCTGGGCCGCCGCGGGCGCGGCCGTGGTCCACCGTCGCCGGGCGCTCGCACGCGGGACGGTGGCCACCGCACTGGTCTTGGCGGCCGTGCCGGACGTCGTGCATCTGGTGCCGATCGTCGCGTGGTGGGCGTTCGGCGACGGGACCTTTGCGGCCGTGCGCGGCTATGCCCTGGCAGCACCCGGACAGGAGCCGTGGCTGCCACCGCTGATCCAGCTGCTGTCTCACCATCTGCACTGCGTGATGCACAGCGCCCCGATCGCCACTGCGGTGACCGCTCTGCTCTGGGCGGTGCGCAGGGCCTTCTGGCTTCCGCTGCTCGGCTGGTGGTCGCACATCGTGATCGACGTGTTCACGCACTCGGCCGACTACTACGCCGTGCCGGTGCTCTATCCGTTCACCGAGCGCGGCTTCGACGGCATCGCCTGGACCACGCCCTGGTTCATGGTGGCCAACTACGCGGCGCTGGCGGCTGTCGGTGTCTGGCTGTTGGCGGGCCGAAGGCGCAGGCATGGTCCTTGATCTGCCTTCCAGAGCCCAGGCCGGCGTTGCCCGGGACGCCTGCGTCGATGATCGGCGCGCCCTCGACAATCACCCTGACCGGCACGCTCAATCACCCGCGCGCCAGCCCTACTCGGAGTTCCCGCATGTCCTTTCTCGCCCGATGCCTGGGATCGCTTTTCGTGGTCCTGCTCTCGGCCGGCGCGCAGGCCGAAATCGTCGACATCGCCTGGAGCGGCGACGGCCGCTTCGAACGCCGTCTGGCGGTGGCGCCCGGCAAGTTCGCCGAGGTGTGCGGCAAGCTCGCAAAGGCCCAGTCGGTGGCCTGGCGCTTCGATGCCAGCGGACCGTTGAACTTCAACATCCACTACCACGAGGGCAAGGACGTGCGCTACCCGGAGCGCCGCGATGCCCTCGCCAGCGCCAACGGCCAGCTGCGGGTGGCGCTCGACCAGGACTACTGCTGGATGTGGACCAACAAGTCCACACTGCCGGTCGACCTGCAACTCCTCCTCACGCGCTGAGGCCGTGCTGCAGCCGGCTTGATCCCGGGCAAGACGCTGCGGCCGCAGATGCGTAGACTGTTCACCATGCGAGCGTTGCGTCGTCATCGCGCCTGGCTTTCCGGCTGGCTCATCGCCGTGCTGCTGTTCACCCAGCTGGCCACGGCGGCGTATGCCTGTCCGCAGCTCGCACCGGCCCCGGCTGATGTCGCCGCCGCGATGGCGGCCATGCCCGACTGCGACGGCATGCCCGCCAGCATGGACCCCGAGCAGCCGCAGCTGTGCAAGGCCCACTGCGAGGCCGACAAGACCTCGGTGAACAGCCAGGTGGCGGCGCCGGACGCGCCGCCGGCCATGGCGGTCGGCGCGGCGCTGGTCGGCATAGTCGACGTGGCGGATGCCGCGCAGCTGGCGGCCAGCATGCCCGCCTCGGTGGCCGATGGGCCGCCCGTCGGGTCACCTCCGCTCTACCTCTCCTTCCTCGTCCTTCGGAACTAGACCGCGGACCTGCGTCCGGGCGCGCCCTCGCGGTGTGCCCGGGCCGCGCTCGTTCGCCCTGAGTTCGATCCGAAGGAGAGAGTCGTGTCCCGTTTCATCGTTCGCGTGCCGCAGCGGCACGCCGGGCGGCGCCCGCCGTCCACCCGTCCCCGCACGTTGACCGTCCGGCTGGCGCTGGGCGCCGCTGCCCAGTGCAGCGGCCAGGCCTGGGCCAACCCCGCGGAGCCAGCCCACGGCTACGCCGAGGCG
>NZ_JBFXIO010000531.1:0-2851 GCF_050175855.1 Piscinibacter sp.
AGGCCTGGCCATGCGCGACGCGCTGGTGGCCGACCTGCTGGCCAGCGGCGATTGAGACGTCACCGCCGCCACCTGCGCGCGCGCCGGCGCCCTGCCCGCAGGCGCCGCCGAGGCGGTGCCACACGACGGAGAGACGTCGGCCGAGTTCGCCGCGCGGCTGGCCGCGGGGCACGACCTGGCCTGGATCGTTGCGCCGGAAACCGGCGGCTGCCTGGCCGAGTTCGAGCGGGCCATCGGTGCGCCGCGCTGGCTGGGCTGCGACGCGCGCAGCATCGCCATCGCGTCGAGCAAATCGGCCACGCTGCGCCACCTCGGCGCGCACAACCTGCCCACGCCCTGGGCCCATGCGGCCGCGGCGCGGCGCTGGGTGGTCAAGCCCGACGACGGCGCCGGCAGCGTGGCCACGCAGGTGCACACCAACCGCCTCGGCGCCGAGGCCGACCTCGCCGGCCGCCATGCACGCGGCGAGAGCGCCTGCCTCGAGCCCTGGATCGACGGCGAGGCGATGAGCCTGTCGATGCTGTGCGAGCTCGGCCGGGCCGAACTGCTGAGCGTGAACCGGCAGAAGGTCGCCACGCTGCCGGACGGATCGCTGCGCTACGACGGCGTCGAGATCGACGTGCTGCCGCGCTCGTCGGCGCGGTGGCGCAGCCTGGCCACGCTGGCCGCGCGCGTGGCCGCGGCGCTGCCCGGGCTGCGCGGCTTCGTCGGCGTCGACCTCGTGCTCAGCGAGCGGCTCGGCCCGGTGCTCATCGAGATCAACCCGCGGCTGACCTGCGCCTTCGTCGGCCTGTCGAAGCGGCTGGGCCGCAACCTCGCCCGCGAAGTGCTGGCGCTGCAGCGGCTGGAGCGCATCGATGCCTGAGGCTTCGGTGATCGGCTGGGACATCGGCGGCGCGCATGTCAAGGCCGCGCGCCTCAAGGGCGGCCGCGTCGTCGATGCCGCGCAGTGGCCTTGTGCGCTGTGGCAGGGCCTGGACCGGCTGGACGCCGCCCTCGACGCCGCGCGCACGCGCTGGCCCGATCTCGATGCGCATGCCCAGGCCGTGACCATGACCGGCGAGATGGTCGACCTGTTCGAGCACCGCGAGCAAGGTGTGCAGCGCATCGCCGCGCACCTGCACAGCGCCCTGCCCTCGCCGCGATTCTTCGCCGGCGACGCCGACTGGCCGCTGGCGCGCGACGCCGCCTCGCGCTGGGAGCACATCGCCTCCGCCAACTGGCTGGCCACCGCACGCCATGCGGCGCAGGCCCTGCCGGCCGTCGAAGGCGTGCTGGTCGACATCGGCAGCACCACCACCGATCTGATCGCGCTGCGCCGCGGCCACGTGGTCACCGAGAGCCGCAGCGACGCGCACCGCCTTGCCACCGGTGAGCTTGTCTACCATGGCGTGGTGCGCACGCCGCTGTGCGCGCTGGCCCGGCGCATCGCCTGGAAGGGCGTGCCGCACAACGTGATGAACGAGTTCTTCGCCACCACGGCCGATGTGTACCGCCTCACCGGCGAGCTCGACCCGGCGCACGACCAGCACCCGAGCGCCGACAACGCGCCCAAGGACGTACGCCACACGCGCGCGAGGCTGGCTCGCATGATCGGCCTGGACGAACGCGACGGCAGCGCCGCGCAGTGGGACGCCTTCGCGCGCGCCTGGCGCGATGCGCAGTTGGCCGAGCTGCGTGAGCAGCTCGCGCGCGTCATCGCCCGCCACGACCTCGCGCCCGGGGCCACGCTGGTGGCGGCCGGCTGCGGCGCCTTCCTGGCAAGCGAACTGCGACCCGCAGGCTGGGCGCTGGCCCGCTACGCCGACGACATCGCCAGCGTGGCCGGCCCGGCGGGCAGCGAGCTGCATCGCTGGGTGCAGGTGGGCGCTCCGGCGGTGGCGGTGGCCTCGCTGTACGCGCGGCACCTGCAGGAGGAGACGGCCTGATGTGGGTGGTCAAGCTCGGCGGCAGCCTCAACGGCGACCCGCTGCTCGCGCAGTGGCTGGAGCTGCTGGTGCAGCTCGGCGGCGGCCGCGTCACGGTGGTCTGCGGCGGCGGTGGCTTCGCCGATGAGGTGCGGCGTGCCCAGTCGCACTGGCACTTCGACGACGTGCCGGCGCACAACATGGCGGTGCTGGCGATGGCGCAGACCGCCTACATGGCGCATGCGCTGCAGCCGGCGCTGCAGCTGGCCAGCAGCCAGGCCGAGGTGCACCAGGTGATGCGCAGCGGGCACACCGCGCTGTGGCTGCCCTACGACTCGCTGCGCGACCGTCCCGGCCCCGACGCGAACTGGGGCATGAGCTCGGACAGCATCGCACTCGACCTGGCGCGCCGGCTCAACGCCGAGCGGCTGGTGGTGGTGAAGTCCTGTGCGATCGACCCGGTGGCCAGCCTCGCCGAACTGGGTGAGGTCGGCGTGCTCGACCAGCGCTTCGCCAGCATCGCCGCCGGCGCGAATTTCCCGATCGATCTGGTTCACCGCGCCGAGCTGGCGCGCGTGCGGTCGATGCTGATCGGCGAAGTACGGCTCGACGCCTGAGCGGCCTGCGCCTGGCGCATCGCCCCCACCAGCTCGCGCAGGCGCTGTGCGTCGAGCGCACCGCTGCGCTCGCCGGCACACACCGCACTGCGGAAGCCGGCGAAGTCGGGCTGCAGCGCCGCGATCTGCCGCGCCTGTTCGCGGCGCAGCGCACCAGCCACGCCGACCATCGCATCGGCCTCGCGTGCCATCGCCACGAAGCGCCGCAGCGCGTCGGGCCGCAGCGCCTCGAACAGGCTGCCGGCGCGCTTGTCGGCGGTGTCGACCATCACGCCGGCGAAGCCCAGCGACAAGGCCAGCGACACGGCGCGCTCGTCGAGCCCGTGA
>NZ_JBFXIO010000532.1:0-2838 GCF_050175855.1 Piscinibacter sp.
CCAACGCCAACCGGCCGGTGATCCGCGGCCTGGACGGCGACCGCGTGCGCATGCTGGCCAACGCCGGCAACTCGTTCGACGCCTCGGCGCTGAGCTACGACCATTCGGTGCCGATCGACCCGCTGGTGGTCGAGCGCATCGAGGTGCTGCGCGGCCCGGCCGCACTGCTGTACGGCGGCAGCGCGATCGGCGGCGTGGTCAATGCGATCGACAACCGCATTCCCAAGGCACCGGTGACGGCGCTGGGGGGCGCGGCGGAGGTCCGCTTCGGCGGTGCGCAGCGCGAGCGCGGCGCGGCGGCCCTGGTGGAAACCGGCAACGGCCGCTGGGCGCTGCACGCCGACGCGTTCGGCCGCGAGACCGACAACCTGCGCGTGCCGCGCTTCGTGCCGCTGGAGGACGGTGCGCCGCTGGAGGAGACGCGCGAGGTGCGCAACTCCGCCTCGCGCGCCAAGGGCGGGGCGCTCGGCGCTTCGTTCACCCACGACAGCGGGCACGTCGGCATCGCGGTCGACCGCTACGACAGCCGCTACGGGATCGTGGCCGAGCCCGACGTGATCATCCGCATGCAGCGCGACCACCTCGCGCTGGACGGCGAGTGGCGGATGCCCGACAGCCCGCTGCGCAGCGTGCGCGCCCGGATCGGCCGCACGGTCTACGAGCACCGCGAGATCGAGGGCAGCGGCGAGGTGGGCACGGTGTTCTCCACCCGCGGCAACGAAGCGCGCGTGGAGGCCGAGCACGCACCGCTGGGCCCGCTGCGCGGCGCCTTCGGCGCGCAGTGGGAGGACAGCGACTTCTCGGCGCTGGGCGAGGAGGCCTTCGTGCCGTCGACGACGACGCGCAAGCAGGGCCTGTTCGTGCTCGAGGAAGCCGCCTGGCCGCTGGGCACGCTCAGCGGCGGCGCGCGCCTGGAGCGTGCGCGGGTCGCCTCCGCGGGCGATGCCGACCCGGCGGCCGGGCAGTTCGGCCCGGCTCAGCAGCGCAGCTTCTCGCTGCGCAGCGCGTCGCTGGCCAACCTGTGGAAGTTCGCGCCGGGCTGGAGCCTGGCCACCACGCTGGCGAGCACCGAGCGGGCGCCGACCTCGTTCGAGCTCTATGCCAACGGCGTGCATGCCGCCACCGGGGCGTACGAACGCGGCGATCCGACGCTGGGCGTCGAACGCGGCCGCAACCTCGACGTCGCGCTGCGCTGGGCGCAGGGCGACAGCGAACTGCGCATCGGCGCCTTCGAGTCGCGCTTCTCGCGCTTCATCACGCTGGCGGCCACCGGCGTGGACATCGACGTGGTCGACGAGGACGGCAACGTCGAGAGCGTGCCGGAGTACGTGTTCCGTGCGGCGCGCGCGCGGCTGCGCGGCGTCGAGGTGCAGGGCCGGCACCGCGTGGGCCTGGGCGAGTGGGCGCTGGACCTGCAGGCGCAGCTCGACCTCGTGCGCGGCGACGACCTCGACCGCAGCGAGCCGCTGCCGCGGCTGGCGCCGGCTCGGCTGCGCCTGGGCATCGATGCGACGCATGGCCCGTGGTGGCTGTCGGCCTCGCTCGAGCATGCGCAGCGCCAGAGCCGCGTTCCTGCCACCGACACCGTCACGGCCGGCTACACGCTGCTCGACCTGGCCGCCGCGCGGCGCTTCGAGTGGGGCGGACACGATGCGCTGGCCTTCGTGAAGCTGGCCAACGTCGGCGACGTGCTCGCCCGCAGCGCCACCAGCATCGCGTCGGTGCGTGACCTCGCGCCGTTGCCGGGCCGCGCCCTCAAGGCGGGGCTGCGCGTGAGCTTCTGACGCCAGACCGGGTGCGGGTCGCTCAGGGCGCCAGGCGTTCGCGCACCCACTGTCCGGCCTCGAGCCGGTAGCGCAGGCGGTCGTGCAGGCGCGACTTGCGGCCCTGCCAGAACTCCCAGCGGTCGGGCACGAGGCGGAAGCCGCCCCAGTGCGGCGGCCGTGGCGGCTGCAGCAGGAACTGCGCGCCGTAGCGCGCCGCGTTGGCCACCAGCACGGCGCGCGACTCGATCACCTGGCTCTGCTGCGAGGCCCAGGCGCCGATGCGCGAATCGAGCGGCCGCGACTGGAAGTAGGCGTCGCTCTCCTCGGCACTGACCTTCTCGACCCGCCCCTCGATGCGCACCACGCGCTCGAGCTCGACCCAGTGGAACTGCAGCGCGGCGAACGGGTTGCCGGCGAGCTCGCGGCCCTTGCGGCTGTCGTAGTTGGTGTACCAGACGATGCCGCGCGCGTCGTAGCCCTTGATCAGCACCACGCGCGTGGAGGGCCGCCCGTCGGCGGCAACGGTGGCCACCGTCATCGCGTTGGGCTCGGGCAGTTCGGCGCTGAGCGCCTGCTGGAACCAGTGCTCGAACTGGCGCAGCGGGTCGGCCGCGCTGGCGGTCTCGTCGAGCTCGTCACGCTCGTAGCTCTTGCGAAGGTTGGCGATCTCTCGGCTCTTGTCACTCATGATCCGGCTCGTCGGCGGTGCAGGAGCACCATGCTAGGGCTAACCCACCTGACAGGTCTGGTTGGGCAATTCTGCTTACGGGGAAGGCCTTAGGTGAACGTCCCACTACCTGGGAGTGGGTTGCGAACCCATTCTTGTCCGTAACGCGCGGGCAGTTCCTGCCGAGGCGCAAGTGCAATCCACAACAAGAGGGGTGGCGCGATGAAGGCGCAGCCGGCGGTGATCGTGTTGGCAGCAGGGCGGGGCAGTCGCTTCCTGGGCGCCGACCACAAGCTGGCGCAGCGATTGGGCAGTGCCACCGTGCTGGCCACGACGCTGCGCCACGCCGTGGCCACGCAACTGCCCGTGGTGGTCGTCACCACCGAGGCCTTCGCCGAGGTGGCG
>NZ_JBFXIO010000533.1:0-2827 GCF_050175855.1 Piscinibacter sp.
TCATGAAGCCCACCCACCTGCTCCTGCTGGCCGGCCTCGTCGCTCTGGCGGCCTGCTCCAAACCCGAACCTGCCGCTGCGCCCGTGCGCGCCGTGCGCACCCTCACCGTGACGCCGCAGACCGCCGGAGGCGTGCTCGAGTACGCCGGCGAGGTGCGCGCACGTACCGAATCGCGCCTGGGTTTTCGCGTCGCCGGCAAGATCGTCCGCCGCGAGGCTGACTTGGGCGACAGCGTGCGGGCCGGCCAGGTGCTCGCGCAGCTCGATCCGCAGGATCTGCGGCTGGGCCAGGAGGCGGCCAAGGCGGCGTTGTCCGCCGCGCAGGTGAACCACGACCAGGCCGCGGCCGACTTCAAGCGCTTCAAGGAGCTGCGCGACCAGGGCTTCATCAGCTCGGCCGAGCTGGAGCGCCGCGAGACGGCGCTGAAGGCCGCGCAGGCCCAGCTCGAGCAAGCACGTGCGCAGAGCAGCGTGCAAGGCAACCAGGCGGCCTACGCGGCGCTGGTGGCCGATGCCAAGGGCGTGGTCACCGCCATCGAGGCCGAGCCAGGCATGGTGGTGGCCGCCGGCACGCCGGTGCTGCGCCTGGCTCACGACGGGCCGCGCGATGTGGTGTTTGCCGTGCCCGAAGACAAGGTGCTGCTGGTGCGCCAGCTCGCCGGCGTGCCCGGGCGCTTCAGCGTGAAGCTCTGGGGCGACGGCGGCGCCACGCTGCCAGCCACGATCCGCGAGATCTCGGCGGCGGCCGACCCGGTCACGCGCACCTTCCTCGTCAAGGCCGACGTCGGTACGGCGGCTGTCAAGCTCGGCCAGACGGCAACTGTGCGCGTCGAACTGCCGCAGACCGCGGGCGTGACCAAGCTGCCGCTGACCGCCCTGAAGGAAGAGCAGGGCAAGACCATCGTCTGGCTGGTCGACCG
Organism: Piscinibacter sp.; assembly: GCF_050175855.1. GTDB lineage: Bacteria > Pseudomonadota > Gammaproteobacteria > Burkholderiales > Burkholderiaceae_C > Piscinibacter. The sequence continues at coordinate 920 of NZ_JBFXIO010000533.1, forward strand.
CCAGACCATGACGGTGCGCGCCCAGCCGGTGCAGGTGGCCGGCGCCGACGGCAACGACGCCGTCATCAGCAGCGGCCTGCAGCCCGGCCAGGTGGTCGTCACCGCGGGCGTGCACGTGCTCAACCCGGGTCAGCAGGTGAAGTTCTACGCCGAGCCGGCGCGGGCCGCGGCGGCGTCGGTGGCCTCGCCGGTGACCGTCAAGTGAGCGGGGCCCGCGTGGAACACGCCGCGAACCCGGCACCGTCGCGCTTCAACATCTCGCGCTGGGCGCTCGACCACCCGGCGCTGACGCGCTACCTGCTGGTCGTGCTGCTGCTGCTGGGCTTCGCGGCCTACTTCCAGCTCGGCCAGGACGAGGACCCGCCGTTCACCTTCCGCGCGATGGCGATCCGCGTCTTCTGGCCTGGTGCCACGGCACAGCAGGTGGCCGACCAGGTCACCGACAAGCTCGAGCGCACGCTGCAGGAGGTGCCCTACGCCGACAAGATCCGCAGCTATTCGAAGCCCGGCGAGGCGCTCATCCTGTTCCAGGTGAAGGACAACTCGCCGCCCCGCGAGATGGCGCAGATCTGGTACACGGTACGCAAGAAGATCGGTGACATGCGCGGCACGTTGCCGGCCGGCGTGGTGGGCCCGTTCTTCAACGACGAGTTCGGCGACGTCTACGGCTCGATCTACGCGCTCTCGGCCGACGGTTTCAGCTACCAGGAGCTGAAGGACCAAGCCGACTTCGTGCGCCAGCGGCTGCTGAAGGTGAAGCACGTCAACAAGGTGCAGATCTTCGGCGCGCAGGACGAGAAGGTCTTCATCGAGGTGCCGCAGAAGCGCTTGGCCCAATTGGGCCTGGACTTCAATCAGGTCATCGCGCAGATTGGCCAGCAGAACGCGGTGGAGTCGGCCGGCACCATCAACGCGCCGACCGACTACCTGCAGGTGCGGGTCGCGGGGCAGTTCAGCAGCGTCGAGGAGCTGCGCAGCTTCCCGATCCGCGCCAACGGCGCGAGCTTCCGGCTCGGCGACATCGCCGAGATCCGCCGCGCCTACGTCGATCCGCCGCAGGTGAAGGTGCGCCACCAGGGGCAGGAGGTGATCGCGCTGGGCATCTCGATGGCCAAGGGCGGCGACATCATCGAGCTGGGCCAGGCGCTGCGCGAGGCCACCGCGGCCATTCGTGCCGACCTGCCGGTGGGCATCGAGCTGCAGCAGTTCCAGGATCAGTCGACGGTGGTCTCGCGCTCGGTCAACGAGTTCGTCAAGGTGCTGCTCGAGGCGGTGGTGATCGTGCTGGCGGTCAGCTTCGTCAGCCTGGGCCTGCACTTCAAGCCCTCGTTCCGGCTCGACTGGCGCCCCGGGCTGGTGGTGGCCATCACCATCCCGCTGGTGCTGGCGATCACCTTCGTGGTGATGTACTACTGGGGCGTCGGCCTGCACAAGATCTCGCTGGGCTCGCTGATCATCGCGCTGGGCCTGCTGGTGGACGACGCCATCATTGCCGTCGAGATGATGGTGCGCAAGCTCGAAGAGGGCTACGACAAGGTGCGCGCGGCCACCTTCGCCTACGAGGCGACGGCGATGCCCATGCTCACCGGCACGCTGATCACGGCCGTGGGCTTCCTGCCGATCGGCATGGCCAAGTCGACGGTGGGCGAGTACACCTTCGCCATCTTCGCCGTGACGGCCGCGGCGCTGCTGATCTCCTGGCTGGTGTCGGTGTACTTCGTGCCGTACCTCGGGACGCTGATCCTCAAGCACAAGGACAACGGCAACGTCGCCGGCGAGCCGCACGAGCTCTTCGACACGCCGTTCTACACGCGCTTCCGGGCCCTCGTGAACTGGTGCGTGGCGCACCGCTGGATCACCATCGGCCTGACCATCGCCACGCTGGTGCTGGGCGTGCTCGGCATGGGC
>NZ_JBFXIO010000534.1:0-2813 GCF_050175855.1 Piscinibacter sp.
AGATCGGCGACACCATGCTGGCCTGCAGCGACGGTCTGTGGCATTACTTCACCCCGCGCGAGCTCGGTGCCATCGTGCACGCCCTGCCGCCGCGCGAGGCCAGCGAGATGCTGGTCAACAAGGCACGCCAGCGCGCCCGCGGCGGCGGCGACAACCTGTCGCTCGCACTGATCCGCGTCGATCCGCTGTCCTGAGGCGCCTCAGCGCGCTGCCGGGTCGGGCAGGGGCGAGCCGGCCTTGCCCTTCGACCCACGCTCGGCGCTGCGCCGCTCGGCCTCTTTCCGATGCAGCTGCGCGTCGCGCTGGCGCGCTTCGAACCGGGTCCGCTTGCGCTGCTCGCGCGCGGCGGCGCCGGCGTCGCTGGCCGCCGCCGAGGCCGGCCGTGCCGCCGCGGCGGGCTGGCGCGATGGCGTCCTGAGCTGAAGCGGCGCCGGGTCACGCTGGGCGCGCGGCAAGGCCGCACGCTCCTGCTCTGCACGCCGCTTCTCCTCGATTGCCGCCAGCCGCGCCGCGGCCCGCTGCTTGCGCTGCGCCTCGTCGAGCACGCCTTCCTGCCGGCGCAGCTGCAGCAGGGCCTGGCGATGCTCGGCACGTGCCTCCTCGACGCAGCTCGTGACCGCGAAACGCTGGGCGCACTCGCGCTGGCGCTGTTCGAAGCGTGCCTGCGCCTCGGCACGCTCGCGGGAGATGCGCGCCCGTTCGGAGGCATCGTCGGCCTGCGCCGGCGCAAGCAGGGCCAGCGGCATGACGGCCAGTCCGAGGGCCCGCAACATCCGCTGCTTCATGTCAGTGACGTGTCCACCGTGCGCCGCTCCAGCGCGAGGAACTCGGCCGATTGCATCTCGGCCAGACGCGACACCGTGCGCGGGAACTCGTGCGCCAGCGGCCCTTCGGTGTAAAGCTGCTCCGGCGGCACCTCGGCCGACAGGATCAGCTTGCAGCGCCGGTCGTAGAGCACGTCGACCAGCCAGGTGAATCGCCGCGCCTCGGAAGCCATGCGCAACGGCATGTACGGCACGTTCGACAGCAGCACGGTGTGGAACTGCGAGGCGATCTCGAGGTAGTCGTTCTGCGAGCGTGGCCCGCCGCACAGCACCTTGAAGTCGAACCACACCACGCCGCCGGCGCGGCGGCGGGCGCGCAGCTCGCGGTGCTCGATGCGCAGCACCGGGTCCTCGTCACGCGCTTCGGCCAGTTGCACGAAGGCCGTTTCCATGGCGGCATCAGCCTCGGGCCCCAGCGGGCAGTGGTAGAGCTGGACCTGCTCGAGCGTGCGCTGGCGGTAGTCGGTGCCGTTGTCGACGTTGACCACCTCCAGCTTCGCCTTCAGCAGCGCGATCGCCGGCAGGATGCGGTCGCGGTGCAGACCGTTCGGGTACAGCTCGTCGGGGTGGAAGTTGGACGTGGTCACGATGCTCACGCGGTGCTCGAACATCGATTCGAGCAGACGGTGCAGGATCATCGCGTCGGTCACGTCGGCGACGTGGAACTCGTCGAAGCAGATCAGCCGGTGGCGCCGCGCGATGCGCGCACCGAGCTCATGCAGCGGGTTGACGGTGCCCTTGAGCTCCTGCAGCTCGCGGTGCACCTCGCGCATGAACTCGTGGAAGTGCAGCCGCGTCTTGCGCGTCAGCGGCACGGCGTTGAAGAAGCAGTCCATCAGGAAGCTCTTGCCGCGGCCGACGCCGCCGTACATGTACACGCCGCGCGGCAGCGGCGGGTGCCTCAGCAGCTTCGTGATGGCGTTGCTTCGCCGGGCCTTGTAGTCGGCCCATTCGTTCTCGCAGCGCTCGAGCGCGGCCACCGCGCGCAGCTGCGCGGGGTCGGCCGCGTAGCCGCGCTCGGCGAGCGTCTGCTCGTACAGCTGGCGGACGCCCATGCTCGGTCGGCGCTCAGAGGTTCAGCGTGCGCTTGTCGACCGCGAGCGCGGCTTCCTTGGTGGCTTCCGACAGTGACGGGTGGGCGTGGCAGATGCGCGCGATGTCCTCGGCGCTGGCCCTGAACTCCATCGCCACCACCGCTTCCGAGATGAGCTCGGAGGCGAAAGGCCCGACGATGTGCACACCGAGGATCTCGTCGGTGACCGCATCGGCGAGGAACTTCACGAAACCGGTGGTGTCGCCCAGTGCGCGCGCGCGACCGTTGGCCATGAAGGGGAAGCTGCCGGACTTGTAGGCGCGCCCGCTGGCCTTGAGCTGCTGCTCGGTCTGGCCGACCCAGGCGATCTCCGGGCTGGTGTAGATCACCCACGGGATGGTGTTGAAGTTGACGTGGCCATGCTGGCCGGCAATGCGCTCTGCCACCGCAACGCCCTCTTCCTCCGCCTTGTGCGCGAGCATCGGGCCGCGCACCACGTCGCCCACGGCCCACACGCCAGGCAGGTTGGTACGGCACTCGTCGTCGACGACGATCGCTCCGCGCTCGTCGAGCTTCAAGCCAACGCCTTCCGCATTCAGGCCGGTGGTGTTGGGTACGCGGCCGATCGAGACGATCAGCCTGTCGACCACCAGCGTCTGCGCCTGCCCCTTGGCATCGGCGTAGGCCACGGTCACGCCCTTCTTGTCCGCCTTGACCGACTCGATCTTCACGCCCAGTTCGATCTTCAGGCCCTGCTTGGTGAACGCCTTGTGCGCCTCCTTGGCGACCTGCTCGTCGACTGCACCGAGGAACACTGGCAGGGCCTCGAGCACGGTGACGTCCGCACCCAGGCGGCGCCAGACCGAACCCATCTCCAGTCCGATCACGCCCGATCCGATCACGCCCAGCGCCTTCGGCACCGCGCCGATGCGCAGCGCACCGTCATTGCTGAGGAT
>NZ_JBFXIO010000535.1:0-2810 GCF_050175855.1 Piscinibacter sp.
GCCGATCGCGGCCACGAGGTAGATGAGCCAGGTGTCGAGTGCCATGGCGCGATGCTAGCCGGCCGCATACTGCACGGCACGATGAGTTCGACCGACATGCTTCCGCCACTGCGCTGGGCCGTGGTCGGCCCCGGGGCCATCGCCCGGCGCTTCGCGCAGGCGCTTGGCGGCATGGACGGCCAGCGCCTGGCCGCCGTGGTCGGGCGCGACGCGGCGCGCGCGCAGGCCTTTGCCGAGCGCTAGTCTGGCGGTGGCGATACCGCCCGCGCCTGCACGTCGATCGAGTCGCTCGCCGCCGGCGAGGTCGATGCGGTCTATGTCGCCACGCCCCACCCGGCCCACGGCGCCGCCATTCGCGCGGCGCTCGAGGCCGGACTGCACGTGCTGTGCGAGAAGCCGCTGGTGACGAGTGCCGACGAGGCGGTCGAACTCTGCACGTTGGCCCGCAGCAAGGGCCGGCTGCTGATGGAGGCCTTCTGGAGCCGGCTGCTGCCGGTGATGCCGGTGGTGCGCGGCTGGATCGGCGAGGGCCGCATCGGCCGCGTGCAGGGCCTGCAGGCGAGCTTCTGCTTCGCCCTGCCCTTCGACCGCGCGGCACGCCACTTCGACCCCGCACTCGGCGGCGGCGTGCTGCTGGACATCGGCGTCTACCCGCTCGGACTCGCGCGTGACCTGCTCGCGGTGCAGGGCGAACGCGGCGAGCCGACGCTGCACGTGGTCGGCCGCATCGGCGCCAGCGGCATCGAGGAGCGCGTGGCGATGACGCTGGCCTGGCCTGGCGGTGCGGTAGGCCAGTTCGTCTGCGCCTTCGACGGCCGCGCACCGAACGACCTCGTCGTGCTCGGCGAGGCCGGGCACATCACCCTGCACGGCCCGTTCTGGGAGTGCACGCGAGCGAGCCTGGCGCGGCATGGCGAACCGGTGCAGACCGCCGAGCGCACGTTCCGCATCAACGGCTTCGAGTACGAGATCGAGGAAGCGATCCGCTGCATCGCGCAGGGCCGGGTCGAGAGCCTGGCCGTGCCGCATGCCGATACGGTGGCGGTGCTGCGCCAGGTGGATGCGATGCGGCGCACACTCGGCGTGCGCTTCCCGTTCGAGCGCGGCTAGACGCTCGCCGGCGCGAGCGTGCGCGCGAGCCAGGCGTCGATCGCGGCGCGATCGGGCGGCAGCAGCGCCGCGGCACCGCCGGTGAAGCGCTGCCATTCGTCGACGAGGTGGCGCGACACCACCGTGAGGAAGGGGATGTCGCGCGACATGATTTCCAGCAGCTCGGCCGAGAAGCCGGTGCCTTCCGACTCGAGCCGGCCGAAGCGGTTGCAGACGATCAGCTCGGGCGCATCGTCCAGCGCGGCGCGCAGCACCTCGCTGGCTCGCGCGAAGCCATGCGGGTCCGCCCGGCAGGCCTTGGACTCGCGGCCGAGCTGCTGCGAGACGAGGTAGCCGTCGCGCTTGTCGATGTCGACCAGCACCATCTCGGCCAGGCAGTCGCCGCGCTGCTCCGACGGCGCCATCAGCAGCCCGCGCACGCGGCGGCCGGCGCGCAACTGGGCGTCGACCACCTCGGCCAGCAAGGCATCGACGTCACAGCTGCCGTCGTGGCGGATGGCGGCGGCGCGGAGCTCGGTTTCCATGGTGAGGCCACTATAGCGCGCCGATGCCCCCCACCGCTGACCCACCCGGGCCGACTTCCGTCACGGAATCCGGTCTCACGGGTCGCACTGCAACGCCGAAGATGAAGCCAATCGCCCGCGTGCGAAGGACCCGCCATGGACATCCCGCTCATCCCGATCGCCATCGCCGCCGGCGTCGCCGTTGCCGGCCTCGCCGGTGCCGTCGTGTGGCGACGACGCCCCGCCCCGCGTGCCGCCGCCGAGGCGAAGGCAACGGTCACCGCGGGGCACGATACCCTGACCGGCCTGCCCCTGCGCGAGCGCTTCGAGGCGCTGCTGCAGGAGCGCACGCTGGCGCTGGAGAAGACCGGCCGCGACGGCTGCCTGATCGCCGTCGGCCTCGACGACCTGCGGCTGCTGCGCGACGACGGCGGCAGCCCGCTGGCCGACCAGGCGCTGGCCGCCGCGGCCTCGCTGCTGCGCCAGCAGGTCGGCGCCTCGACACCGCTGGCGCGGGTGGACGCCGACACCTTCGCGATCTGGCTCGATGCGCCTCGCGAGGCGGGCGAGAAGCTCGCCGTGCGCCTCGTCGATGCCTTGGGCGCGCCATTGCAGGCGGCTGGGCGCGAGCTGCACGTCGGCGCGTCGGTCGGCCTGTCCGTGGCGCCCGAGCACGGCAGCGGCGTGCGCCTGCTCGGCCGCGCCGTGGCCGCGATGCAGTCGGTGCGGCGCAGCGGCGGCCACGCGCATGCGGCGTTCGATGCACGCATTGACGCCAGCCACAACGAGGAACTGCTGATCGCCCGCGAACTGCAGCATGCGGTGGTCAAGCGCCAGCTCGAGCTGTTCTTCCAGCCGCGTGTCGATGCGAACACGCTGAAGGTCACGGCCGTGGAAGCGCTGCTGCGCTGGCGCCACCCGAACCTCGGCCTGGTCAGCCCGGCACGCTTCATCCCGGTGGCCGAGCGCCATGGCCTGATCGAGACCGTCGGGGGCTGGGCACTCGACGCCGCGCTGCGCCAGGCCGCCGCGTGGCGCCAGGCCGGGCTGAAGCTGCGCGTGGCGGTGAACGTCTCGGGCGTGCAGTTTCGCCAGGACGACTTCGCCGCGCGGCTCGAGCGCGGCCTGAAGGCGCACGGCGTCCCGGCCGATGCGCTGATCTGCGAACTGACGCAGGCGGTGGCGATGGAGAACACC
>NZ_JBFXIO010000536.1:0-2810 GCF_050175855.1 Piscinibacter sp.
GCAGCAGCATGACGCTTCACCTCCACAGCCCAACCGGGAACGCCCTCAAGGTCCGAATCGCCATCGAGCTGACGAACGCGACGCCGCACGTCCCACCCGGTCAGTTGCCGCACCAGCGCAGCGACTTCGCGCTCGCCGCTCTTGCCCTTGTTTCGACTCATCGCGCTCATCGGGACGCCCTCTCGACGTGTTGTGTCGCGGTGGCTGGCGTCGAAGGCTGGGTCAAGTTGTCCAAGTTGTCCAAGCCTGAAACGTTGGACAAGTTGGACAAGTTGCCGGGTTTGGACAACTTGGGAATGCTCCAGTACCACCGGTTCTCCGCACCCCTTCGCTTGACAACGTTCAGCGATTCCGAAGCCCGGCGGATGGTCCGCCATGCCAAGCCAGCGGCCTTGCCTTCGGCCTCGACGGTCTTCACCGGTACCAAGTCATCGCCCAGCACCTCACGCAGAAAGGCTGCCGCTGCATCCTGAGCGTTTGTCTCCTCGGTCTCATCCTCAGGGTCCCGCAGCAGTTCGCGGGCAGTGCCCTGCACGGCGGCTCCCCACTCGATGCGCGAAGCCTGAATGCCTGGCAGCGTCTCGACCTGTGCGATGGAGTACTCGAACCCGCCGTCGTCGGGGCCGATGTTCGATTTGCCGCGGGCCAGAATGCGCCTGTCCTCTCCGTTCTCGCCATGCACCTTGGCGGCAACCAACACCACTCGCGCCACTGCGGTGAACGCTACGGAGCCAACCACGCGAGATGCCGGGTCCTGCCCTTGACCGCCTTTGCTGAAGTGCGAGATGCCGACCAATGCTGCGCCGATGGAGGCCGCAAGGTCCACGAGTGGCTGCAGTGCGCGTCTAACCTCGGTGTTCTTGTGGCTGTCGCCCGTGACGGCTGAAACCACCGGGTCCACGACGATGAGACGCACGTCGCCAATGCGAGATGCTTGCGCCGTAAGCTGGGTCATGTCAGTCGCCGGGTCGAACGGCTGCAGTTCGCCATTCGTGCGAGTGCCGGAGATGAAGTGCACGCGGCGTTTGTCCGCTCCGGCAGCGATGAGGCGAGGCAGTAGGGTGTCGGCAGGGTTATCCTCACCGGACCAGACAAGGACGTTCCCACGGTCGCAGCGCGAGCCATCCGGCCAGAGTCCGCCGACGGTGACGGTTGCGGCCATCGCGAGCGCAAGGGTCGTCTTTCCCTGTCCGGGTGCGCCGGCCAGGATGTGCAGCTTCCCCAGGGCCAACCAGTCGCGCCAGAGCCACGAGACTGGCTGAGGGGTGAGGTCTGCACCGCTGAGCAGGACCACGCCATCCGCTTCAGGCTCCTTGGCGCCATCTAGCAGCACCTCCAGGGCGTCGAAGCCTTCCCGCGTCGCGTAGTCGTTCACGTCGTCGTTCGCCTTCCACCCCGTGGGCATCGCCACGAATCGACCTCCGACATCCCGGGCGATGGCCTCGGCATCGCGCTCCTTCCCAACGTCAGGCACGACTACCAGGCGAGCCGAGGAGTCGCGCTGTCGCATTTCGGCCGCCACCGCTCGGACCCGGCCCCATCCGAAGCACACGACGGACGGTGAGCCGGTCGCCTTCCAGCAAGCCCAAGCCTGGCCGATGCCCTCGCACAGGTAAGCCGTGGCACCTGTCGAAAGGTCCCCGACGACGAACACGCCGGCCATGCTGGCGCCGGGGAGGTTCAGCTTCTTCCCGGACCCAGGCGGCTGGATGAACTGCAGCGAGGTCAGGGCGCCGTCGAAGGTCTGGACCGGGACAACCAAGGCGCCGGCCATCGGGGCGCCTGCGATGCGCAACGGGTCAGAGGCAGGAACCACCCGCAAGCCAGCCGCGTTGCCCCGCTTGGTCGCGATGTAGGGATGGCTCTCAGGCGCTGGCTTGCAGCGTTCCCATAAGTCGGCCGCGGTTTGGTTCGACTGAGCGCGTGCAGGCGGTTCGGGCGTCCTTGTCGCGGGTCTTTCGGTGCGAGCCCGTGCCGACCGCCCACGCCGCGTCGGGCTCCAACCGTTCTGCACGGCTGTCTTGAACAGCGTTCCCGGTCCAATACCTTCCGCACGCTTGATGGAGTCCCACACTGACCGCGCGTCGCGTTCGTTGTAGCTCGACGCTTGCGCGCTCCACTGGTGGAACGTCTCGGCATCGACGCCAGCGGCCTTGGCAGCCATCGCGAGCTTCACCCACTCGTCACGCGGGCAGTCCGGGTCGCAAGCATGTAGCGCATCTCGGGCGCGTTCGAGGTCAGCGAGCATGCATTTCCCCCGCCATGAGCGCGAGTGCCTCGGCCACGAACTTGGCAGGCAGCTTGTAGAGCGCGATGGTCCGACCGGGATGCTCCTCGGTAGGGCTCGGCACCTCGATGGTCGAGATGGGCCAGCCTAGCGCACGAAGCTGGAACACGATGGCGGCCAGGCGCCAGGAGCCGCAGCCGGCCAGGAAGTCGGGATGGTCGAATACCCTGCCGTCGAGGAACAGCTTCAGTGCGCGGTCGGCGAGGCTGTTGCGCTTGGGCCAGGTCGGGCAGAATGGCGGCGGCTCGAGGAACGACAGTTGCTCGCCGGAGGCCCCGTCTGCTTGGTCGCTGGTCGGGGCCTTCTTCATTCGAGTGCCCCCATCACCGCGCCACCTTGCCGGCGGCGTTGCGCAGGTTCCGACTGATGAATAGCTCAAGGTCCGCCCGACGATACCGGACGTGATGACCGAGCTTGAAGAAGGGCAGGACTACTCGGTTCGTACTGCGCCAGACCGAGAGCGTTGCCTCTGGGACGCTCAGCAGTGCCGCGGTCTGCTTCGGCGTGAGGATGTCGCCGAGCG
>NZ_JBFXIO010000537.1:0-2795 GCF_050175855.1 Piscinibacter sp.
GCACCTGATGCGCGAACGGCACGGCGCGGTGGCCACAAACCGCGTCGCCAGGCGCCTGGTCGTGACACCGCATCGCGATGGCGGCCAGGCGCAGTTCATCGAGCAGCCATTGCCGCGCGGGGCCGGTGACCATCGCCTCGCGCACCTCATCGCCGCAGTGCGCGAACGGCTCGACGAATCGCACAGCGTCGACAGCCTGGCCGCTGCGGCCTGCATGAGCCGGCGCAGTTTCACCCGGCACTTCAAGGCGCTGACCGGCACCACCGTCCACGCCTGGCTGCTGTCCGAGCGGCTCGCGCTCGCCCAGGCCTTCCTCGAATCCACCGACTGGCCGGTCGAACGGATTGCCGCGGCGGCCGGTTTCGGCGGCGTGGCCGCGCTGCGAGAACGCTTTCGCGCCGTCTACGGGATCGCGCCGAGCGCCTGGCGCGGCCGCTTTCGCGCGCGGGCGACGGAACCGGTTTGAGCGTACTTCCCCGGGAACGCGGTGTCGCCGCCGCACGAATCGGGGCACGGCACTGCGCGGGGTGCGTGCCGACCAGCGCGTGAAATGAACCGCTGTCGCGTCCGGCCGGCGCGGCAGGCTCAGAACGTGTAGCGCTCACCGTCCTCGGGGACCAGCACGCGGTCGGTCATGCCCTCGTCGTCGAGGAAACGACGCAGGGCCGCGCGCGACAGGGTGCCGGGATTCACGGCGTCCATGTGGCTGGCGATGAGGGTGGCGCCCGGCGCTGCGCGGTAGACCTCGCGCACGTCTTCCGTGCCCATGATGATGGGTTCGTCGGGCAGCACGCGGGCATCCGCGCTGTTTAGGATGATGACGTCCGGTTGGTAGTTCGCGAGCGTCTCGGCGACGCCTTCGTACCACACGGTGTCGCCTGCGAGATAGAGGGTCTTCTCGTCGGGATGACGGAAGACGACGCCGCAGACATCGCCCAGGATCTGGCCATAGAGTCCCTCCAGTAAGGCGCCGCGGCCGTGCTGTCCCGGTGTCTTGCTCAGGGTGATGCCGGCGAAATCGGTCGCCCCGTCGAGCACGCGCGTGTTGCGGAAGCCGGCGAGCTGGATCTGCCACTCGTCGTACGGTGTTTGTGCGAAGACGAGCAGGTCCTTGGGAATGCGCTTGCGCGCCGTCTCGTCCCAGTGATCGGGGTGGGTGTGGGTGACGATGACGGCATCGACGTCGATGACCTCCTCGATCGCGCAGGGCAGGTCGACCAGCGGGTTGTCGAGGTGGCTGTTGACGGTGGCGGGATAGCCGGGCTGGGCGCCTTTCGGATCGAGCATCGGGTCGATGAGGAAGCGCTTGCCGGCGTACTCGATGTTCAAGGTGGCGCTGCGAATCTGTCTGAACTGCATGTGACTCTCCCGGGGTCGATGGCTGGAGGAGCAGTGCTGCCGGTCGCGTCGTGAACCGGGCGACCGCGACGGCGCGCGGTTGTGTCCGTCAAGTTGTGCAAAAGTGTGGTCATGGCCGAGGTCAGGGTGATGGGACTCAAGCGGCCTGCCGCAAGAGCTCCTTTTTCTGCTCTTTGAGCAAATCCATGTTCAGGTAGCGGTGGTCTTCCAACCAGGTCTCGTGGACCTCGGCACACAGCGCGCGTACCAGGCGCAGGCAGCTCGCCGGGTTGGGGAAGATGCGCACCACCCGGGTCCGGCGGCGGATTTCCTCGTTCAGCCGCTCGAGCATGTTGGTGCTCTTCAGATGCTTGTGGTGCTGACGCGGCAGCCGGTAGAAGGTCAGCGTCTCGCCGATGTTGGCTTCGACCCAATCGGTTAGCCGCGGATAACGCTTCTCCCAGCGTTTCAGCCACGCCGCGAGGTCGCCCTGGGCCTCTTTCAGGTTGCGCCGGTCGTACAGCCAGCGCAGCTCCTGCAGGCAGTCGTCGTCGGCCTTGCGCGGCAGGTAGTCCAGCGCGTTCCTCAGGAAGTGCACGTAGCAGCGCTGCCACGCCGCCTGCGGCAGCAACTCGGCGATGGCCTTGCGTAAGCCCGCATGGTCGTCGGAGGCCACGAACTCAACCCCGTTCAAGCCCCGCGCCTGCAACCCCGCCACAAACTCCTTCCAACTCGAACCCGATTCACGGTTCGCCAGCTCCACCCCCAGGATTTGCCGCCGGCCGTCCTCGTTGATGCCAATCGCTATCAGCACTGCCTGCGACTGGATCACCCCGTCCAACCGAACCTTCTCGTAGCGAGCGTCCAAAATCAGGTACGGATAAGCCTCCGCCAGACGGCGCTCGGCGAAGCGCGTCAACGCCTCGTCCAGGCCCTTGTTGATCTCGCTGATGGTGCTCGCCGAGAAGCTGTGGCCACACAGCTCTTCGGTGATGGCCTGGGTCTTGCGCGTCGACACGCCTTGCACGTACATCTCCGCCAGGGCAGCCACCAGTGCCTTCTCCGAGCGCTGGTAGCGCTCGAACAGCTCCGTCGAGAACCGTCCGTCACGGTCCCGCGGCACCCGCAGCTCCAGTTTCCCCACGCGCGTTACCAGGCTCCGGCTGTAGTACCCAGAGCGGTACCCGAGCCGCTCGGACGTCCGCTCGCCCGGGCCGGCTCCCACGGCCGCCGTCATCTCTGCCTCCAGCACTTCCTGCAACGATTCCTTCAACAGCGTCTTGAACAGGTCTCGGTTGCCCGACAGCAACTCTTCGACAACGGGACGCTTCGCGTTACGCTTCTTCTCGGTGGTCATGGCGCTCTCCTCTGAGAGTAGGTCGACTTGCACAATCAACCTCTTGCCATGACCACCCCTCCGCTCTCAAGCGGTTGTGCACATAAATCCGGACACTACC
>NZ_JBFXIO010000538.1:0-2788 GCF_050175855.1 Piscinibacter sp.
CAACAACAACCGCAGCGCTCGCGGTGCAGACGGATGCAAATGTTTGTCGGCCACCGGCGCCGATTCGCTTGGCAACTGCGACTCGCAGTGGTTCTTGATTTCGAGCGGCAGCTTTCGGGCCGTGGGTCGAATGTCACCTCTTGGCCGCGAGCAGACTCCCCCAGCCCCACCACTGGCTACTCGAATTGCACCTTGATCGCGTCGGCGCCGATGATGATGCCCCTTACTCGGAGCCCGAACGGAAGCTGCCGCGGGCCGAAGGTGTGCAGGGGAAAGCCCTGCAGAGCTTCCGGTACGACTGCCGCGCTGATGCGCTCCAGGGCCTCGGCGTCGCCGACGGTGACGCCATCGATGCGCAGATGCTCCGTGCGCGGGTCCTGCAGGCGCACGGAAGGGCCTGCGGCATCCCAACGCAGGCTGCTGCTCACCGCCACCTTGCCGCCCACCGGCGAAGGTCGCAGCCACGGGCTGACGATCGCCAGTCGCGAGGCCAGCGTCGCCCGGTTGGCATGGCCGTCCAGGGCGAGCTGCGGGTCGTGCAGCGACACCGAGGCCAGATCGCCGTAGCGGCGCGTGATCGGAAACCGCCTCGCCAGTTCAGCCTGCAGCTCGTCGCGAGATGCGCTGAACTCGTTCGACAGCAGGTCGAGACCTGCCCGCGCCCGCCGCGCAGGCGGGAAGAGCGCAGGCCACAGTGTTGCTGCCAGGGCGATGCGCAGGAGGGGGCGCCTCGTCGTGCGCTCGGCCGCCGAGGCGCTCACCCCTGGGAAAGCTTCTTCCACGCCTGGAACCCGCCGGCCACCGACAACGCCTTGGGGTAGCCCAGCTGGCGCAGCATCGCGGCGGCGGCCAGGCTGCGCCGGCCGCTGTTGCAGATGCACAGCAGCAGGTGGTCGCGGCCGTGGTGCAGGCGGTTCATGGTGCCGAAGAAGGTCTGGGCGTCGATGTCCTTGGGCTGGCCGGCATCGAGGATGTCCTGCTCGTCCTCGGTGAGCGTGTGGCCCAGCATCAGCTTCACCTCGCACATCGGTACGTGCACCGTGTCCGGGATCGCGCCCTTGAGCTCGATCTCGAACGACTGGCGGATGTCGATCAGCGTGGCCAGTCCAAGCCGGCACAGCTCGAGCGCCGAGCCCAGGCTGATCTCCAGGCCGGGCGCGGTGGCGTTGGCCGCAGGGGCATCGTCGTTCATGGGCATTCCGAAGGCTGGCGCAGTCGCGCGGGGCCCTCAGTCTGCCAGCTGATCGGCCACCAGTTCCAGCAGGCTCTCGGGCCGGCGGTCCCAGCCGGCCTGCTTCGCCCCCGTCTCCAGCGTGATGCGGCACTGGCCGCAGCTGGTGACGAAGTGGCGCGCGCCGGTGGCTTCCACCTGCTGCTGCTTGATGCGGAACACCTTCTGCCGCAGCGGTGCGGCGCGCTGGTTCGAGATGACGCCGCCGCCGCCACCGCAGCAGTAGGCCGTCGTGCCGTGGTCCTGCAGTTCGATCAGCTCGAAGCCGAGCGCGGCGAGCACGCGCCGCGCCGCCGCCTCCAGCCCGCCGCGCCGCACGATCTGGCAGGGGTCGTGGAAGGTGGCGCTCTCACCGATGGGCTTGACGCGGATCTGCCCCGAGGCGATGGCTTCGTCGAGGAACTCCGTCATGTGGATCACGCGCACCGGCAGCGCCTGGCCGTACCACTTCGCGGCCTCCCAGCGCGCGGCGCCGTAGGCGTGGCCGCACTCGGGCAGCAGCACGGTCTTGGCGCCGATCTTCACCGCGGTGTCCACCAGCGAGCGCGTCAGGCGCTCCTGCAACTCGAGGTCACCGTTGTTGAATCCGACGTTGGAGGCGTCGAAGCCCTCGCGGTGCATGGTCCAGCGCACACCGGTGCGGTTGAGGATCTTGGCGGCGTCGGCCAGCGCCTTGGTGTGCTCGCCGAGTTCGGCCGGCGCGGCGGTCACCAGCACGTCGGCCTGCGGCAGGTCGCAGGGGATCTCCACGCCGTGCTCGGCGGCCACGTCGGCGAGGATGTCCGGCAGGTCTTCGCCCGGCGTGGCGGTGCTGCCCCACTGGCGCGCGGTGCGGTCCATCAGCGCCAGGCGCTCGGGCACCAGCCCGGCCTTGAACATGCCGTGGCGGCCGACGCGCACCAGTTCGGCGATGTCGATGCCCATCGGGCAGACCATGGTGCAGCGGCCGCACATGTTGCAGGAGTCGTAGAGCAGTTCCTGCCACTCCTGCAGGTCCTCGATGGTGGTGCGGCGCACCAGGCCGAGCGCGCGCACCAGCGGCGCGAAGGCGCTGGCCTCGCGCAGGTAGGCGCGCTTGAGCGGCTCGAGCTTGCGGATCGGCGTGTACTTCGGGTCGCCGGTGGCCACGTGGAAGTGGCAGGCGTCGGCGCACAGGCCGCAGCGCACGCACGATTCGAGGTGCAGCGCGGCGGTGACGCCGAACTCGCGCACGAAGCTGCCCATCGCCGACTCGACGCGCGCGGCGTCGTCCTGCGTGCCCTGGCGATCGAAGGCGGCCGGCTGGCCGCTGGCGCCGCTCACAGCCCCACCCCGCGGTGGCTCAGCCGGATGCCGGAAGCGCTGCGCGAGAAGGCGAACAGCACGGCGTGCATCAGCTTGCCGAAGGGGAACCAGATCAACAGCAGCTCCAGGCTCATCAGGTGGATCGCCAGCGGCACCGGGTAGATCACGTGGTCGCGCGCGAGGATCGCTGCGGATGGCTCACCGGCCACCGCCATGCCGGTGAACATCGGCAGGAAGGTCACGGTCCAGGTGATCGCGTCGTCGGTGTTGGAG
>NZ_JBFXIO010000539.1:0-2784 GCF_050175855.1 Piscinibacter sp.
CTGCAATGGCTCGTCGATCCCGCCGACCCGTCGTCAACGGCGTTTTGGGAGCTGCTGACTAGCGCCAGGCGATCGGGCGGCCTTCGCCGGCAACCCGGCGTCGCGGGCGAGGCGGCTTCTGCCTCGGAGGCAGAGTGATGCTCCCGCTGCAGGACGCCCAGGTGCGGCTCGTCCTCCTCAACCACGTCACGGTGCGCCTGGCCGACGCCGCGCTGGACGAACTCCACGCGGCTGGCATCGAGATGGAGCAGCTGGCCCACCTTCGGCAACTCTCGGCCGTCGACCTCAGTCGCCTCGCCGCGATGCGCAGCCTGACCATCGGCGTGACCTTCGACGGTGCGGCCCTCAGGGCCGGGCTGCGCGCGGTGGCCCTGGTCAACGAGGCCAAGGCGCTGGAGACATACTTCATCCGCCACGGTGCGTCCACGCACCTGATGAGCGCGCTCTTCAAGCTTCGCCGCAAGCTGACGCTCAAGCGCCGCCGAGCCATCGGTGCTCGGCGCCCGGCCGGTCGGGTGCCGCTGCCCGACTACGCGACGCGCGAGCGCATCTACCAGGCGTGGCGGGCCATCGCCGATCCGTCGCCACGCGTTCGCTACTACCGGCTGCATCAGGAGTTCCAGCACATCGCGATCGCCGTGCTGGAGGCGGTCGTCCGCGAATTCGAGGCCGACGAATGAACGCTCGCATGGAGAGCCTCGGCATCACGCCGCAGTTGTTGCTCGAAGTCTTCGACATTCCGGTGAGCTTTCATCGCTGCCTGGTGCCGATCACCGGCGGCGTCACATCGGCATTGATGCTCTCGCAGGCGATCTGGACCAGCCAGTCCCTGGAGCCTTCTGCCGACGGCTGGTTCCTCCGCTCCCAGGAGCAGTGGACACAGGAGACCGGGCTCTCGCGCTGGGAGCAGGAGACCGCGCGGCGCACCTTGCGTCGCTCGGGGCTGCTCGAAGAACGGCGGGTCGGCATGCCGGCCAAGCTCTGGTTCCGAGTTCGGGCGGATGCGGTCTGGCGCGCGTTACAGGCCCATGCCGAGGCGGCTGACCGGTGAGCGCCCGAGGAGGCAGCCGCCGTGAATGAAGACGCGCGCCGGGAGCACGAGGAATCACAAGCGGCGCCTGGCGACGCCGCGCCGCTCGCCGTCATCTGGCCGCTGCTGGGCCGTCACATCGCCTTCCATCGGCGGCTGGTGGATCTCACATCCAGCGTCAAGGCGGCGCTCCTGCTGTCGCAGTCGATCTACTGGACGCGCCACGGTCGGGACATCGCCCGGAGCGGCGGCTGGTTCCACAAGACGACGGAGCAGTGGGCGATCGAGACCGGACTGTCGCCGAAGGAACAGGCCAGCGCGCGCGAGGTGCTTCGCAATCTCGCGCTCCTGGACGACCAGCGCATCGGCATTCCCGCGCGGCTGCATTTCAGGTTGAGGCTGGACGAGCTCGGCGCGCGGCTCGCCGATCGGATCGCTGGCCATCCGCACGCGGTCGACTGGAGCGACCGACTCGTGCTCGCGGAACTGCTCGGTCCGTCGGTGGCCTTCCACCGGGCGCTCGTGGAGGTCGCGGGTGGCGTGCACGGTGGGCTGATGCTGTCGCGCGCGCTGCACCTCACGCGGCTGCAGGTCCGACGTCGTCTGGACCAGTGGATCGTCAGCTCGGCCGCGCGCTGGTTCGAGGAGCTCGGTCTCACGCGGCGCGAACAGGAGACGGCGCGGCGCGACCTCGTCCGTGCCGGGCTCTGGGAGGAGTGCCTGCGCGGCATTCCGCCGAGCCTGGTGGCGCGCATCAGGCTCGACTGCCTGCTGACACTGCTGACCGAAGACGTCCCGCCGGCACGGGCCACCGACCTGCGCGGCGTGGATCCAGACCGTGACGTTGGCGCAGCCAACGATTCACCAAAGAGCGACTCAAGACTGTGGCAACCCCGCAGCCTTGCCACGCTGAATCCGCCACCACAGTTCGCCCCGACCCGCGAACACGGTTCACCCGAAAGCGCCGCTCTTCTTATGAATCACAGTACAGGTGAATCACTACAACCACAGAACACCGGCTCGCCGGCGCCTGCGTCGGCCGCCGTGGATGGTGGCGGAGAGTTGATCTTCCCCGAGCAGATGCTGCCGGACGAGCGCCAGGCAGCACGCGTGCTGCTTCGCCCCTGCGGCGATCACGCCCAGGCTCTGCTCGACGAGCTTGCCGGCCGCCTGCAGATGGGTGGCGTGCGCAGCAGTCCGGTCGCGTACCTGCGCGGGCTCATCGCGCGCGCCGGCGCGGGCAGCTTCGTGCCGGAGCTCGGTCTCCGCGTGGCGGCCGCGCGTGCGCAGCGCCAGAAGGAGGCCGCTCTGCGTCGCGAACGCGAAGCCGAGGAACGGCGTCTCGCGGCCGAACGCGCCACGCCCGAGTACCAGGCCAGGGCTCGCGCGCAGCGCGAGAAGGTCAGGCAGATGCTCGGCGAGCTCAAGACGCGCATGAACACCGGCAGGCAACCATGAGCACACCGCGCGCACCCGCCCCGTCGATGCCAGAACACGTCAACACGGAGTCCGCCATGACAGCACAAGACGCGCCGTCCTCACTCGGTCCGGTGCCCGACCCCGCACCAGCCATCTCCGCGCCTATGGCGCCAGCACGGCCCGCAGGATCGTCGCTGGGCCAGCTCGTCGACGAGACACCCGATGCGATGACCCTGCACACGCAGGACGCGTACCGCATGTTCACCGGCCGCGCCGCCGATCCGGTGAGCAACGCACCGCCGATTCCAGGCGGCCGGCGCTTCGCGGCGGTGCTC
>NZ_JBFXIO010000540.1:0-2778 GCF_050175855.1 Piscinibacter sp.
CTTCGGGCCCTGCGGCGTTGCCCACTGCAGGCCGCGCATGGCCTCGCGCACCTTGTCGGTGTCGGTGCTGCCGGCCTTCTCTACGGCCGCCTTGTAGAAGAACAGAACGCCATAGGAGTCGGCGCCGTACAGATCAGGCTTGGACTTGTTCGCCGCCTCGAAGTCGGCGACGAACTTGCGGGTCTCCGGCGAGTCGATGCTGGGCGAATAGCCCTCGCCGGTGACGAAGCCGTCCGCCGCCTTGCCGATGGCGGCCAGGTTCTGCGAGGTCACCGTGCCCGAGGCACCGACGACCTGCACGTTGCGGTTGACGCCGAACTCAGCCATCTGCGTGAACAGCCGCACCGTGTCGTTCCCTGCCACCGAGGTGTAGATCACCGTCGGGCGAGAGCCGCGAATCTGGCCGAAGTACGGCGAGTAGTCCTTGTTGTCCAGAGGCGCGAACACCTCGCCGACGGTCTTGGCGCCCTTGCCTTCGGCAGCCGCCTTGAATGCCGCGACCGTGCTGCGGCCCATCTCGTAGTCGGGCCCGAGGTAGAACACGTTGGCGTTCTTCTGCGTCGAGGCCATCCAATCGGCTAGCGCGGCGCTCTGCATGCCGGCACGCGCATTGACGCGGAACACGTTGGGACTGCACTTGTCGGCGGTGATCGAGTCGGCGAAAGACACCGTGGTCGCGATCAGCCGGTTGTTGCGCTCGGCCACTTGGCCCACGGCGAGGGTGGAGCCCGAGTTCACCGTGCCGGTGAGGAAGTCGACTCTGCCAACCTGGAACAGCTTCTCGGCCTTCTGCGTGGCCACGGCCGGGTTCGCTTCCTCGTCCTCGTAGACCAGCTCCAGCTTGCGACCCATCACGCCGCCAGCCGCGTTGATCTGTGCTGCTGCGAGGTCCAGTCCCCACTTCACCTGCTGGCCGATGCCGGCGTACGTGCCCGACAACGGAGTGACGACGCCGACGCGGATCGGCCCGGTCTGGGCGGATGCAGCCAGAGGCGAGAAAATCGCCAGAGCCGCGGCCATTGCATTGAGGTGATTTCGGTTCATGGTCTGTCTCCAGGAGTTGTATTTGGGTTCATTCGGCCTTGATGCCGTGCTGGTCGATGACGCGCTTCCACAACGTCATCTGGCTGGCAATGAAGTCACGCAACACTGCCGGCGAACCACCGTCGGGAGTGACGCCCTGCGCCGCGAACGCTCGCTGGACCTCTTCGGTGGAAAGGATTCGGTTGATCTCGCGATTGAGCCTTTCGATCACTGGCTGCGGCGTACCTGCCGGCACGACGAAGCCGTGCCAGGACGACACCTCGTATCCCGGCAGGCCGACTTCGGCAGCGGTGGGCACATCCGGAAGCAGCGGAGATCGACGCTGGCTCGCGATCGCCAGGGCGCGCGCCTTGCCCGCCTGAATGAATGGCAGCACTTGCGGCAGCAGGTCGACGGCGAGTCCCACGTGTCCCCCTGACAGATCGGTCATCAGCGGGGCACTGCCCTTGTAAGGCACAGGGTTCATACGCACGCCGGCCTGGCTCTCGAACAGCACCATGGCCAGATGATTCGACGAGCCGGCACCCGAGGTGCCGTAGCTGATCTTGTCCGGACTGGCGCGCGCCGCGGTCAGCACATCGGCGACGGTGCGATAGGGGCTGCCCGCATGGGTGACCAGGACCATCGGCGAACGCCCTGCAAGGATCACGGGTGCAAACGCACGTTCGGTGTCGTAGGGCAGCTTGTAGAGCCACGGATTCGAGGCGAACGGAAACTGGATGACCAGAAGCGTCTGGCCATCGGCCGGGGCAGTGGCCACGGCCTGCGTACCGATCATCGTCCCGGCACCCGGCTTGTTCTCCACCACGGCACTCACCTTCCACGCCGTGGACAGCTGCTTGGCGACCAGACGCCCGAGCGTGTCGTTGAACCCGCCCGCCGGGTAGGGCACGACGATGCGCAGCGGTCCGCTGGGATAGTCGGCAGCGCGTGCCGGCAGGGTCCATGACGCTGCCAGTGCCGCAGCGCCGGCAGCCAAGGTCAGCGCGCGGCGCGATCGGGAAACTTCAGTGACCATGCGGCCTCCTTGCAGGCAGTGGGTGGACCTGATCAGCGGCCGACGAAGACCGGCTTGCGCTTGCTGTGGAACGCCTCGACGCCTTCTCGGAAGTCTTCCGAGCTGCGCAGGCGCGAGTAGCAGTGGCCCTCCAACTCGATGGCGATCGACAGCGGCGAGTCCTCCGTGTCGTTCAGCAGTTTCTTGGCGGTACGCTGGGCGATCGGCGAGAACGCACGCAGCTCTTCCACCAGCGCATCGGTGGCATGCTCGAGTTCGGCATCGGGCACACACTCGGTGGCCACGCCCCAATCGAACGCCTGGCGGCCGGGGATGCGCCGCGAGCGCATCACGATGTCCTTGGTGCGGGTGATGCCCACCATCTTCTGCAGCCGGGCCGAACCACCGGAACCGGGAATCTGGCCGAGCTTCTGCTCGGGCAGTGCATAGAGCGTCGAGTCCGTGGCCAGGCGGAAGTCGCAGGCCAGCGACAGCTCGAAGCCCACGCCGAAGCAGTAGCCACGGCCTGCCGCGATCACCGGCTTGCTGCAGCGTGCTGGAGCCGCGACGTTCCAGGCCAGCTTGCTGACATGTTCGGGCGTTGCTGCGAGAAAGCCCTTGATGTCGCCACCGCTGGAGAAGTGTTCGCCGGCACCTCGAAGCACGATGACGCGGATGCGCTCGTCGGCGTCGAGTGCTTCGAATGCAATGCGAAGCTGATCGCGGGCGAGCATGCT
>NZ_JBFXIO010000541.1:0-2776 GCF_050175855.1 Piscinibacter sp.
TCATCGTCACCGAACTCGAGGTCGAGTTGGAGGGCGGCTTCACCGTGCTCACCGGCGAGACCGGTGCCGGCAAGTCCATCCTGATCGATGCGCTGCAGCTCGCGCTGGGCAGCCGCGGCGACGCCGGCGTGGTACGTGAGGGCGCGGCGCGCGCCGAGATCAGCGCCGAGTTCGACCTGCCGGCCAGCCTCACGGCCTGGCTCGACGAGGCCGGCTTCGATGCCGGCGACACCCTGCTGCTGCGCCGATCGATCGACGCCCAGGGCAAGAGCCGGGCGTGGATCAACGGCAGCGCCGCCACCGTCGCGCAGCTGCGCGAGGTGGCTGATGCGCTGGTCGACATCCACGGCCAGCATGCCTGGCAGAGCCTGACGCGCAGCGCGTCGGTGCGCGGCCTGCTCGATGCCTACGGCGGCGTCGACACCGCACCACTGGCAGCCGCCTGGCAGCACTTGCGCAGTGCCCAGGATGCGCTGGAGAAGGCCCGCGGCGCGCAGGCCGATCTGGAGCGCGAACGCGAGCGCCTGGCCTGGCAGATCGGCGAGCTCGACAAGCTCGCGCCGGCCGACGGCGAGTGGGACGAGCTCGACGCCGAGCACCGCCGCCTGTCGCACGCCCAGGCTCTGATGGACGGCGCACGAGCCGCGCTCGAGGCCATCTCCGAGGCCGACCCGAATGCCGAACAGCTCGCCGGCTTGGCGATCGACAAGCTGCAGGACGTGGCCGAGTACGACGCCGCGCTGGCCGGCGTGATCGAGGTGCTGCAGGGCGCGCAGGCGCAGCTGCAGGATGCCGCGCACACGCTGTCGAGCTATCTCGACCGCGCCGACCTCGACCCGCAGCGCCTGCAGTCGCTCGACGATCGCCTGTCGGCCTGGATGAGCCTGGCGCGCCGCTATCGCCGGCCGCCGGCGGAACTGCCCGCACTGCTGGCGCAGTGGCGCAGCGAACTCGGCGCGCTCGACGCCGCCACAGACCTCGACGCCCTGCAGCACGCAGCCGACACCGCCAAGGCGGCCTTCGACAAGGCCGCCGCCGCGGTCTCGAAACAGCGCCGCGCCGCCGCCCCCAGGCTGGCGGCGGCCGTCACGCAGGGCATGCAGCAGCTCGGCATGGCTGGCGGCCGCTTCGAGGTGGCGCTGCTGGCGCAGGAGTCTCCGCAATCCTTCGGACTGGAGTCGGCAGAGTTCCTCGTCGCCGGCCATGCCGGCAGCACGCCGCGGCCGCTGGCCAAGGTGGCCTCGGGCGGCGAGCTGTCGCGCATCGCGCTGGCGATCGCGGTCTGCACCAGCCAGCTGGCGAATGACGAAACCGCGGCAGGGACGCTGATCTTCGACGAGGTCGATGCCGGCGTCGGCGGTGCCGTGGCCGAAACCGTCGGCCGGCTGATGAAGCAGCTCGGCCGCGACCGCCAGGTGCTGGCCGTCACCCACCTGCCGCAGGTGGCGGCCTGCGCCGACCACCACTTCGTCGTCGCCAAGCAGGCCCAGGGCGGCCGCGTGCGCAGCGAGATCCAAGGCGTGAGCGGCGAGGCGCGCGTGGCCGAGGTGGCGCGCATGCTCGGCGGCGAGCGGCTGTCGGGCACCAGCCTCGCGCATGCGCAGGAGATGCTGTCGGTCGGTTCGGCCCCCTCGCCGGCGCGCAAGGGCCGCAAGTCATGACCACGCCGGGCAGCGACAACCTGCGCGAGGTGCTCGACCACCTCGAGCGCCTCAATCCCGTGCCCGCCGATCCCCAGGCGCCACGAGAAGTCGTGCTCGTCACCGGCATCTCCGGCTCGGGCAAGTCCGTGGCCTTGCATGCGCTGGAGGATGCCGGCTTCTTCTGCGTCGACAACCTGCCGCCCGAGCTGCTGCGCGAATTCCTGCGACTGGAACACGAGCGCTCGGAGCGGCGCGTCGCGATCGCGGTGGACGTGCGCAGCGCCGGCTCGCTGCCGCACCTGCTGCCGCTGCTCGAGCAGCTCGAAGGCGAAGGTGTCTCGTTCATCTCGGTCTTCCTCGACGCCACCACCGACGCGCTGGTACGCCGCTTCTCCGAGACGCGCCGCCCTCACCCGTTGTCCGACGACAACCAGCCGAAGCCCGGCCAGGCGCGCCGGCGCGGCGACAGCGCCATCGACGGGCGCCGCGCGCTCGTCGATGCGATCGAGCTGGAGCGTGAGCTGCTCGCCGAACTGCGCGAGGTGTCGACCGTGATCGACACCAGCCAGCTCCGCCCGGCCCAGCTGCGCGCCTGGATGCGCGCGCTGGTGCGCGCCGACACGCACCGTCTCACGCTCGTCTTCGAGAGCTTCGCCTTCAAGCACGGTGTGCCGCTGGATGCGGACTACGTGTTCGACGTTCGCGTGCTGCCCAACCCCTACTACATCCGCGAGCTGCGGGCGCAGACCGGGCGCGATGCGCCAGTCGTCGAGTACCTCGCGGCCCAGCCCGAGGCCCGCGAGATGCTCGACCAGATCGAGGTCTTCCTGACGCGCTGGCTGCCGGCCTTCGAGGCCGACCAGCGCAGCTACCTGACCGTGGCCATCGGCTGCACGGGCGGACAGCACCGTTCCGTGTACTTTGCCGAGACTCTGGCGCGCCGCTTCGGCACTCGCTCGGGCACACTGGTGCGCCACCGGGAACTCGACGCGCGTGACTGAACTTTCCCTGTTTCCGCTGCAGACCGTGCTGTTCCCCGGCGGGCTGCTCAGCCTGAAGGTGTTCGAGGCCCGCTACCTCGACCTGGCCGCCGCCTGCCTGCGCGAGCAGCGGCCGTTCGGCGTGGTGGCGCT
>NZ_JBFXIO010000542.1:0-2774 GCF_050175855.1 Piscinibacter sp.
GGCCACGGGCACGCCCGACGACGAGTTCTATCTCTACCTGCCGCAGCAGGTGGTCGACCAGGGCAAGCTCGCCACCGGCGGCACGGTGCTCGCCAAGCACAAGCCCTACGGCCTGGAGTTCGCCCATGCCAAGACGCTCAAGGGCTTCTTCATGGCGCTGAAGGACGAGTGGTACCGCGAGCTGCAGACGCGCCCGGTCTCGCTCTGAGAAGGCCTCCCGGTCGCTGCGCTCCTGCCCCCGAGGGGCGCCGTCCGGCTTGGGGCGGCCCGGCGCCGGACACCGTGGCAACGCTTCGCCGCGCGCTCGCCGCGCTGGTGCTCGCGCTGGCCGCCGGGGCAGCGCAGGCCGGCACGCTGCGCTACTGCGACACGCCCGGCGAGCTGACCCACGAGCAGCGCGACCGGCTGCTGCGCTTCGCCGAGATCGTGCGCAACGAACTGCAGGGCTCCGGCCAGCGCGTGGCGCTGGTCTCGCGCGCCGGGCTCGATCTCTCGCGCCTCGACCAGCGCTACTCGCACGCCGGTCTCAGCCTGCAGGGCAACGCGATGGCACCGTGGTCGGTGCGGCAGCTCTACTACGCCTGCGACGAGCAGCGCCCGCGCCTGTTCGACCAGGGCCTCTCGGCCTTCCTGCTCGGCATGAGCAGCCCCGAGGGCGGCTACGTGTCGGCCGTCTTCCTTCCTGACGAAGCCGCGGCGCCGCTGGAAGGGGCCGCGCTCGACGACCGCCGCGCACTGGCCCTGCTGGCGCCCACCTACAGCGCCAATGCCTACGTGTGGAGCCAGCGCTACCAGAACTGCAACCAGTGGGTGGCCGAGATGTTCGCCATGGCCTGGGGCGGCACGCCGGCCGGCGACGACGCCCGCGCGCAGGCGCAGGACTGGCTGCGCGGCCAGGGTTACGCGGCCCACGAGTTCCACATCCGCTTCCCGCCGACGATGTGGCTGGCCGCCGTCATCCCCTGGGTACACCACGACGACCACCCGAGCGAGAACCTCGCCCAGGCGGTCTATCGGGTGAGCATGCCGTCGTCGCTGGAGGCCTTCGCCCGCCAGCGCTGGCCGCAGGCACGCCGCGTCGAGTTCTGCCAGGCCGGCGCGCGCGTGGTGGTACGGCAGGGCTGGGAGCCGATCGGCGAGGGCTGCACGCCGGCGCCGGGCGATCGCGTGGTGACGCTGGACTGACCCGGCTCTGCGAGCCACCGCCTGGCGATAGCCATCGCCAATCGCGGAGATTTCTTCAATCAACCCACGATATGCTGCGGCGCACACAAAATGGCGCCTGTCAGATCCATTCGCCCTCTGTCTTTCAACCCAAGGAAATCACCATGTCGATCATCAACACGCAAGTTCCCGAGTTCAAGGCCAACGCCTTCCACAACGGCAAGTTCATCGAGGTCAGCAACGAGTCGATGAAGGGCAAGTGGTCCGTGCTGGTGTTCATGCCGGCCGCCTTCACCTTCAACTGCCCGACCGAAGTGGAAGACGCCGCCGACAACTACGCTGCCTTCAAGGACCTGGGCGCCGAGGTCTACATCGTCACCACCGACACGCACTTCTCGCACAAGGTGTGGCACGAGACCAGCCCGGCCGTGGGCAAGGCCAAGTTCCCGCTGGTCGGCGACCCGACCCACAAGCTGACCCGCGCCTTCGGCGTGCACATCGAGGAAGAAGGTCTGGCGCTGCGCGGCACCTTCATCATCAACCCGGAAGGCGTGGTCAAGACCGCCGAGATCCACGACAACGCCATCGCGCGTGACGTCAAGGAAACCCTGCGCAAGCTGCAGGCCGCCCAGTACGTGGCCAAGAACCCCGGCCAGGTGTGCCCGGCCAAGTGGCAGCAGGGCGCGAAGACGCTGACGCCGTCTCTCGACCTCGTCGGGAAGATCTAAGCCCACCCCCGTAGCGCCTTCGGCGCTCCCCCTCAAGGGGGCGACGCCAGCGGGCCGGCGAAGCCGGACCCGCGGCGTCCGCTCGACTACGTTGGAGCACGTTTGCCATGTTGGATGACAGCCTGAAATCTCAACTCGCCTCGTACCTGGAGCGCCTACGCGAGCCGGTGCAGCTGATCGCGTCGCTCGACGAGCGCGAGGCCTCGGCCGAGATGCGCGAGCTGATCGAGGAGATCGCGGCGCTGCATCCGATGGTGCACGCGCGCTTCGACGGCAACGACGCGCGCAGGCCGTCGTTCCAGATCACCCGCGCCGGCGCCGACATGGGCGTGCGCTTCGCGGCCATTCCGATGGGCCACGAGTTCACCTCGCTGGTGCTGGCGCTGCTGCAGGCCGGCGGCCACCCGCCCAAGCTGGAAGCCGAGGTGATCGAGCAGATCCAGACGCTCGACGGCGACTTCGCCTTCGAGACCTACATGTCGCTGACCTGCCACAACTGCCCGGACGTGGTGCAGGCGCTGAACCTGATGGCGGTGCTCAACCCGCGCATCCGCCACGTGGCGATCGACGGCGGCCTGTTCGAGGCCGAGGTCACCGATCGCAAGATCATGGCCGTGCCGACGATCTACCTGAACGGCCAGCCCTTCGGCTCGGGCCGCATGGAGATCGGCGAGATCCTCGCCAAGATCGACACCGGCGCCGCCGCACGCGACGCCGCCAAGCTGGCGAAGAAGGGCGTGTTCGACGTGCTGATCGTCGGCGGCGGCCCGGCCGGCGCGGCCGCGGCGGTGTATGCCGCGCGCAAGGGCATCAGCACGGGCATCGTCGCCGAACGCTTCGGCGGCCAGACGCTGGATACGCTGGGCATCGAGAACTACATCT
>NZ_JBFXIO010000543.1:0-2744 GCF_050175855.1 Piscinibacter sp.
ACGGCTCCGCACAGACCCCCACCGGCCTGGCCAGCATCCACGACGGCCGCTATCCCGTCGGCGGCGCCCTGTTCGTCGAGCTCAACACGGCCGACGACGAGATGCCGGAGCCACTGGCCATGCTGAGCTGCAACCTGGCGCCTTCGGGTGTCACGCTGGCCGACGACGAGTTCTGCGTGAAGTCGTGGTCCGAGAACGAGCCGCTGATCGAGCCCCTGCTCGCCACCGGCCTCTTCGAGGACACCGGCCGGCGCACGCCAACCGGCTACGCGGTCTCGCCGACCTGGCGCATCAAGAACCCGCAGTTCGTGCCACCGCGGCGCGGACGCTGAAGATCCTGGGCACCACCGTGGTCAGTCGCATCGCCTCCCCGGCGGCGCGGCTGACCCCGGTGGCCCGCTGTCGTCGAAGGTCGCGCGAGGTGCTGGCGGTTCTTTCCCGAGGGAGTGGAACCCTTCGGAAAGCATCGCTTCCCCAGCAGGCAGCTGACAGGCCTGGCGCCCTTCGGCGCGAAGTCAGCCCTTCAATCGCGGCCCCTGCCCTGCAGTGGCCACACACCGGACCCGACCCCGTCTTGTCCGGGCCATCCCCCGTCGGGCGGCACACCGATCGGCCTGCAAAGGCCATCCGCCGCCCTCCCGCCCACAAAGCGCATCCGAGCGTTGCCCGTTGCCTCGCAATACCGCGAGCAGCCCGGCAACGCCTTGCCGCGTGGGTACCCCGTTCCCGAGGAGTTTTCATGAACCTCAGAGACCTTGTCCCCTCCGCCGCGGCTCTGAAGCCGCAAGCGATCAGCCTCGATGTCCTGCGCGAGAAGTACTGCAAGGACAACGAGACGTCGATCGAGGACGTCAACGCGCGCGTCGCCAACGCGCTCGCGGACGTCGAGCCCGAACGTCGAGACCAGCACCGTGAAGCTTTCCTGTGGGCACTGCAGCAGGGCTTCCTGCCGGCCGGTCGCATCCAGTCCGCCGCAGGTACGCCCCTCGCGGCCACGCTCATCAACTGCTTCGTGCAGCCGGTGGGCGACTCCATCGCGCAAGTCGACGATGGCTATCCCGGCATCTACACCGCGCTGACCGAAGCCGCCGAAACGATGCGGCGCGGCGGCGGCGTGGGCTACGACTTCTCGCGCATCCGCCCGCGCGGCGCTTGGGTGGGCAGCACACGCAGCCACGCTTCGGGCCCGGTGAGCTACATGCAGATCTTCGACCGCTCGTGCGAAACCGTGGAAAGCGCCGGCGCGCGGCGCGGCGCCCAGATGGGCGTCCTGCGCTGCGATCACCCGGACATCGAGGAGTTCATCCACGCGAAGGACGACGGTGGCCTGAAGAACTTCAACCTCTCCATCGCCGTGACCGATGCGTTCATGCAGGCCGTCCTGGCCGATGGCGAGGTGGATCTGGTTCACCGAGCCGAGCCGGGCGAAGCACAGAAGGCCACTGGCGCGCGCCGGCGCGAAGGCAGCGAGCGCGCCTGGATCTACCGCACCGTGAAGGCCCGCGACCTGTGGGACCAGATCATGCGGTCCACCTACGACCACGCCGAACCCGGCGTGCTCTTCATCGACACGATCAACCGCGACAACAACCTGTCGTACTGCGAGACGATCGAGAGCTGCAACCCCTGTAGCGAGCAGTCGCTGCCGGCCTATGGCTGCTGCTGCCTGGGCTCCATCGACCTGACACGGTTCGTGCTCGATCCGTTCGAGCCGGCGGCGCGCTTCGACGACCAACGGTTCACGCAAGTGGCCGGCGTCGCGGTGCGCATGCTGGACAACGTGCTCGACACGACGGTGTGGCCGCTGGCGCAACAGCAGCGGCAGGCGATCGACAAGCGCCGGGTGGGTCTGGGCTTCACCGGCCTGGGCGATGCCCTCGTGATGCTGGGCCTTGCCTACGGCACGTCCGAAGCGCGCGCGCAGGCCCGGCGCATCGCCGAGTTGATGCGCGACGCGGCCTACGCGGCATCGGTGGAACTCGCGCGCGAGCGGGGCGCCTTCCCGGCGTTCGATGCCGAGCTCTACCTGTCGCGTGGCACCTTCGCCTCGCGTCTGCCCGCGCACCTGCGCGAGCAGATCCGGCAGCACGGCATCCGCAACTCGCACCTGCTGTCGATCGCGCCCACGGGCACGATCAGCCTGGCCTTCGCGGACAACGCCAGCAATGGCATCGAGCCCGCCTTCAGCTGGAGCTACCAGCGCAAGAAGCGCATGCCGGACGGCGGCACGAAGGAGTACGCCGTCGAGGATCATGCGTGGCGGCTGTATCGGCATCTGAAGGGCGAGCAGGCGACGCTGACACCGGCGTTCATCACCGCGCTGGAGCTCAGCGCGACCGACCACGTGGCCATGGTGGCCGCCGTGGCGCCTTGCATCGACACCGCCATCTCCAAGACGGTCAACGTCCCGGCGGACTACCCCTACGCGGACTTCAAGGACCTGTACCTGCAGGCCTGGCAGGCCGACATCAAGGGACTGGCGACCTTCCGGCCCAACCGCGTGACCGGGGCGGTGCTGAGCGTCGAAAGCGCATCGGCGGCCACGTTGCCCACATCGGACGGTGATGACCCACTGCGCCGGCAGTTCGACAGCCGGCCGCCGGGCGATCTCGAAGGTGTCACCTCGAAGGTCGAGTACTGCACGAGCGAAGGCAAGAAGTCGGTCTACCTGACCATCAACTTCATGCGCGTGGCGGGAACCGTCGACGGCCGCCAGGTCGTCATCGAACGGCCGGTCGAGTTCT
>NZ_JBFXIO010000544.1:0-2732 GCF_050175855.1 Piscinibacter sp.
CTGGCGGTGATGGCCGCGATCGGCGCGCGCCACATGGACGAGCCGCCGTTGCAGCGCCTGCACCGCTTCGGCAAGCTCGGCACCATCGACCTGCGCATCGACTACCTGCGCCCGGCCATCGGCGAGCGCTTCGAGCTGCGCGCCGAGGTGCTGCGCCTCGGCTCGCGCGTGGCCTCCACGCGCATGAGCTTCAGCGGCGCCGATGGCAAGCTGCTGGCCACCGGCGCCGCGGCCTACATCGTGTCGTAGGCCTACTGGCTCGTCACTGCGCCTTCACGTAGTCCGTCACCACCTTCCAGCGCTCGTTCTGCAGCTGCGACATGCGCGTCATGTCGCTGCCGGCGCGCTTGTTCGGCGCGAAGCTGGCCTCGGGCGAGCCGAACATGTCGGGCGCGAACTTGGTCGTCTCCATCGCCTTGATGAAGCTGTCCACCGTCAGGTTCGTTCCGGCCTTCTGCGCCGCCTGGATGAAGGTGTCGATGGCGTTGTAGCCGTAGACCGAGAACACCGTCGGGTCGTCGCCGAACTTGGTCTGGTACTTCTTGGCCCAGAACGAGATCTTCGGCGAGGCCTCGTCGAGGTACGGGTGCTGCGCGGTG
This sequence comes from Piscinibacter sp., assembly GCF_050175855.1. Taxonomy (GTDB): domain Bacteria; phylum Pseudomonadota; class Gammaproteobacteria; order Burkholderiales; family Burkholderiaceae_C; genus Piscinibacter. The sequence continues at coordinate 600 of NZ_JBFXIO010000544.1, forward strand.
TGCGTGGCGTACAGGCCGTCCATCGCCTTCTTGCCGAGCTTGTGGATCAGGTCGGTGTAGGCCGCGCTCGAGCCGAGGAAGATCGGGCTGAAGCCGGTCTTGCGCGACTCGCCGATGGTCCCGATGGTCTCGCGGATGATGGTGCCCAGCACCACCAGCTCGCAGCCGGCCGCCTTCATCCGCGCCACCTGCGAGGAGAAGTCGGTGGCGCCGCGCTTGTAGGTGGTCTTCTCGGTGAAGTCCATGCTGATGGCCTTCAGGCCGGCCTCGGCACCCCGGAACACCTCCAGGCCGAACTCGTCGTCCTGGTAGATGGTGCACACCTTGGTCACCTTGTTGTCCTTCACCAGCTTGGGCAGGGCCACGCGCATCTGGTCGTAGTAGCTCGAGCCGAGCGCGAACTTCAGCTTGTGCGGCGGGTCGCTCATCTCGCGCGCCGCCGTGACCGGCATGAAGTTGAAGACATTCTTCTCGAACTGCACCGGCATCGCGGCGTTGTTCGTCGGCGTGCCGATGTGGGCCACCATCGCGAAGATCTTGTCCTGGTTGACCAGCTTCTGCGCGGCCAGCACGGCCTTCTTCGGATCGTAGGCCGAGTCCTCCACCAGCAGCTTGATCTTGCGGCCATTGACGCCGCCCTGCTCGTTGACCTCCTCCACGCGCAGCAGCATGCCCTGGCGGACCTGCTTGCCGAAGCCGGCGATCGGCCCGGAGAGATCCTGGATCGAGCCCAGGACGATCTCGTTCTTGGACACGCCCTGCGTGGCTTGCGCCTGGGCTGCGGTGCCGGCCAGCGCCATCAGCGCAGCGGCAGTGAACGCGGGAATGTGAGTGAGCACAGGTTTCATCGTTGCCTCCTTCGGCGGTCAGGATCGGTACAGCGCCTCGATGCGATCGGCGTACTTCTTCTCCACGAACTTGCGCTTGAGCTTCATCGTCGGGGTGAGTTCCTCGTCCTCGGCGGTGAGCTGCGTCTCGAGCAGGAAGAACTTCTTGATCTGCTCGACGCGCGCGAACTTGCGGTTCACGCGCTCGATCTCGTCCCAGATCAGCTCCTGCACCTGCGGCGCACGGGTCAGGCTGGTGTAGTTGGAGAACGGGATGTCGCGGTCCTGGGCGAACTTCTCGACGTTCTCCTGGTCGATCATCACGATCACCGTCAGGTAGGGTCGGCGGTCGCCGATCACCACCGCGTCGGTGATGTAGGGCGAGAACTTCAGGTCGTTCTCGATCTCGCTGGGCGTGACGTTCTTGCCGCCGGCCGTGATGATGATGTCCTTCATCCGGTCGGTGATGCGGAAGTAGCCGTCCTCGTCCACCTGGCCGACGTCGCCGGTGCGCAGCCAGCCGTCGGGCGTGAAGGTCTCGGCGGTCTTCTCGGGCAGGTTGAGGTAGCCCATGAAGACGTTCGGGCCCTTGACCTGGATCTCGCTGGTGATAGGGTCCAGCCGCACCTCGTTGAACGGGCAGGCCGGGCCGACCATGCCGGGCTTGATGCGGCCGATCGGCGACGAGGTCGAGGCGCCACAGGTCTCGGTCATGCCCCACACCTCGCCGAGCGGAACGCCCAGCGCCAGGTACCAGCGGATCAGCTCCGGCGAGATCGGCGCGGCGCCGGTGACGCAGAAGCGCGCCCGGTGCACGCCGATCAGCTTGCGCACGTTGTCCAGGGCGATCCAGCGCGCCAGCATGAACTGCGCCTTGAGCAGCGCGCCCACGGGCTGGCCGGCGAGCACCCTGTCGGCGATGCGCGTGCCCACGGCTATGCCCCAGGCATAGGCCGCCTGCTGCAGCTTGCTCGACTCGCGCAGCGCGATGGCCACGCCCGAATAGAGCTTCTCCCACACGCGCGGCACGGCGGTGAACACCGTCGGCGCGATCTCGCGGACGTTCTCCGGCACGGTCTCCGGCCGCTCGACGAAATTCAGCACCGAGCCGGTGTAGACGGCGAAGAAGGCGCCGCCGATGCGCTCGGCGATATGGCACAGAGGCAGGAAGCAGATGCGCTCGTCGCTTTCGTACTGCGCCACGATCAGGTTGTAGCCGCGCACGGTATAGACCAGGCCGGCATGCGAATGCATCGCGCCCTTCGGCTTGCCCGTGGTGCCCGAGGTGTAGACGAGGATCGCCAGA
>NZ_JBFXIO010000545.1:0-2727 GCF_050175855.1 Piscinibacter sp.
CGCTGCTCGACGTGTGCTTCTCGATCAACGGCGTGCCATTCGGTACCTTCAGCTGCGAGCAGGCCGGCCAGCCGCTGGTGTGGACGCAGCGCCAGGCACAGATGCTCCGACAGGTCGGTTCGCGCGCCAGCCTCGCGCTGCTCCACGCCGCCACGGCCATGCCCGACACCCAACCGGCGGCACTGTGGGAGCCTAGTTCGCCGAACCGGCTGCTGACCATGCCGGCCCCGCTGGACCCCGACGACACCGAGGATCGCCGCCGCGACCGATCGTGACCCGCTCGCGACCCGCTCGTGACCGGTTGCACGAAGCGGCAGGCACGGCCGCCGGCCGTGGCGAGGCGGCCGCCTACAATGGCCGCTGCCTTCACCTCCTCGCGCGCCATGTCCCAACTCCAGGATCTCGCGGAACGGGTCGAACGCCTGCTGCTGAGGCATCAGGAACTGCAGCGCACCAACGCCCTGCTCGAACAGCAGCTGGCCAGCGTCACGCAGGAACGCGACAGTCTGCGCTCGCGGCTGAACGCGGCGCGCAACCGCATCGACGACTTGCTCGAGCGGCTGCCCGCCGAGGCGGGTGACGGACAAGGGAGTGCGACGTGAAGCAGATCGAAGTGACGATCATGGGCCAGAGCTATCTGCTCGGCTGCCCCGAAGGCGGCGAGACCTCGCTGCTCGAGGCGGTGGGCAACGTCGACCGCGAGATGTGCGCGATCCGCGATGCCGGCAAGGTCAAGGCGCGAGAGCGCATCGCCGTGCTGGCTGCGCTGAACCTGGCCTTCGCGCTGGCCGAGCGGCCGCTGCCCGCGGCGGCCGGCACCCCGGCGCAGGACTCGGGCGTCGATCTCGAGGCCCTCATCAAGCGCATCGATCAGTCCCTCGGTGCCGATGGGCAATTGCTCTGAGGCGCCGGCCCCCGCCACGTAGAATGATCCTGTCCGTCGCGTTCGCGTGAGTCTTATATTTCCTTGAACCGATGCTCTTGCGAGCAAGGGCTTGGAACATCGCCTGGCAGGTGTGATCGTCTCGCGTCAGATGAACCCGAAGCCTTGCTGACCTCGCCCACCTGAATCCCCTGGGTTCAGGAATGCGGCTCCCGGTTCGTGGCGGACACCTTCTCCCTCTCCCCCCTTTCTCCCCGCGCGCAGGACCGACGCCTTTGTCCTACTGGCTGATGAAGAGCGAGCCCGCCGAGTGCTCGATCGACGACCTCGCCGCGGCGCCCCAGCAGACCGTTCCGTGGTTCGGCGTGCGCAACTACCAGGCGCGCAACTTCATGCGCGACGACATGCGCCCCGGCGACGGCGTGCTGTTCTATCACTCGTCGTGCGCGGAGCCCGGCGTCGCCGGCCTGGCCGAGGTGTGCAGCGCGCCCTACCCGGATGCCACGCAGTTCGACCCGAGAAGCCCCTACTTCGACCCGAAGTCGACCCGCGAGAATCCGCGCTGGCTGCTGGTCGACGTGAAGCTGCGCCGCAAGACCGCCCTGCTGCCGCTCAAGCGCATGCGCGAGCTGCCGCAGCTGCAAAGCATGCTGCTGCTGCGCCCGGGCAGCCGCCTGTCGATCACGCCGGTGACCGAAGCCGAATGGAAGGCCGTGCTGGCGATGCTCGAGGCCTAGAACACACGACACACAACGAGGAGACGAGATGAAGTGGATGCGCTGCCGCCTTCAGGGCCGCGAGCTGTTCGGCGTGCTCGAGGGCGACACGCTCGCCGTGCACGACGGCGATCTGTTCGGCGAGCATCGCCCCACCGGCGAGCGGGTGGCGGTGGATGGCGTCGAGTGGCTGATGCCCTGCCGCCCGGGCAAGATGGTCGCGCTGTGGAACAACTTCCGCGCCGCGGCGGAGAAGAACGGCTGGGCCGTGCCGGCCGAGCCGCTGTACTTCCTCAAGACGCCGAACAGCTTCGCCGCGCACGGGCAGGCGATTGCCGCCGCGCCGGCAGACGCCGGGCGGGTGGCCTACGAAGGAGAGCTCGCGGTCGTGATTGGCCGGCGGGCGAAGAACGTGCCACCCGAGCAGGCGGCGGCGCACATTCTCGGCTACAGCTGCGCCAACGACCTCACCGCCATCGAGCTGCTCAACCGCGACCCGGCCTTCCCGCAGTGGACCCGCGCCAAGGGCTTCGACGGCTTCGGCGTCTTCGGGCCGGTGATCGAGACCGACCTCGAGCTGGCGTCGGCCTCGGTGCGCACCGTCGTCGGAGGCCGCGAGCGGCAGAACTACCCGCTGGCCGACATGATCTACCCACCCCACGAGCTGGTGTCGCGCATCTCGCAGGACATGACCCTCGAGCCCGGCGACGTGATCCTGTGCGGCACCTCGCTGGGCGTGCTGCCGATGAAGCCAGGCACCACCGTCGAGGTGGAGATCGACGGCATCGGCCGCCTGGTCAACAGCTACGGCTGATCAGCCCAGCGACTGGACTTCCAGCCGCCCCTTCTGCGCCGCCAGCGTCTGCGCGAGCAGGCTGGTGGCGGCGTAGATGGCGTCGATGGTCGGCGTGGGCGTCTCGGTGATGCGGCCGAGCTCGACCACCGATCCGACCAGCGCTTCCAGCTCGAGTGCGCGGCCGTGCTCGACGTCCTGCAGCATCGAGGTCTTGTGTGCCCCGACGGCTTCCGCGCCGGCGATGCGCTGCTCGAGCGAGATCTTGAAGCGCACGCCGAGCTTCTCGGCCACCGCCTGCGCCTCGCGCATCATCGCTGCGGCCAGCGAGCGCG
>NZ_JBFXIO010000546.1:0-2725 GCF_050175855.1 Piscinibacter sp.
GGACGGTGGCCTCGCTGCAACTGCAGCAGGGTGAGAACACGATCACGATCAGTGCCGAGGATGCGGCTGGAAACGTGACGCGCACGAGCAGGAAGATCTCGCGGGCGGCGTCTGCACCTGCACCTGCCCCGGCACCTGCACCTGCCCCGGCACCTGCACCTGCCCCGGCACCTGCACCTGCCCCGGCACCTGCACCTGCACCTGCCCCGGCACCTGCACCTGCACCTGCCCCGGCACCTGCACCTGCCCCGGCACCTGCACCTGCCCCGGCACCTGCACCTGCACCTGCACCTGCACCTGCACCTGCACCTGCACCTGCACCTGCACCTGCACCTGCACCTGCACCTGCACCTGCACCTGCACCTGCACCTGCACCTGCACCTGCACCTGCACCCGCGCCTGCACCTGCACCTGCACCTGCACCTGCACCTGCGCCTGCACCCGCGCCTGCACCGGCTCCGGCTCCGGCTCCGGCGCCCGCACCGGCACCAGGCGCAGTGCTCGACCTGGCACTGGTAAGCCCCGTCGGTGGGAGCGCGTTGCCGTTCACCGTCGGGCAGGCCTTGCGGCAGGGTCACGTCCCGGCCGGGTCGACGCTCGTGTCCGCATTGCCCGGCTTCCAGGCCGTGATCAAGAACCGCTGGCCCGACGGCAGTGCGAAGTTCGCCGTGCTGTCCGGACAGGCCGACCTCAGCGCCAACACCTGGCGCAGCATCGGCCTCAGCGTGGCCGCTGCGCCGGCGGCGACGACACCTATGTCGACGGCCGAACTGAAGGCCGCGGGTGTGTCCGCATCGATCCAGTACGGCAGCTTCGGTACCGCATCGTGGTCGGCCGGTGACTGGGATGCGCCGACGCAGACATGGGTTTCCGGGCCGGAAATGTCCTCCTGGAAATACCGCAAGGCGATCGGCAGCGATCCGCACCTGTCGGCCTGGCTGGAGGTGCGTGCGTACAAGGGTGGTCGCGTCGAGGTTCTGCCCTGGATCGAGAACGCACAGCTGAAAGTCTCCGGCCCCATGGCCAAGTCCGGCACGGCGACCTTCGTGCTCAATGGCAGCCAGCGCTTCTCGCAGTCGCTCAACCTGCTGAGTCAGCAGCGCGCGGTGCTTGCCAGCGGGACCACGCTGACACACTGGACCGGAACGGATCCGCAGGTGACGCCGCGCCAGAGTGCGGCTTACCTGATGGACAGCCGCATGGTGCCGACCTACCGTGCGAAGTCCGCCAGCGCCAGCCCGTTGTTCGCCCGGTTGCCGAGTTCATACACGCCGCTGTCGCAGGCGGCCTACCCGGACATCATGGGTTCGACGGGCTACCACGGCTCGATCGGCATGCTGCCCGAATGGGACGCGGCCTATCTCTCCAGCAGCGGCGATCCGCGTGCGCATCGCGCCGTGGTGATCAGCGCCTATGCGGCGGGGCGATTCGGCATCCACTTCCGCGACGAAACGACGCAGCGCCCGTTGAAGTTCTCCGGGCATCCGAATCTCGTGATGACAGACACCGTGGGCGTGACCCATGTCGGCTCGTCGAGCACCGGCACGTACACGCCGAATGTCAGCGGCGGCGCGGCGCCGACATTCGCCACGTCGCATCATCCGTCGCTGGGCTTCATGGCCTACCTGCTGACCGGCTGGAACTACTTCCTCGAGGAGTCGCAGTTCCTCGCCACGGCCAACTACCTCAAGCAGTCGAGCTCGACGCGACAAGGCAGCAAGGGCATCCTCGAGAGCAGTGCCGGTACCAACACGACGCGCGGAGCGGCCTGGGCGCTGCGCAGCCTCGCACAGGCTGCGCGATCACGCCGGATGACGACGCGCTGCGCGAGGAACTCGTCGCCAGCCTGGGCGAGAACATCGCCCACTACCATGGTCGCTACATCGCGACTGCGCACAACGCGCTCGGCCTGGTGCAGCCTTACCAGGACTACGAGGCCGGCGATCCGTACACCGCGCAGATCTGGATGGAAGACTTCTTCACCGCTGCCTTCGGCTACATGAAGGATCTGCAGGTGTACCCGTCGGCCTCGACGAACAAGCTGGACGCATTCCTGGCCTGGAAGTACCGCTCGATCGTCGGTCGCCTGGGCGGCGGCGGCAGCGGCGAGTACACCTACCGGCAGGCGGCGCAGTACACGCTCAACTACGCACCCAGCGCGGCGACGAACTGGTCCGGTCCGGGGCCCTGGTACGCCAGCTGGGGTGAGGTGGCCCGTTCCATGGGCCTGTCGACAGCAGGCGCCCTGGGCGAGACGCTGGACAGCGGCTACCCGACCGAATCGGGCGGCTACTGGGCCAACCTGATGCCCGCGATCTCATATGCCGTGGATCACGGTGCGACCGGGGCCTCGGAGGCATGGAATCGCATCGTCTCGGCCTCCAACTTCCCCACGCTCGCGGCCAGCTTCAACGACGCTCCCGTGTGGGGCATCAAGCCGCGCTCGCGTTGAGGCGCGCGCGGTGACGGACACGAATCGAGGATTCTTCGAGATGAACTTGCGCAGGAACAGGACGACGCTGCTGGTGATGCAGGCGGTTGCGAGCATGGTGCTGGCGGGATGCGGCGGCGTGGACGAGCCGACGGCGGCGAGCGCGTTGAGCGAGCCGAGCCTGGAAGGGGCGGAGCTGGAGCAGGCCGAGAGGCTGCGCTGGAGCATGTTCGACAGCGTGTCGCCGACGGTGAGCGTAGGCGGCGTGGGCGAGGTCAACGCGTCGGGCCTGGT
>NZ_JBFXIO010000547.1:0-2724 GCF_050175855.1 Piscinibacter sp.
GTTGTGCGCCGCCGTCGGCGCGGCTTCCTGGAAGCGCTGCGCGCGCAGGAACTTCTGGTTGCCCTTGGACGGGTCGAGCTCGCGCACGTGCGGGTCGTGGCAGCTCGCGCACTGCACCTGGCCGGCGCCGCCGTTGCCGGTGGGTTCCAGCGGCAGCAGCGGCTTGACGCCGGGGCCGCGCAGCCCGATCACGCTGCCGCTGCCGGCCGGCCAGCGCTGCGACGCATCCACGGGGCGCAGTTCGCCGTCTCGCGCGGCCAGCGCGCTGTTGAAGGTGACCGAGATCGGATGGTCGTTGCGCAAGTCGGTGCCGAGGAAGCGTGTGAAGCCGCTGGTCACGCCCTCGCCCGCCGGCATGGTGCCGCCGGGACCGGTGCCGGTCATCGGGATCGACGCGTTGGCCGTGCCGTTGAGCACGTTGACGTTGCCGATGGCCAGCGTGCCGTCGTGGCACGACAGGCACAGCTTCGAGCTGCCGCCGGGCTGCGCGTTCAGGCCGTCGAGGATGGCCTGCGCATCCATCGACGACGAGGTGTAGGGCGTGTAGGTGGCGCCGTCGGGCACGCGGCGGTTCCACAGCGGCGCACGCATCGGTGCGCCGCCCTGGTCCTGCGTGGTGGCGCCGTGCGGCGTGTGGCAGAACACGCAGACCTCGCTGGTGCCGCCGGGCGCGGCATGGGTGGCGCCGGTGCCGCTGGTGGACAGGTTGTGCCGCGTGCCGCGCACGTCGGAGATGCGCTGCGCCAGCGCCGGCAGGGCGAGCACGGCCAGGAGCAGCAGCGCGCAGCAAGCGACCGCCGCGGAACCGGCTTTGCCGGGCCGCTGGCGGTGCCCCCTCGAGGGGGCGCGCGAAGCGCGTAGGGGGAGAGTCATTTCACCCACCCCCGAGGAACTGGAACAGCACGATGCGGCCGTTGAACATGTCGGCCACGTGCACCCGGTTCCTGCCATCGACCCACACGCCGGCGGGCAGGTAGAAGCGGCCGGTCGAGGTGCCGGTGCCGCCGATCGGCAGCAGGAACTCGCCGCGCGGCGAGAACACCAGCAGGCTGTCGTGGTACGACTCGACCACGTAGACGTTGCCCTCGGCATCGACCGACACGCCCTTGGGCCGCACCAGGTTGCCGAGGTACAGGCCGCGCTCGCCGAAGCGGCGCTGCAGCGTGCCGGCGGCATCGAACACCTGCACGCGGCTGTTCATCGTGTCGGTCACGTACAGCTCGCCGGCAGCGAAGGCGAGGTGCGTGGGGTAGTTGAACTCGCCGTCGCCGTTGCCGCGCCGGCCGAGGGTGCGCAGCAGCGTGCCGGCGTCGTCGAACACCTTGATGTCGTGCGCATAGGCATCGGCCACGAACAGCCGGCCGCCGGCCGCATCGCGCGCCACGCCCACCGGGCGCTGCAGCACCCCGCGGCCGATGCGTTGCAGCGGCTGCCCCTGTGCATCGAGCCGCACGACGACGCCCAGCTCGGCATCGGCGACGTACAGCCCGCGCTGCGGCGCCAGCGCCAGCCCGGCCGGGGCGACGAAGTTCTGCAGCTCGCCGGCGCGCTCCCACACCTGCAGCTCGCCTGCGGTCTCGTCGAACACGAACACGGCCTGGCGGCTGGTGTCGCTGACGTACAGGCGGCCGGCCTCATCGCCGATCACCGCGGCCGGGCGCTGCAGCACCACCGGCTTGTCGGCGTCGGCGCCGACCAGCCAGCGGCCCAGTGCGCGCAGCCCCGTGGCCGCCTCGCGGCGGAAGTTGGCCTCGCCGGTCAGCGTGCCGGCGTAGAGGAAGCGCGGCACCTCGGGCGCCGCCGGCCAGAGCAGCCGCTGGCCCTCCGGCGCATCTGCCATGCCGTAGTGCATCGTGCCGCGCACGGCGTCGGTGCTGGCGCAGCCGGCGAGCAGGAGCGCCGCGGCGAGGACGGTGAATCGCCTCATGGCCGGCCCTCGATCGCGAGCTGGTGGATCACCACCGAGCCGGCCACGCGGTCGCTGACGGCGAGGAATCGTTCGTCGACGGCGATGCCGCCGATCTGCTGCACGCCCAGCGCCTCGGCACCGAACACCTGCGTGTCGCGGCCGGGCGCGAGCAGCTTCACCGCGCGGTCCGCGGCGTCGACCACGAAGACCCGCGCGAAGCGGTCGGCGGCGATGGCCTGCGGCTGCTTCAGCTCGCCCTCGCCGAGCGTCGCGAGCAGCGTGCCGTCGCGGCGCAGCGCATGCACGGCGCCGCGCGCCCTGTCGAGCACGAACACGGTGTCGCCCGCCACCGCCACGCCATCGGCGCTGCGCAGATCGACCGGCAGCGAGCGCGGCAGCGCCAGGCCGCCGGCACCGCGGAACTCGATCCACTGGCGCAGGCTGTCGTCCAGCACGAGCAGTGTCGCCCCGCCATCGGCCAGCGCGAAGCCGGCGACCGATGCGGCCGCGGGGGCGGCCCGCCAGGTCTGCAGCAGCCGGCCGTCCCGCGCGAAGCGCAGCACCTGCCGCGTGATGCCGTCGAGCACCCAGGCCGAGAGATCGGGGCCGATCGCCACCGCCGTGCCGGGCGCCACCGGCGCGCCGGCCACCGGCGACAGCGTATTGAGGGCCAGGTCCTCGCGCCACAGCCGGCCGGTGCCGCTGTCGGCCACCAGCAGGTCGCTGCCGCGCAGCGCCACGGCGGTGGGCGCGAGCAGCTTTACGAAGGCGCCGGAGCCCGGCCGCGCCGGCAGGCCGAAGGCCGCTCCCGGCGG
>NZ_JBFXIO010000548.1:0-2682 GCF_050175855.1 Piscinibacter sp.
AGCTTGCCGACCTCGCTCATCACCGCCTCGGTCTCGCCGGGCTTGATGTGCGTGATGTGCACCTCCACGCTGCCGGGCAGCTGGGCCAGCTCGTGGCCCAGCGCCGCCGGGCACAGGTGGCGGCTGATGTAGGCCAGCTGGCGTTCCTCGTCGCTGAAGGCGGTCTCGATCACGAGGTGGGCGATCTTCATGTGGCGCAGCCGGATCCACAGCGCCGGGTTGGGCCCGGTGTCGCCGGTGTAGACCCACCAGCCCCTGTCGTCGCCCTCGCCGCCCTCGATGGCGAAGCCGCAAGCCGGCACGGTGTGCGAGGCCGTGATCACCTCCACCCGCTTGCCGGCCACCTCGAACTGGTTGCCCACCGCGAAGGGCACGAGCTGGAGCACCGGCTGCTCCGCGCTGGGCAAGCGCGTGAAGTCGGGCCAGATCACGCCGTTGAAGATGTGCTCGCGCAGCGCGGCCAGCGTCTCGGGCAGGGCATGCACCTTGATCGGCCCGCGTCCCGCGGCGCGCCGCGCCCGCATCACGCTGTCGGCCAGCAAGCCGATGGCCAGCACGTGATCGAGGTGCGAGTGGCTGATGAGGATGTGGTCGATGCGCGCCAGCGCCTCGAGCGAGAGATCGCCGACGCCGGTGCCGGCATCGACGAGCACGTCGTCGTCGACCAGGAAGGACGTGGTCCTGCAGCCGGCCGCGATGGCGCCTGAGCAGCCGAGGACTTTGACGATCATTTGCTGTCGAAGGTACGGGTGCCGTCCCATTCGGGCGGCTCGGGTTGGAGTGACCAGCGCGCGATGCGCTCGCCGAGCTGACCGTACAGGCCGCCCAGCGCCGAACCGCCGAAGCCGTCACGCAAGGCAGCCAGCGAAGTCAGCGCCTGCTTGGCATCCTGCCGGCGGTAGTGCGCCAGTGCAAGGTTCCAAAGTCGCACTTCCTCCGCAAAGCGCGAATCGTTCGCATGGGCCCGAGAGACCCGCGTGAAAAGCGTCACGGCCTGTTGTCTGCCCTTGACGCGGACGCGGTCGACCTCGACCAGCGGCAGCCGCGTGCCGATCGCTTCCTGCGTGGCCGGGCCGAGCACGATGTCGATGCCGTAGACGCGGGTGAGCGCCTCGATGCGCGAGGCAAGATTCACCGCGTCGCCCATCACCGTGTAGCTGCGGCGGATGTCGGAGCCCATGTCGCCCACGCACACGAGGCCGGTGTTGATGCCGACGCCCAGGCCGATCTCCGGCAGGCCGCGCTCGCGCAGCTCGCGGTTGAGCCCGTCGAGCCGGCCGAGCATCGCCAGCGCCGCCTGAACGGCGTGCAGCGCATGCTCGTCGTCGGCCACCGGCGCGCCCCAGAAGGCCATGATGGCGTCGCCGATGTACTTGTCGAGCGTGCCGCGGTGGGCGCGGATCTCCTGCGTCATCGCCGAGAAGAAGCGGTTGATCAGCGCACGCAGCTCCTCGGGCGGCAAGGCCTCGGAGACGCGCGTGAAGTTGCGCATGTCGCAGAACATGATGGTCAGCACGCGGTTCTCGGCCTGCATGCCGTAGCGCTGCGGGTCGCGCGCCATCTGCTCCACCAGCTCCGGCGGCACGTAGGTACCGAACAGCCGCGCCAGCTGGCGGCGCCGCGCGCCTTCCACCACCACGCCCCAGCCGGTGATGCCGGCATAGACCAGCGCCGTCAGCAGCAGCGCCGAGGCCAGCGGCAGCGCCAGGCCGTGGTGCCGGTACAGCCACTGGTCGAGCAGCACCAGCGCGGCGGCCAGGACCACGGTCGCTGCCGCAGCCCGTGCTGGCCGCATTCGCGGCAACAACAGCGCCAGCAGCGCCGTCACCGCGAGCAGCTGCGCCACCTCGTAGCCGCGGGCCCAGTCGGGCACTAGCGGCCCGCGGCCATCGAGCAGGCCCGAGAGCACACTGGCATGCACCTCCACGCCGGGGTAGACCGCCGCCACCGGGGTGCTGCGCAGGTCGAACACGCCCGGCGCGCTGGAGCCCACCAGCACCAGCTTGCCGGTCAGCGCTTCGGGCGGCAGCTTGCCGTCGATCACATCGGCGGCCGGCACGTAGTCGAAAGAACCACCGGCCGGGCCGCCCGGCCCGCGGAAGGGCACGCGCACCGCGCCGCGGGCATCGAGCGGGATGCGCAGGCGGTGGCTGCCCTGCTGCAGCTCGATGGCGGCGAGCACGTCGCCACTGAGCACCGGCAGGGCCTGCGGCGAACCCGAGGCCCGGCGCAGCATCGCCAGTGCCAGCGACTCGCGCAGCGCGCCATCGACCTCGGCCACCAGCGGCAGGCTGCGGACCACGCCGTCGACGTCGGGCAGGGCGTTGAAGAATCCGGCAGCGCCCGCGGCAGCGGCCAGCGGCGCGACGCTGGCGGCATGGCCGCTCCAGCGGGTGACGGCCGGCCGCACCCCGTCGAGGGCGCCTGGCTCGATCAGCGGCGCCGGCAGCACGCCGGTGCGTTGCGCGCCGGGGCCGCTGGTGAGGATGTAGCCGAGCACGGCCGGCCGCCCGGTCAGCGCGCTCGCCAGCGCGGCGTCACCGGCCTCGGGCTCGGCGAAAGCCAGGTCGAAGCCGACCACGGCCGCACGCTGGCGCTGGAAGAGTTCGTCGGCGAGCGCCGCGATGCGCTCGCGCGGCCAGGGCCAGCGGCCGATGCGCGCCAGGCTGGCGTCGTCGACGT
>NZ_JBFXIO010000549.1:0-2681 GCF_050175855.1 Piscinibacter sp.
CGGCGGGCTGGACAGCTGGATGAACTGCATCACCGCCTGCCGGCCCTGCAACGGCCGCAAGGGCAATCGCATGCCGGAAGAGGCGCGCATGGGTCTGCTGTACCTGCCCTACGGTCCCAGCCTGCACGAGGACATGATCCTGCGCGGCCGGCGAATCCTGGCCGACCAGATGGAGTTCCTGCTGGCCAGCGTGCCGCGCTCCAGCCGCCTGCACGGCTGAGCCGTGCCGGTTGAGTTCGCTCAGCCGACAATCATCTTTACACCGCGCCGGGGAACTGCCGGCGCGCCGACACATCAACCGGTCAACGCGCCCGCCCGTGAGGGCGTTGCGCAGTCCAAACCGCCCCTGGAGCCCGTCATGAAGAAGTCCCTCCTCGCCCTGGCCGTCGTCGCCACGCTGGCCGCCTGCTCGACCACCAGCCCCGACGTCATCCAGCGCAGCGACGCACAGCGCATGTCGCAGGTGCAGGACGCCACCGTGCTGACCGTCCGCCCGGTGGTGGTCGAAGGCAGCCAGAGCGGCGTGGGCGGCGTCTCCGGGGCGGTGGTTGGTGGCGTGGCCGGCTCATCGGTGGGCGGCAGCCACGAGGCGGTGGCCGTCGGCGTGATCGGCGCCGTGGCGGGCGCCGTCATCGGCAACGCGATCGAGCGCGCCGGCACGCGTGAGGAGGCGCTCGAAATCCTCGTGCAACTGCGCAACGGCGAACGCCGCGCCATCGTTCAGGCCAAGGGCAACGAGACCTTCAACCCGGGCGACGCAGTGATCCTCGTCACGACCGGCGGCAAGACGCGCGTGTCGCGCGCGCCGGCCGTGGTGCCCTCGGGCGGCGCCCAGCCGGTGGGCACGCCGGTGCCGCCGGCGCCCAAGGGCTGAGCCGCTCAGGCAGCCGTCGCAGGGGGGTCGGCAGAGGCCGGCTCGGCGAACTCCGCGCCGCAGGCGCGGGCCCACTCGATGCCGAACAGTTCGATCGGATGCTGCGTGCGCTCCGAGCCGTTGCCGCACAGCATCGCGTCGGCAGCGCAGTAGCGGTCGCAGCCCCAGCAGTTGCGCTCGGGATGGGCAGGCTGCTGCGGAAACTTCTTGGCCATGGTCGAAGCCCTCAGCGGGGGACGAGGAAGGTGGTCTTTTCCCGCAGCGTGGGTTCGCTGTGGCTGGGCTCGGTCAGCGTCAGCACCACGGCCTGCACGCCCGGCTGCATGACCTGTGCGGACATCGGCGGGATGGCCAGCGTGACGATCATCGACTTTGCTTCGCCCGGCGCCATCGCGACATCCGGCTGCCCTTCGACGAAGAGGCCCGGCAGGCCGTCGACGCCCAGTCGATAGTGCGCGGCGCGCTCGGTGCGGTTGGTCAACTGCACGCGGTAGAGGTTCAGCACCTGGCCGTCTTCGCCGATGCGCGCCATCACGCCGCGATCGCGGATCACGTCCATGTGCACCGGCGAACGCGTGGCCAGGCCGACGGCGAAAGCGGCGCCCGCGGCCGTCAGCAGCGCACCATAGGCCAGCACGCGGGGCCGCAGCACGCGGCGCAGCATCTCCCCGCGCCCGAGGCCCTGGGCCACGCCGTTGGACGTGGCGTAGCGGATCAGGCCGGTGGGATAGTCCATCTTGCGCATCACGTCGTCGCAGGCGTCGATGCAGGCCGCGCAGCCGATGCACTCGTTCTGCAGGCCATTGCGGATGTCGATGCCGGCCGGGCAGACCTGCACGCACATCGTGCAGTCGGTGCAACTGCCCAGGCCGACCGCGGCCGGATCGGTGCGGCGCGGACGCGCCCCGCGCGGATCGCCCCGCGCGCTGTCGTAGGCGATGACCAGCGAGTCGCCGTCGATCAGCGTGCTCTGGATGCGCGCATAGGGGCACATGTAGATGCAGATCTGCTCGCGCATCCAGCCGGCGTTGCCGTACAGCATGGCGGCGTAGAACAGCATCCAGAAGGCCGGCCACGAGACGATGCCAACCTCTGCCAGGTGCGGCCCGAGTTCGCGGATCGGCACGAAGTAGCCCACCAGCGTGAAGCCCGCGGCCAGTGCCGCGGCGATCCACAGCGCGTGCTTGGCGCCCTTGCGGCCGAGCTTGCCCGCGCTCCAGGGCATGCCATCGCGCTTGATCCGCTGGTGGCGGTCGCCCTCGGTCTTCAGCTCGATCCACTGGTAGATCTCGCTGTACACCGTCTGTGGGCAGGAATAGCCGCACCACAACCGGCCCGCCACGGCGGTGAAGAAGAACAGCGCCAGTGCGGCGATCACCAGCAGCGCGGCGAGGAAGATCAGGTCCTGTGGCTGCAGGACGAGGCCGAAGACGTAGAAGCGCGGCGACTCCAGGTCGAACCACACGGCCTGGCGGCCGTTCCACTGCAACCACGGCAGGCCGAGGAAGACCGATTGCGTCAGCGCCACGATCAGCCAGCGCAGGCGCGCATACAGCCCGCGCACGGAACGCGCATAGATCTTCGTGTGCTTCTGGTACATCGGCACGAAGTGCACTGGCTGCGTAGCGCCCAGTGAGGATCCGCTCGAACTGCTCATGGCTTGCGTTAAGATATGCGCGGAGTATATCTTTTTCGGAGGCCTGATGCGACTCACCGCGATGACGGATTACTCGCTGCGCCTGCTCATGTACGTCGGCCAGCACCCCGAGCGCCTGTGCACGATCGCCGAGATCGCGCAGGTGTACGG
>NZ_JBFXIO010000550.1:0-2680 GCF_050175855.1 Piscinibacter sp.
GGCGCGGGTCGTCCACCGCGTCGGGCCGCTCGCGCCGCTCGACCAGATCGTGCTGGTGGTGGTGACCTCGGCGCACCGCGGCGCCGCCTTCCAGGCCTGCGAGTTCCTGATGGACTACCTGAAGACTCAGGCGCCGTTCTGGAAGAAGGAGACCACGCCGGAGGGCGCGCGCTGGGTCGACGCCCGCGTCAGCGATGACGCCGCGCTGGCGCGCTGGGGCATCGCCTCGGGCAACGCGGGAACGGCCGGGTGAGCACGGCAGCCGTCGGCGCGCAGGTGCTGGCGGTGGCGGCCGGCGCGGCCGTGGGCGCGCTGGCGCGCTGGGGCGCCGGGCTGTGGCTCAACGCGCGCTGGGCCGGGTTTCCGCTCGGCACGCTGTTCGTCAACTGCGTGGGCGGCCTGCTGATCGGCCTGGCGCTGGCCTGGTTCGAACGCAGCCCCGATGAACTGCTGCGGCTGCTGCTGATCACCGGCTTCCTCGGCGGGCTGACCACGTTCTCGGCCTTCTCGGCCGAATCTCTGCTGATGCTGCAACGCGGCCAGTGGGCGCTGGCCGCAGGACACACGCTGGCCCACGTGCTGGGCGCGCTGGCCTGCGCTGCGATCGGCTTCAAGCTGCTGGACTCGCTGCTCGGTTGATCTGGCTCACGGGCGCCGGGTGGGCGTCCCTTGAAATGGCGGGTGGACCGCCTCAGATCGGTCGCAATCGGAGGTTTTTCCCATGCGACAGGACAAGTTGACCAGCCAGTTCCAGCAGGCCCTCGCCGAGGCCCAGAGCCTCGCGGTGACCCGCGACAACCCGTACATCGAGCCGGTGCACGTGCTCGCGGCCATGCTGGCGCAGGACGATGGACCGCGCGCGTTGCTGGAGCGCGCCGGCGTGCGGCTGCCGGCCCTGCAGACGGCGGTGGACACGGCGCTGAATGGGTTGCCCCAGGTGCAGGGTGGCGAGCCGGTGGGCGCCGGGCGCGACCTGGTCTCGCTGCTGCAGTCCGCCGAGAAGGAAGCCAGCAAGCGCGGTGACCAGTACATCGCCAGCGAGATGTTCCTGCTGGCTCTGTCCGACGCCAAGACCGACCTGGCCGGCGTGGTGCGCGGGCATGGCCTGAACCGCAAGGGGCTGGAAGCCGCCATCGAGGCGGTGCGCGGCGGCCAGAAGATCGATTCGCCGGAGGCCGAGGGCCAGCGCGAGGCGCTGAAGAAATACACGCTCGACCTGACCGAGCGCGCCCGCCTGGGCAAGCTCGACCCGGTGATCGGCCGCGACGACGAGATCCGCCGTGCCATCCAGGTGCTGCAGCGTCGTACCAAGAACAACCCGGTGCTGATCGGCGAGCCGGGCGTGGGCAAGACGGCCATTGTCGAGGGGCTGGCGCAGCGCATCGTTGCCGGCGAGGTGCCCGATTCGCTCAAGGGCAAGCGGGTGCTGGTGCTCGACATGGCGCTGCTGCTGGCGGGCGCCAAGTACCGCGGCGAGTTCGAGGAGCGGCTGAAGAACGTCCTGAAGGAGCTTTCGCAGGACGCCGGCCAGACCATCGTCTTCATCGACGAACTGCACACCATGGTCGGCGCCGGCAAGGCCGAGGGCGCGATGGACGCCGGCAACATGCTCAAGCCGGCGCTGGCACGCGGCGAGCTGCACTGCATCGGCGCGACCACGCTCGACGAATACCGCAAGTACATCGAGAAGGATGCCGCGCTGGAGCGCCGCTTCCAGAAGATCCTCGTCGGCGAGCCGACCGTGGAGGCCACCATCGCCATCCTGCGCGGCCTGCAGGAGAAGTACGAGGTGCACCATGGCGTGGAGATCACCGACCCGGCGATCGTCGCCGCGGCCGAGCTGAGCCACCGCTACATCACCGACCGCTTCCTGCCCGACAAGGCGATCGACCTGATCGACGAGGCCGCCTCCAAGATCAAGATCGAGATCGACTCCAAGCCGGAGGCGATGGACAAGCTCGACCGGCGGCTGATCCAGCTGAAGATCGAGCGTGAGGCGGTGAAGAAGGAGAAGGACGAGGCCTCCATCAAGCGCCTCGGCCTGATCGAGGGTGAGATCACCAAGCTCGAGCGCGAGTACGCGGACCTGGAGGAGATCTGGAAGGCCGAGAAGGCCACCGCGCAGGGCTCCGCGCACATCAAGGAAGAGATCGACAGGATGCGCTTCCAGATCGAGGAGTACAAGCGCAAGGGCAACTTCGACAAGGTGGCCGAGCTGCAGTACGGCAAGGTGCCGGAGCTGGAGAAGAAGCTCAAGGACGCGCAGGCCAAGGAGTCCGGCAAGAAGGGCGGTGGCAAGCCGCAGCTGCTGCGCACCATGGTTGGCGCCGAGGAGATCGCCGAGGTGGTGGCGCGCGCCACCGGCATCCCGGTGTCCAAGCTGATGCAGGGCGAGCGCGACAAGCTGCTGCAGATGGAAGCCAAGCTGCACGAACGCGTGGTCGGGCAGGACGAGGCCATCGTCGCCGTGTCCAACGCCATCCGCCGCGCCCGCTCGGGCCTGTCGGATCCGAACCGGCCGACCGGCTCGTTCCTCTTCCTCGGCCCCACCGGCGTCGGCAAGACCGAGCTGTGCAAGGCGCTGGCCGCGTTCCTGTTCGACAGCGAGGAGCACCTGATCCGCCTGGACATGAGCGAGTTCATGGAGAAGCACTCGGTGGCCCGCCTGATCGGCGCGCCG
>NZ_JBFXIO010000551.1:0-2672 GCF_050175855.1 Piscinibacter sp.
CCTGGTCAACCGCATCGAGCCGGCCCGCGACGCTGGCGCCGGGGCGGCAGCCCCCACCGACAAGGCGTCGGCCCGAGGCAGCGGTGGCCGCAAGGCCGTGCTCGCCGCCATCGAGGCGGTGCTGGTCGCCAAGAAGGTGCCGGAGAAGCAGCGCGCGGCCGTGATGGCCGCGGCAACCGAGAAGCTCGCGCAGCGCATCCGCGATGGCCAGGTGCCGAAGGTCAAGGTCTACGATAAGGCGGCTCCGTCGCAGCGGCCCGTCGTCATGCCGACGCCCGAAATGCAGCGCACGCGCGACCGCGCCGCACCAGCGCCTGTGCGATGAGGCCACGGCGGTGGAGATTCCGGCTCAAGGCATCACGGCACCGGCGGCGGTCTACGAGATCGCCGGACGTCGCTTCGAGATCGGGTCGCGAGGCTTCGCCGACGCCATTGCCGACGCACACGCCTCCCACCAGCGTCCGCGGTGCCTATGCCAAGCCGAAGGCGTCGAGATGTACGTGGCGCGACTGGGCGGGGGCTACATCGTCAAGCGCATGCCCGACACGGGAAGCCACCACGAGCCAGACTGCCCGTCGTACGAACCACCGGCCGAGTTCTCCGGCCTGGGGCAGGTGCTGGGCAGCGCGATCACCGAGGACCCGGCCACCGGCGAAACCACGCTGAAGCTGGACTTCCCGCTGGCCAAGATG
Organism: Piscinibacter sp.; assembly: GCF_050175855.1. GTDB lineage: Bacteria > Pseudomonadota > Gammaproteobacteria > Burkholderiales > Burkholderiaceae_C > Piscinibacter. The sequence continues at coordinate 693 of NZ_JBFXIO010000551.1, forward strand.
CCCGGCCGATCGCAGATGCCGCCTGCGGGCGGCTACAGCGACAGCGTCACCAGCGACGGCGCCAAGCTCTCGTTGCGGGGCCTGCTGCACTACCTGTGGGACCAGGCCGAGCTGACGCGCTGGCATCCGGGGTTTGCCGGGAAACGAACCTGGGGCACGGTGCGCAAGCACCTGCTCTTGGCCGCCGAGGACAAGGTCGCTCGCGGAGGCTCACTGCGTTCCCGTCTCTACATCCCTGAGGTCTATTCGGTCGAGCAGCGCGACGCGATCAACGCCAGGCGGATCTCGCTTTGGTCTCAGGCCGTCGCAGTCCCTGGCAAGCAGCAGCAGTTGATGCTGACGATTGCGGAGATCAAGGAGATCGTGCCTGCGCGCTATGGCTTCAAGGCTGTGGTGAAACATGTGCCTGACCAGGCCTTCGCATTGGACGAGAGGATCTATCGCCGCCTGGCTCGGCGCTTCGAGCGCGAGCTGGCACTCTGGGGTGCCGCCGAGGACATCCACATGGTGATGATCGCGACCTTCAGCGTCGCAATGGCGGGGATCCCCACCATAGTGGAGTTGTCGCTGATGCCGACCACACGGCATTGGCTGCCGGTCGAAGACGGGTTCGAGAAACAGCTCGTTGATCGACTGGTGGTCGATGGGCGATCCTTCGTGAAGGGGCTTCGCTACAACCTGGGTGCAGGGAGCGAGATCGCCAGCGCAACGCTGACCGACTGCGCGGGTTCGGCACCGTTGCTCTTCGTCGATCACTCGGGCATCGAGGGCAGCAAGCAGCAGATTCATGCGGGCGATCCTTCCGTTCCCGTGTGGCGATGGAATCCATCGAGCGAAGCCATGCCATCGCTTCCGCCCCGGCATCCACATCACCCAAGTCCAGTCGAATCTGCGGTGGAGTTGCGATGAACGGTCAGTTGCTCCCGTCCACGCCAGAGTGGTATAAACCCTCGGACGATTGCTTCGTTCGACCGAGGATTCATACCATGCCCGCAGCCTACGCCTCCACGCAGCGCACCAAGGCGCTGGTGCTGCTACGGCGCCGGGGGATGACTCGGCTTGCGGAGTTCAACGCGGCAGGCATCACGGCCACCACGATCAGCCGCATGGAGCGCGCCGGCGAGGTGGTGCGCCTTGCCCGAGGGCTCTATCAGCTTCCCGATGCCGAGCTCGATGCGCAGCAGTCCCTGGCCGAGGCAGCGCGGCTGGTGCCCAAGGGTGTCATCTGCCTCGCCTCAGCCCTGGCATTCCACGGCCTCACGGACCAGATGCCGCCAAAGGTCTGGATCGCCATCGGGCGCAAGGACTGGCGTCCCCGAGTCACCTACCCGCCGATCCGCATCGCCCGGTTCTCCGACGAGCTTCTGCGTCGCGGCGTCGAGCACAAGAAGATCGCCGGAACCTCAGTGCCCGTGTTCGGCGTGGCCAAGACGGTAGCCGACCTCTTCCGCTACCGCCGCACGGTAGGCGATGCGCTGGCGATCGAGGGCCTGAGGCAGGCACTGCGGCAGCGCAAGGCCACGCCTGCAGAGATCACTCGGGAAGCGAAGGCCATAGGCGTGTGGGCCACGATGGAGCCCTACGTGATGGCGCTCACCAGCGATGCCTGATCGCGCCCGCAACGTCGGCGCGTCCGTGCGTCAACGCCTGTTGAACCTGGCGCATGCACGCGGCACGCCCATGGAACTGCTTCTCACGCGGTACGCGCTGGAGCGCCTGCTGCATCGGCTGAGCCTCTCGCCTCACCGCGAGCGCTTCGTGCTGAAGGGTGCGATGCTGCTGGCCACCTGGTTCGACGAGCCGCACCGTGCGACACGCGATGTGGACCTGCTTGGCTTCGGTGACGCCGCGGCAGATGCGCTGCTGGGTACGTTCCGCGAAATCATGGCCATCGAGGTCGACGACGGCGTCATCTTCGATCTGAAGGGCCTGAGGATCGAGGCCATACGCGAAGAGGTCGAGTACGGCGGTTCGCGGCTT
>NZ_JBFXIO010000552.1:0-2669 GCF_050175855.1 Piscinibacter sp.
GCTGTATCTCCAGCTTCTCGAACAGCCGCTGGAAGACGTCGCCCTCGCGCGTCTCGGAAGCCACCATGTTCCACAGGTGGCAGATCTCTGTCTGGCCGATGCGGTGGATGCGGCCAAAGCGCTGCTCCAGGCGGTTGGGGTTCCAGGGCAGGTCGTAGTTGACCATCAGGTTGGCGTTCTGCAGGTTCACGCCTTCGCCGGCCGCGTCAGTGGCGACGAGCACGCGCGCGGCCGGGTCGTTGCGGAACAACTCCTGCACCTTGCGGCGTTCTTCGCGCTTCACGCCGCCGTGGATCATCACCACGGCCTCCTCGCTGCCGATCAGGCCGCGGATCTTGGTGACCAGGTAGTTCAGCGTGTCACGGTGCTCGGTGAATATGATCAGCTTGCGCTGGCGACCCACGGAATCGTGCATTTCGGGCGTGTCTTGCAGCAGGCGAGACAGCTCGTCCCACTTGCGGTCCTGGCCGGAGTGCACGACCTTGCGGGCCTGCTCTTCCAGGTCTTCGAGGATGATGATTTCGGCCTCGAGCTCCTGGATGGTCTGGGCGGCCGTGGCCTGGTCGACGACCGCTTCTTCGAAGTTCTCGTAGTCGTCGGGCGACAGCGCGTCGGCCGACTCCCAAATGTCGTCTGGCACACCGTTGGTACCCGTGCCGACGAGCGTCTCGGCAAGCGACCTGCCGCGCTGGCCCAGCTTCTCTTCCTCGACCCGGCGCTTGAGCTTGTTGCGGCGACGCTTGAGCGACTGGTAGATGGCCTCGGGGCTGGACGCGAGCCGGCGCTGCAGCGAAGTCAGGGCGAAGCCGACAGTGCCTTTTCGGCCGCCGTCCGCCAGTTGATCGGCCCGCGCGAACTCGGTCTTCACGTAGTCCGTGACGGCGGCGTAGAGCGCGGCTTCGAGATCGGACAGCGCGTAGTTGCAGGTGTAGGCCCGGCGCTCCGGGAACAGCGGGGTGCCGTCGAACTTGAGCAGGTCCTCTTTGACCATGCGGCGCATGAGATCGGAGACGTCCACCTTGTGCGCGCCGTCGCGGAACTTGCCGTAGAAGCGGTCAGCGTCCAGCAGCGACATGAAGAGCTGGAAGTCTTCTTCCTTACCGTTGTGCGGCGTGGCGGTCATCAGCAGGAAGTGCCGCGTGATCGAGCCCAGCAACTCGCCCAGCTGGAAGCGCTTGGTCTTGGTGATCTTGTTGCCGAAGTAGCTGGCCGACAGCTTGTGCGCTTCGTCGACGACCACCAGATCCCAGTGAGATAGGCGCAGCTTTTCCTGCAGGTCTTCGGCTCGGGAAAGCTGGTCGACGCGGGCGACCATCAGGTCGATGTCGTCAAAGGGATTGCCGCTGCGGGACTGCTCGACCTGCTCGCGCGAGAACAGCGAGAACGTCAGGCCGAACTTCTCGAACATTTCGTCCTGCCACTGCTCGACCAGGCTGCCGGGGGCGACGATCAGCACGCGCTTGGCATCGGCGCGCATCAGCAGTTCACGGATGAACAGGCCGGCCATGATGGTCTTGCCGGCGCCGGGGTCGTCTGCCAGCACGTAGCGCAGCGGCTGGCGCGGCAGCATCGACTCGTAGACGGCCGTGATCTGGTGCGGCAGCGGCTCCACGTTCGACGTGTGCACCGCCATCATCGGATCGAAGAGGTGGGCCAGGTTGATCCGGTAGGCCTCGGCCGCGAGCTTGAACTCCTCGCCCGGCGCATCGAAGGCCCAGGGGCGCCCTGACTCAGCCAGCGACAGCTTGGCCTCGTCGGTGCGGAACAGCATCCGCTCCAGCAGCTTGCCGTCGGCGGTCTTGTAGTAGACGGTCAGGGCGTTGTCACCGACCAGCTCGGTGGTGACGATGCGCACCACCTGCCCGGGCTCCAGGCCCGAGATCGCCGCGTTCTTCTGGATCTGTTCAAGCTTCAGCACGGTGCGCCCCTTGTCGTTCCGGTCCCGATGGATCAGGGCTTGCGCCGGTTGTATGGCGACTGGTTGGTGGGTTTGAGGGATACGTCGTTCTCGCCTGCCTTGGCGCGCACGGCGTCTTCGGTGCGGCCCATCTTCAGGCCGATGACGCGCGTGGGTGTGTTGTCTTTGGCGAGCTGCTTTAGTTGCTTAACATCGGCAGACGTCCATTGCTTGCCGTGGTTGGCGGGGGGTTTAGGCATGGTGGGGCTCCTTTCGGTCGTGACGGTCAGCGGGAATGCCGGTGCGGGTGATCGACATGGCGGTCACCGTTCATTGCTCGGTTCGCCGTAGCCCGGTGCAAGCATCAGGTTTGTGACGCCATAGAGGGCCTGGCGGTTCTTTAGCCAGAGGTGGTTCTCCCCGCCGCGAAGACTGTGATCCGGCGTGCAGTCCACATTCCAGCGCCGGAGCATGTATCCGACGAGCGCCGCCCGAACGCGAACGAGTCGAACACCGTCGCTCATGCCGTACTCGGCCTCGATGGTGTCCGGGTTCCTCATGTTTGCAGGGTGCGGCACCAGCTCCAGCTCGACGACTCGGTTCCACTGGATGTCGTGCTCCGGCAGCTCCTCGTCGACGATCGGTTCGCCATCGAAGCGGGCATCGGCGATGCGGGCCAACACGAAGTCGCGGAATTCGTTGGAGCGCCTGTCGTACGCGCGGACATGCCACCGACTACCGCTGTCGGCGAGCGCGAACGGCACGATGACGC
>NZ_JBFXIO010000553.1:0-2648 GCF_050175855.1 Piscinibacter sp.
GCGGTGCTGTAGCTCACCCGGCCGCCGTAGAGCATGCGGTGGTCGACGGTCGGTCGGAAGTAGTCGAGCACGAAGTTGGTGTCGCACACCGCCGAGCCGGAAGGGATCAGCGATTCGGCGAGCTTCGGGTCGATCGGCTCTGAGGTGACGATGTAGGTGCCGACCGGCATCACCCGCGATTCCAGCGCCGGCGCGAGGCCCTGCAGGTAGACGTTGCCGGCCAGCAGCACGTGAGAGGCGCTGACGCCGCCTTGCGCCGTGCGCACCTTGGCCACGCGTCCCGGCTCGATGGCGGTGACGCCGGAATCCTCGTGGATGCGCACGCCCAGCGAGGCGGCCGCGGCGGCCAGGCCCATGCTGTACTTGAGCGGGTGCAGGTGGCCGCCCCTGGGGTCATGGATGCCACTGTGGAAGCGCGGGCTGGCGATCCAGTGCTGCATCTCCTGCGGTGCGATCCAGCGCGTCTCGTAGCCGTAGTCGCGCTGCATCTGGTCGTGCCAGGCGCGCAGTTCGCGCGCCTTGCGCTCGTTGACGGCCAGGCCGAGGTAGCCGCCGCGCCAGTCGCAGTCGATGCCGAAGCGTTCGCGCCGCTGCCCGATCAGGCGCAGCGCTTCCATCGTCATGTCCCACACGCGCCGGGCATCGTCGCGGCCGAGTTGCGACTCGACCACTGACTGATCGCAGGCCAGCCCGGCAATCGCCTGCCCGCCATTGCGGCCCGAGGCGCCCCATCCGACCTGGCGCGCCTCCAGCACCACCACCCGGTAGCCGCGGTCGGCGAGCTCGATGGCGGCCGACAGGCCGGCCAGGCCACCGCCCACCACGGCCACGTCGGCATCGACGTTCGACTGCAGCGCGGGGAAGCGCTGCCGACGCGGCGCCGTGGCCGCGTAGTAGGAGTTCTTCGTGAGTTCGAGGTCGGTCTCGAGCAGCGACATAAATGCCTGGTCAGGCCGCGGTCTTCAGCACGTCGGCGAGCGTGCCGACGAGCTGGTCGATGTGCTGCTTCTCGATGATCAGCGGCGGCGAGAAGGCGATCGTGTCTCCGGTGGTGCGGATCAGCACGCCGCGCTGCCAGCACTCGAGGAAGATGTCGAAGGCGCGCTTGCCCGGCTGGCCCGGGATCGACTCGAGCTCCACGCCGCCCACCAGGCCGATATTGCGCACGTCGATGACGTGGCGCGATCCCTTCAACGAGTGCAGCGCCTCCTCGAAGTGCGGCGCCATCTGCGCGGCGCGCGTCAGCAGGCCTTCCTCGGCATAGGTGTCCAGCGTGCCCAGTGCCGCCGCGCAGGCCAGCGGGTGGGCCGAGTAGGTGTAGCCGTGGGTGAACTCGATCAGGTGCTCGGGGCCGGTCATGAAGACGTCGTGGATCTGCTGCTTGCAGAACACCGCGCCCATCGGCACGCAGCCGTTGCTGATGCCCTTGGCCACCGTCATCAGGTCGGGCGTGACGCCGAAGTGCTGCGCCGCGAACGGCGAGCCCAGGCGGCCGAAGCCGGTGATGACCTCGTCGAAGATCAGCAGGATGCCGTGCTTGTCGCAGATCGCGCGCAGCCGCTCGAGGTAGCCCTTGGGCGGCAGCAGCACGCCGGTGGAGCCGGCCACCGGCTCGACGATCACCGCCGCGATGGTCGAGGCGTCGTGCAGCGCCACCATGCGCTCGAGGTCGTCGGCCAGTTCGGCGCCGTATTCCGGCACGCCGCGCGAGTAGGCGTTGCGCGCCAGGTCGTGCGTGTGGCGCAGGTGGTCGACGCCGCCCAGTGCGGGGCCGAAAAGCTTGCGGTTGCCGACGATGCCGCCGACCGAGATGCCGCCGAAATTCACGCCGTGGTAGCCGCGCTCACGGCCGATCAGCCGGGTGCGCGTGCCTTCGCCGCGGGCGCGGTGGTAGGCGATGGCCATCTTCAGCGCGGTATCCACCGCTTCCGAGCCGGAGTTGGTGAAGAACACCTTGTTCAGGCCGGCGGGGGTGAGCTGCACCAGGCGCTCCGCCAGTTCGAAGGCCTTGGGGTGCGCCATGTTGAAGGGCGGTGCGTAGTCGAGCTCAGCGGCCTGCTCGGCGATGGCCTGCACGATCTTCGGCCGCGCATGGCCGGCGTTCACGCACCACAGGCCGGCGATGCCGTCGAGGATCTGGCGGCCCTCGGGCGTCCAGAAGTGCATGTCCTTGGCCTTGGCCAGCAGGCGAGGCGCCTTCTTGAACTGGCGGTTGGCCGTGAACGGCATCCAGTAGGCGTCCATCGCGTGGGGGTGCACCGAGCCCTCCTGGGCCACCGCCAGCACGGCGGGATCGATGGCTTTGTTCATGTCGTGGCTCTCCTGGATTCCTTGGTTCTCGATGCGACCGAGTGTGCAATCGAGCACGGGTCGAGTCTAGAGAAACCCCGGCGCAATGTGCTTGCGCAATCGCGCCGGGTTCACCCTCGCGCATGCAATATGATTCGATGAAGTATGGAGAACAGCGCAGAAGATGCGAAGCAAAGCCTCCGACGTGCAACTGGATTCGATCGATCGGGCCATCCTGGAGGTGCTCCAGCACGAGGGCCGCATCTCCAACCAGGAGCTGGCGCAGCGTGTCCACCTGTCGCCATCGGCCTGCCTAAGGCGCGTGAAGGCGCTCGAGGATGCCGGCGTGATCGCGCAGT
>NZ_JBFXIO010000554.1:0-2645 GCF_050175855.1 Piscinibacter sp.
CTCGAGCGCGCGGTGAAGGCCGAGGGCCAGGTGCTGCTCGGCTGGCGCGACGTGCCGGTCGACACCGAGATGCCGATGTCGCCCACCGTGCGCGCCAAGGAGCCGGTGATGCGCCAGATCTTCATCGGCCGCGGCCCCGACGTGATCGTGCCCGATGCGCTGGAGCGCAAGCTGTACGTGATCCGCAAGACGGCTTCCGCGGCGATCCAGCGCCTGAAGCTGACCCACAGCCGCGAGTACTACGTGCCCAGCATGAGCTGCCGCACGATCATCTACAAGGGCCTGCTGCTGGCCGACCAGGTCGGCAAGTACTTCAAGGACCTGCAGGATCCGCGCACGGTCTCGGCGCTCGCGCTGGTGCACCAGCGCTTCTCGACCAACACCTTCCCCGAGTGGCCGCTCGCGCACCCGTACCGCATGGTGGCGCACAACGGCGAGATCAACACCGTCAAGGGCAACTTCAACTGGATGCGCGCCCGCGAGGGCGTGATGAAGTCGCCCGTGCTCGGCGACGACCTGAAGAAGCTCTACCCGATCAGCTTCGAGGGCCAGAGCGACACTGCCACCTTCGACAACGCGCTCGAGCTGCTGACGATGTCGGGCTACCCGCTCGCGCATGCGGCGATGATGATGATCCCCGAGGCGTGGGAGCAGCACGAGCTGATGGACGAGCGCCGCCGCGCCTTCTACGAGTACCACGCCGCGATGCTGGAGCCGTGGGACGGCCCGGCCGCGATGGTGTTCACGGACGGCAAGCAGATCGGTGCCACGCTCGATCGCAATGGCCTGCGTCCGGCGCGCTACATCGTCACCGACGACGACCTGGTGGTGATGGCCTCCGAGTCCGGTGTGCTGCCCATTCCGGAGAACCGCATCGTGCGCAAGTGGCGCCTGCAGCCGGGCAAGATGTTCCTGATCGACTTCGAGCAGGGCCGCATCGTCGACGACGAGGAACTGAAGGCGCAGTTCGCCTCGGCCAAGCCGTATCGCCAGTGGATCGAGAGCGTGCGCGTCAAGCTCGAGGAGCTGCCCGCCGGCACGGACGCCCCGGCGTTCAAGGAATCGCTGCTCGACCGCCAGCAGGCCTTCGGCTACACGCAGGAAGACATCAAGTTCCTGCTCGCGCCGATGGCCACCGCCGGCGAGGAGGCGATCGGCTCGATGGGCAACGACTCGCCGCTGGCCGTGCTCTCCGACAAGAACAAGCCGCTGTACAACTACTTCAAGCAGCTGTTCGCACAGGTCACGAACCCGCCGATCGACCCGATCCGCGAGGCCATCGTGATGAGCCTGAACAGCTTCATCGGCCCGAAGCCGAACCTGCTGGACATCAACGCGGTGAACCCGCCGATGCGCCTCGAGGTGGGCCAGCCCATCCTCGACTTCGAGGCCATGGCGCGCCTGCGCCAGATCGAGAAGCACACCAGCGCGAAGTTCAAGACGCACGTGCTCGACATCACCTACCCGCTGGCCTGGGGCGACGAGGGCGTCGAGGCCAAGCTTGCTTCGCTGTGCGCGGAGGCGGTGGACGCCATCGCCACCGGCCACAACATCCTGATCATCAGCGACCGGGCGATGGACCGCGAGAACATCGCGATCCCGGCACTGCTGGCGCTGTCGGCCATCCACCAGCACCTGGTGCGCGAGGGCCTGCGCACCACCGCCGGCCTGGTCGTCGAGACCGGCTCGGCGCGCGAGGTGCACCACTTCGCCGTGCTCGCGGGCTACGGCGCCGAGGCCGTGCATCCGTACTTGGCGATGGAAACGCTGGCGGCGATGCACAAGGATCTGCCGGGCGAGCTGTCGGCCGAGAAGGCGATCTACAACTACGTGAAGGCGATCGGCAAGGGCCTGTCGAAGATCATGTCCAAGATGGGCGTGTCGACGTACATGAGCTACTGCGGCGCCCAGCTGTTCGAGGCCATCGGCCTGGACAAGCCGCTGGTGGAGAAGTATTTCCGCGGCACGGCCAGCCAGGTGGGCGGCATCGGCGTGTTCCAGGTCGCCGAGGAAGCCATCCGCATGCACCGCGCCGCCTTCGGCAGCGACCCGGTGCTGGAGGGCATGCTGGAGGCCGGCGGTGAGTACGCCTGGCGCGTGCGCGGCGAAGAGCACATGTGGACGCCTGATGCGATTGCCAAGCTTCAGCACAGCGTGCGCGGCAACCAGTTCGAGACCTACAAGGAATACGCACAGATCATCAACGACCAGTCGCAGCGCCACATGACGCTGCGCGGCCTGTTCGAGTTCAAGGTCGATCCGAGCAAGGCGATCCCGCTGGACGAGGTGGAGCCGGCGGCCGAGATCGTCAAGCGCTTCGCCACCGGCGCGATGTCGCTCGGCTCGATCTCCACCGAGGCGCACTCGACGCTGGCCATCGCGATGAACCGCATCGGCGGCAAGAGCAACACCGGCGAGGGCGGTGAGGATCCGGCGCGCTACCGCAACGAGCTCAAGGGCATCCCGATCGCCGACGGCACCAGGGTCAGCGAGGTGATCGGCGCCAAGGTGATCGAGGCCGACTACGTGATGAAGGCCGGCGACTCGCTGCGCTCGAAGATCAAGCAGGTGGCCTCCGGCCGCTTCGGCGTGACCACCGAGTACCTCGTCTCGGCCGATCAGATCCAGATCAAGATGGCCCAGGG
>NZ_JBFXIO010000555.1:0-2644 GCF_050175855.1 Piscinibacter sp.
CGACGATCTCGTTCATCGTCGAGCCGGCGTCCGACACCAGGCGCGAGCCGGCCTCGACCTTGTCGACGGAGGCGCCGATCAGGCCCTTGATCTCGCGGGCGGCCTCGGCGCTGCGCTGGGCCAGCGAGCGAACCTCGGAGGCGACGACGGCGAAGCCGCGGCCCTGCTCGCCGGCGCGGGCGGCCTCGACGGCGGCGTTCAGGGCCAGGATGTTGGTCTGGAAGGCGATGCCGTCGATGACGCCGATGATGTCGGAGATCTTCTTGGAGCTGGCGTTGATCTCGTCCATGGTGGAGACCACCTGGGAGACGACCGAGCCACCGCGCTGGGCCACCTCGGCGGCGGAGGCCGCGAGCTGGTTGGCCTGAACGGCCGAATCAGCGCTGTTGCGCACGGTGGCGGTCAGCTGCTCCATCGCGCTGGCCGTCTCCTGCAGGTTGCTGGCGGCCTGCTCGGTGCGGGCGGAGAGATCGTGGTTGCCGGTGGCGATCTCGTCGCTGGCCGTGTTCACGCTGCCGGCCGATTCGCGCACCTGCAGCAGCGTCTGCTGCACGCGACCGAGCGCCTGCTTGAGCGCGATCGCACCTGCGGTCGTGGCGGGGACGTGGGTGAGGTCGAGCGAGATCTGGCCGTCGGCCTCGACCTCGTGCACCAGCGCGGTCAGTTCGTCGCCCTGTTTCGCCAGCGCCGCCATGCGGACGGCGATCCATACTTCCAGCGAGGTCTGCAGCACCACGTAGGCGGCGTGCATGACGATCTTCAGGAAGTTGGGCTCCGGCGTGCAGTAGACGCCGAGGCCCGCAGCCTGCATGCGGTCGAAGGCGACGTGGTGCACGGCGAAGAAGGCCGCCGTGGCGACGATCGGCCGCCAGTCGCGGTAGACCAGCAGCAGCGCCAGCGTGACGAATACGCCGAAGTGGAACTCCAGCGTGCCGCGGCCGAGGTGAATGTGCAGCGCCACCGACGAGGCCACGCACACCGCCAGCACCAGGCGCGAGGCCAGCGAGCCGGCGGCGCTCGCGTAGGTGAAGCCGCCGAGCGCCAGCAGTGCCAGCGAGATGCCGGCCGCCAGACCCAGCGAGCCGTAGTACTGGCCGATGGCCAGCGCCGCGGCGGAGAAGGCGACCAGCGTGACCAGCATGATCCGGTCGGCCGTGCGGCCCAGGCTGGATGCGCTGTCGGCAACGGAATGGGAGTGTGTTGTCATGGCTCGAATCCTTCAGGCGAAACTCAGTGCAGCTCGTTGATCAGTCCCATGTCGGCGGAGGCCATGAGGGCCTCGATGTCCATGAGGATGAGCATGCGCTCGGAGGCGTCGTCGCCGGAGCCGCTCTTGATGGCGCCGATGCCGGTGATGTAGCTGGCGTCGACGGCGCTGGACATCTCCGGGGCGGGCTTGATGGAGGCCGAGCCGAGCTCGAGCACGTCGGAGACGGAGTCGACGACGGCGCCGACCACGCGGCCCTTGACGTTGAGCACGATGACGACGGTGAAGGCGTTGTACTCGGCGGACTCGCAACCGAGCTTCATGCGCAGGTCGACGATGGGGACGATGACGCCGCGCAGGTTGACCACGCCCTTGATGAAGTGCGGTGCGTTGGCGATGCGGGTGGGTTGCTCGTAGGAGCGGATCTCCTGCACGCGCAGGATGTCGATGCCGTACTCCTCGGCGCCGAGGCGGAAGGTGAGGAACTCCCCGCCGGCATGCGTCTGGGCGCGGGCCGCCTCGTGCGCTGCCACGTGCTGGGCGTCGGTGATCATGTCCATGGTCGGTACCTCGAAAAGTGATGCGCTTGGCAACTTATCGGCCGGCCGGGTCGGAAATGGAGCCTGTCGCCAGGCGCCGCGTGATGCGTTTGGCAGCCCGCCAACGAAGAAGGCCGCCCTCGGGCGGCCTTCTTGATCCAGCTCAAGCGAGCGCTCAGTGCAGCTCGTTGATCAGCCCCATGTCGGCGGAGGCCATGAGGGCCTCGATGTCCATGAGGATGAGCATGCGCTCGGAGGCGTCGTCGCCGGAGCCGCTCTTGATGGCGCCGATGCCGGTGATGTAGCTGGCGTCGACGGCGCTGGACATCTCCGGGGCGGGCTTGATGGAGGCCGAGCCGAGCTCGAGCACGTCGGAGACGGAGTCGACGACGGCGCCGACCACGCGGCCCTTGACGTTGAGCACGATGACGACGGTGAAGGCGTTGTACTCGGCGGACTCGCAACCGAGCTTCATGCGCAGGTCGACGATGGGGACGATGACGCCGCGCAGGTTGACCACGCCCTTGATGAAGTGCGGTGCGTTGGCGATGCGGGTGGGTTGCTCGTAGGAGCGGATCTCCTGCACGCGCAGGATGTCGATGCCGTACTCCTCGGCGCCGAGGCGGAAGGTGAGGAACTCCCCGCCGGCATGCGTCTGGGCGCGGGCCGCCTCGTGCGCTGCCACGTGCTGGGCGTCGGTGATCATGTCCATGGTGGTTCTCGCTGGCTGGTGGGTTGGAATGGGGTTCAGGCGTGGGCGGCGTCGACGCGGAAGGTGCCGACCACCTGGTTCAGGCGCTGAGCCTGTTCCCGGAGCGATTCGGCAGCGGCGGCGGACTGCTCGACCAGCGCGGCGTTCTGCTGGGTCATCTGGTCGAGCTGGGTGACGGCGGTATTG
>NZ_JBFXIO010000556.1:0-2628 GCF_050175855.1 Piscinibacter sp.
CGGTGCCGTCGCGGCGGTCGAACAGCGCCAGGGTCGGTGCACCCGTGGCGGTCGAGAGTGTCACGTCGGCATCGGTCGTCTTGCCGGCCGGCACCATCAGGCTGGCCTGGATGCGCGGAGCCGGGTAGCTGTAGCCGTCCTCGCCCATGATCTTCCAGGTGCCGCTGTTCAGCGAGAGCACGCGGGTGGCCAGCCCGGCGTTGGCGATGCGCAGCCGCACCACGCTGCCAGGAGCCGCCACGGCGCCCAGGTCGGTGGCCGCCACACCCGCGGTGACGCCCTCGTAGACCTTGCCATTGACCATGAAGTAGCTCGGCGCGTACTTCAGCGTGCTGTAGCCGCCGGCCTTCCAGCCCGTGCCGTCGCCCGTGCCCAGCTGTGCCGCGATGGTGGCGTGCATCGCCGGGTCGATCTCGCTGAGCACCACGGGCACGTCTTCGTCGACGCCGGCCGGCGTGTCGTTGCCGACCACGGCCATGCCGGCCAGGCCCATCTGGATCTGCACCTGCGGGTGCGTGCCGCTCTGGTAGAGATAGGTGCCCGCGCGCAGGTTGTTGAAGACGTAGGTGCGGGTGGCGCCCGGTGCCGTCTCGCTGGTGAAGGAGCGCACGCGGCACTCCTGCAGGTTGCCGGGCCCGGGAACGCAGACGGTCGAGCTCGGTGCATCGACCACGTCGGTGGCCATCACCGGCGCCCCGCCCGACGGCAGGTTCTGCGCCGCCAGCACCAGCGAAGTGGGCACGTTCAGGTTGTTGACCAGCGTCACCGCGAGAGACCGGTCACTGCCTTGGGGTACCGAGATAACCGGGCCCGGGGCGGTGACCAGCCCGGGGGCCGCGCATTGCGATGCGTCGGCCACCTGCCGGTAGCCCCACATCGGCACGCCAGCGGGCGTCTCGGCCCGCTGGAACGCCTCGGCGCACAGCGTGACGGAGGTGATGGCATGGGCCTGGCCTGCGCACAGGCCGAACATGCCCGCGACGGCGGCGTGCAGCAGGGGGCTGTGGCCGAAGGATGGATTGGCTTTGCTCATGATGGCTCCCTGCGTCTGCTCAAGGCTGACCGGCGTCGATGGCAACGCTGAACGGCTCGACGACGATCATCGTCAGCATTCCCCCCGGGAAGATGCCGCCGTTGACCACCTCGCGCTCGTTGTGCGAATGGAACATGTGGAAGTAGCCCGCGGTGGTGTTCGCCGCCCCCGCGCCCACCGGCCGTGCGCCGAAGTCGCCGAGGTAGGGGCTGCCGCTGTAGAACTCGCCGAAGGCCAGCTCCAGCTCGGACGGCAGCGTCACCGGGATGGGCTTGTACATGTCGGTCAGCGGGTCCTGCGTCGACACGAAGGGCTGGCCATCGCCCCGGTCGGCCGGCCCGTTGGCGTTGCCGAAAGGCGGGATCACGCCGGTCGTCAGGTTCGGCTTGCCGAATCTGCAGTTGTCGATCGTCACCGGCTGCCCGCGCCGGCAGGTGGCGCCGAAGATGTCCCAGCCGAGGCCCTTGCCGGTCCAGGTCCAGATGGCGTCGTAGGTCTGGCCCGGCGTCGTCGGGATGGTGTAGTCGGACAGCGCCAGGTCCGGGCCCGCGCCGTTGGCAGTCTGGTCGTCCGGCGTGCTGCTGAGCATGCGCCCGTCGCGCGCAATGCCCCAGGAGTTGTTGCCGTGGTGGTGCATCGGGTGCATGTCGGCACCGGCGCCCACCATGCGCAGCAGCAGCTTCTCGCCCGGGTGCATGCGCGGCATGGCGTTATAGGGCTGGTGCGGCAGGATGCTGCTGCCTGCGCCGGGCTGGAAGTTCTTCGCGAACACGTCGGGAGACGTCCGCCCGTTGAGCATCCAGTAGTCGGGGAAGCGCTTGGAGAGGTCGACCTTGATGACGCTGTCGCACTGCGTGTTGCCCGCATTCAGACAGGTGCTGACCTGCTCGTAGACGGCGGAGTGGATGTTCGAGTCCAGGTCGGACGCCACCAGCAGGTACTCGCGGTCGAACGTCGTACCGGCGTGCGCGTAGGCGCGCTTGCTGGCCCCGTCCTTCGGGTAGCCGGTGGGGTAGACGACCATCGCGCCGATCAGGCCCATCTCCGCCTGGAGCGACGTGCGCGTGCCGCTCTGGTACGTGTAGGTACCCGGGTTCGTGGCGACGAAGGTGTAGGTGACCTGCCCCCCCGGGGCGGCCTGCCCGGCGATCACGTTGTCGGAGCACTGCGCGACCGCGGGGCTCGGCTCGGTGATCACCTGGCCGACGAACTGGATCGAGGTGCACACCGGCAGGTTGTTGGTCAGGGTCACGGTGACGGTCTCGCCCTGGTTCACCAGCAACGTCGGCCCGACGTACTGCATGAGCCGCTGGCCGCTGTCCTGGCCGTATCCCCACATGTAGACCTGCTTGCCGTCGGCCATGCTGATGTGGCCATCGGCCGCCACCAGGTCGAAGTGCCGCGTGCCCGAGGCTTCGGTTCCCGAGATGCCTTGCACGACGGCATGGGCCTGCAAGGCGCCGCAGGCGGCGCCGGCGACCAGCGCGAATCGCAGGGCCCGGCGAAGAATGTGGTTCGGCTTCATGGTGTGATGCTCCGTTGGCCTGGGCTTACTGCAGCACGATGGTGGTCATCAGACCGCCACGGTCCTCTCT
>NZ_JBFXIO010000557.1:0-2625 GCF_050175855.1 Piscinibacter sp.
CAGCAGCGTCGCCGCCGAGGTGATCGAGGCGTACGTGGCCACGCTGGTGCGCCTAGCCTGGCTCTACGCGCTGCGCAACGACCCGCGTGCCCGCGCGCTGCTCGAGCGGGCACAGGCCGTGTCGGGCCGCCACGCACTGTCGCCGGCGACGCTGGCGATGCTCGAGCAGACCTGGGGCGAGTGCCTGCGCCGCGCCGGCGACCTGCCGCGAGCGCTGGAGCACAAGCACCGCGCGCTGCTGCTGTACGAGCGCGTCGACGACCGCCAGGCCATCCTGAAGACCTGCGGCAACCTCAGCCTGATCTACGGCGAGGCCAAGGACTTCGGCCGCGCCCGCGAGTACGCGCAGCGCGTGCTGGCGCTGGCCGAAACCATGACGGTGGAGCCGGAGATCACGGCCAGCACGCACATGAACCTCGGCGTGGCCTGGTTCTGGCAGGCCGACTACGCCCGCGCGCGAGACGAGTACCAGCACGCGCTGGACATCGCGATGCGCCACCGCCTGCACCGCGTGGCCGGCCTGGCGCACTACAACCTGGCCGAGGTCGCCTACCTGCAGTTCAAGCAGTCGGGCGACGCGCTCGACGAGCAACGCGGCGACGCCCATGCCGCGGCGGCCATCGCGATCTGGCCGCACGAGAGCGACCCGACGCACAGCGAGGCGACGCGCCGCCTCAAGCGCGACATCCTCGGCCCGGCCGAAGACCGCGCCCGCGACCGCCTGCTGCCGGCCGAGGCCGCGGCGCACTATGCCGAGGTGGCCGAGGTGCAGCGCCAGCGCGAGCTGCTCGCCCTGCCCGGCGCGCCGGCCGAACATGTGCGGGCGCACCTGGCGATCGCTCGCGCCTACCTCGCCATCGCGATGAAGGAGCGCGAGGCGGCGCTGGCGCTGCTCGAACGGCACGGCCTCGGCGACGGCTTCTCCGCCGAGCTCGAGGCGCTGCGCAGCACCTTCGACCGCGAGCTGACGCGCGAACAGAAGCTCTCCAGCGCCTGGCGCGAGGCCACTGCCGATCTGCTCAATCCGCAGCGTTGCCAGGCGGTGCTGGCGCAGCTGCTGCAGTCGGGCTCGCTGAACAAGAGCGGCTACGCGCAGCTGTGTGCGCTGAGCCCGGCCACCGCGTCCAAGCACCTGGTCACGCTGGCCGAGCGCGGGCTGCTGGTGCAGACCGGCAAGGGCCCGGCCACGCGCTACACGCTGCCGGCTTGATCAGGCCGCCGCGGCTTCCGCGCGCCGCACGCAGCCCTTGCCGCCCTGCTTGCCGGCGTACATCGCCGCATCGGCGCGGCGCAGCAGGCTGACCGGGTCGGTGCCGTCGACCGGCACCAGCACGTAGCCGATCGTCAGCCCGACCTGGCAGGCCCGCTGTCCCGACAGCACGAAAGGCGCGCGGAAGGCCTCGACCAGCTTGAGTCCGAGATCGCGCGCCTGCCGCTCGTCGGCCAGGCCGCCGGCAGTGACCACGAACTCGTCGCCGCCCAGGCGCGCCACCACGTCGCTCGAGCGCAACTGCGCGCCCAGCCGTTGGCCGACGGCGATGAGCAGTTCGTCGCCCAGTTCGTGTCCGTGCTGGTCGTTGACCTGCTTGAAGCCATCGAGGTCGATCATGTAGACGGCCAGCAATCGCTCAGGCGAGGTGTTGGCCATCTCGGCGGCCAGCCGCGCATCCAGGCCGCGGCGGTTGGGCAGGCCGGTCAGCGGGTCGGTGTGCGCCATCGACACGAAGGTGTCGCGCTCGCGCACGGCGCTGCGCGCCTCGTTGTGGATGGCCTTCATGCGCAGGCCGAGCACGCGCATGAACAGCACCATGTCCAGCGTGGCGCCGGCCTGGAACGCGTGCAGCGTCCACAGCGAGGCGTCGATGTAGCCGCGGATCACGCCGACCATGATGGCGGTGGTGACGAAGTAGCCCACCCAGGCGACGAGGAAGTACCAGCCGATCGAGTCGCCGCGGCGCGCCCGCGCGATCGCGCCGGGCAGGCCCATCAGCGCCGGCAGCAGCCCGAGCGTGCCGATCACGCGGCTGACGCTGTGCACGTGGATGACGTCGAGCGCGTAGAGCAGCGCGGTCAGCCCGAGCGCCGCCGCGCCGGCATACATGATGCGCGTGAAGTACCGGCTGACGCCGGGGCCGCGCAGCACCTCTTCGACGAACAGGAAGGTCGAGCCGGCTGCCAGCAGCGCCATCAGTGGCGCACCGTGCGACTCCATCCAGAGGTTGTCGCGCCACAGGTACATGCCGCCGACGCCGAACTGCACCACCGAGAACATCAGGCTGCCGGTGGTCAGCATCGCGTACTTGACGAACATCGACTCGCGCGTGCTCCACCACTGCACCAGGCTGTAGATCACTAGGCACAGGCCGAGGCCCGCCAGCAGGCCCTGCAGGATGTGCTCGTCCAGCGCTTCCGTGTGGAAGACCTGCGGCCGCATCACCGTGATCGGCAGGATCATCGCGCCCTGCGTCTCCACGCGCAGGTAGAGCTCGTAGGCCACCTCGGGCTTGAGCTCCAGCGGCAGCGCATGGCAGCGGCTGGGAACGGGCCGCTGCGCGAAGGGCTGCATGATGCCCAGCCGGGCCTGGTGCACGATGCGCCCATCGCGCACCAGGAAGACATCGAGCC
>NZ_JBFXIO010000558.1:0-2622 GCF_050175855.1 Piscinibacter sp.
GTCTGGCCATCGCGCGCGAGAACCTCGCCAGCCAGGAAGAGACGCTGCGCATCACGCAATGGCGCGTGCAGGCGGGGCTGGCCACCTCGCTGCAGTCGGAGCAGGCGCGCGCCGCGGTGGAACAGACCCGCGCCCAGATCCCGGCGCTGCAGACCACGCTGGCGCTGGCACGTCACCAGCTGGCGTTGCTGACCGGGCGCACGGCGGCCGAGTTGCGCCTCGCCGAAGGCAGCGCCGTGCCGCAGCCGGCCGCGGATCTGGCGCTGGCCTTCCCCGCCGATACGCTGCGCCAGCGGCCCGACGTGCGCGCCGCCGAGGCCCGCGTGGCCGCTGCCGCGCAACGCGTGCTGCAGGCCGATGCGGCGCGCTACCCCAGCTTCAGCCTGAGCGGCTCGCTCGGCCTGTCGGCGCTGACGCTGTCGGGGCTGGGCAGCGGCGCGGTGGTGAGCTCGCTGCTGGCCGGCGTGTCGATGCCGCTGTTCGACGGCGGCGCACTGCGGGCCCAGGGCGAGGCGCAGCGCGCCGCCTTCGAGCAGGCGCGCGAAGCGCACCGCGGCGCCGTGCTCGCGGCGCTGAAGGACGTGGAAGACGCGCTGGTGGCGCTGCAGGGCGACCGCGAACGCCTGGCGAGGCTGCGCGATGCGGCGGACGCCGCCAACAATGCCGCGCTGCTGGCACGCCAGCGCTACGCCAGCGGCCTGGTCGACTTCCAGACCGTGCTGGAGACGCAGCGCACGCAGCTCGGCGCACAGGACAGCGTCGCCGCCAGCCAGGCCGACGTCGCCGGCGACCACGTGCGCCTGTACAAGGCGCTGGGCGGCGGCTGGACGCCGCAAGCCGCCCCGACAGAGAACCGATCATGAACACGACCGCGCAACCCGCCGCCGATGCGGCCACCATCGCCACGCTGCTGGACGAGCCCTCCGCACGCCCCTGGTGGAAGCGCCCGCTGCCGTGGGTCGGCGCCGCCGTGCTGCTGGCGCTGGCCGGCGGCTTCGCCTGGTGGCAGGCCAGCCAGCGCGCTGCCGCCGCGCCGAGCTTCGTCACCGAGCCGGTGCTGCGCGGCACGCTCAGCGTGACCGTCAGCGCCGACGGCACGCTGCAGCCGACGCGCTCGGTGAACATCGGCAGCGAGCTCTCCGGCACGGTGGCGCGCGTGTTCGTCGACGTCAACGACCGGGTGAAGAAGGGCCAGGTGCTGGTCGAGCTCGACACCGCCAAGCTGCGCGACCAGATCGCCCGCTCGCGCGCCGCGCTCGCCTCGGCACAGGCCAGCGTGGCACAGGCTTCGGCCACGCTGCAGGAAGCCCAGGCGAACCTGGCACGGCTGGAGGAAGTGCAGAAGCTCTCCGGCGGAAAGGTGCCCGCGCCCACCGAGATCGACACCGCCCGCGCCGCGCTGGACCGCGCG
Organism: Piscinibacter sp.; assembly: GCF_050175855.1. Taxonomy (GTDB): domain Bacteria; phylum Pseudomonadota; class Gammaproteobacteria; order Burkholderiales; family Burkholderiaceae_C; genus Piscinibacter. The sequence continues at coordinate 1,412 of NZ_JBFXIO010000558.1, forward strand.
CGCGCCGCCGAGGCCAGCGCCCGCGCCAGCGTGGCCAGCGCGAAGGCGCAGCTGTCCACCGACGAGACGAACCTGTCCAAGGCCTCGATCCGCGCGCCGATCGACGGCGTGGTGCTCACGCGCACGGTCGACCCCGGCAATGCGGTGGCGGCCTCGCTGCAGGCGGTCACGCTGTTCACGGTGGCCGAGGACCTCAGCCGGCTGCAGCTCGAGGTGAACGTCGACGAGACCGACGTCGGCCTGGTGGCGAACGGCCAGAAGGCCACCTTCACCGTCGGCGCCTACCTCAACCGCCGTTACCCGGCCACGGTGACGCGGGTAGCCTACGGATCGACCAAGACCGACAACGTGGTCACCTACACGACGCGGCTGGACGTCGACAATCAGGACCTGACGCTGCGCCCGGGCATGACCGCCACCGCCACCATCCAGACCAGCGAACGCCAGCCCTCGCTGCTGGTGCCCAACACGGCGCTGCGGTTCACGCCCGCCGGCGCCGCGGCAGCCTCTGCGCCGGCCGGCAATTCGGGAGGCATCGTCTCCAAGCTGATGCCGCGCCCACCCGGCGGCGTGGCGCGGCGCAGCGCCGGCGTGGCCGGCAACGGCAACGCGGTGGGCGCCAGCCGGCAGCTGTGGGTGCTGCGCGACGGCGCGCCGGTGGCGGTGCGCGTCACGGCCGGCGCCACCGATGGAAAACGCACCGAGGTGTCGGGCACCGGCCTGGCCGAAGGCGATGCGGTGATCGTCGACCAGCGCAGCGGGGCGCCCAAGTGAGCGAACCCCTGATCCGCCTGCGCGGCATCACCAAGACCTACGGCCAGGGCCAGGCGGCGTTCCAGGCGCTCAAGGGCGTCGACCTCGACATCGACGCCGGCGACTTCGTCGCCATCATGGGCCCGAGCGGCTCGGGCAAGTCCACCGCGATGAACACGCTGGGCTGCCTCGACGTCCCCACCAGCGGCGACTACGTCTTCCGCGGCATGGCGGTGCAGAAGCTCAGCCGCGACCAGCGCGCGCGGCTGCGCCGCAAGTACCTCGGCTTTGTCTTCCAGGGCTTCAACCTGCTGGCGCGCACCACGGCGCAGGAGAACGTCGAGCTGCCGCTGCTCTACCGCGGCGAGAGCGCAGCCTCGCGGCACGCCCAGGCCAAGGCGGCGCTGGCCGCGGTGGGCCTGGCCGGCTGGGAGCACCACACGCCGGCCGAACTCTCC
>NZ_JBFXIO010000559.1:0-2598 GCF_050175855.1 Piscinibacter sp.
ATCGCCGGCGGCGGCACCACCCCCGCGACCGAAGAGGAAGCCGAGGAAGCGGCCGAAGCGGCGCTGTCCACGGTCGACTCCGAATTCGGCCGCACCCCCGACCCGGTGCGCATGTACATGCGCGAGATGGGCACGGTGGAGCTGCTCACGCGCGAGGGCGAGATCGAGATCGCCAAGCGCATCGAAGGCGGCCTGCAGGCGATGATGCTGGCCATCTCCGCCTCGCCGACGACGATCGCCGAGCTGCTGAGCTACTCGGACAAGATCCGCGCCGGCGAGATGCAGATCTCGGAGGTGGTCGACGGATTCGTCAGCGAAGACGAGGCCGACGACTACGTGGCCGAGGAGGATGTCGACTTCTTCGACGAGGACGACGACGACGACGGCGCCGGCGGCAGCAAGGCACTGACCAAGAAGCTCGAGGAGCTGAAGACCGCCGCGATGGTCAAGTTCGACTCGCTGCGCACGAACTTCGACAAGATGCGCAAGGCCTTCGAGAAGGAAGGCTACCAGTCGCCAGCCTACAACAAGGCCCAGCAGGCGATCAGCACCGAGCTGATGACGATCCGCTTCACCGTCAAGACGATCGAGAAGCTGTGCGGCATCCTGCGCGGCCAGGTCGACGACGTGCGCCGCTACGAGCGCGAGCTGCGCAAGATCATCGTCGACAAGTGCGGCATGCCGCAGGAGCACTTCATCAAGAGCTTCCCGCCCAACGCGCTGAACCTGAAGTGGGCCGAGAAGGAAGTCGCCGCGGGCAAGCCCTACAGCGCGGTGCTGCAGCGCAACCTGCCGCCGGTGCAGGAACTGCAGAAGAAGCTGATGGACGTGCAGGCGCGCGCCGTCGTTCCGCTGGAGGATCTCAAGGAGATCAACCGCAAGATGAACGAGGGCGAGAAGGCCAGCCGAGATGCGAAGAAGGAGATGATCGAGGCCAACCTGCGCCTGGTGATCTCGATCGCCAAGAAGTACACCAACCGCGGCCTGCAGTTCCTCGACCTGATCCAGGAAGGCAACATCGGCCTGATGAAAGCGGTCGACAAGTTCGAATACCGCCGCGGCTACAAGTTCTCGACCTACGCCACGTGGTGGATCCGCCAGGCCATCACGCGCTCGATCGCCGACCAGGCGCGCACCATCCGCATCCCGGTGCACATGATCGAGACGATCAACAAGATGAACCGCATCTCGCGCCAGCACCTGCAGGAGTTCGGCTACGAGCCGGACGCGCCGACGCTGGCCGAGAAGATGGAGATCCCCGAGGACAAGATCCGCAAGATCATGAAGATCGCCAAGGAGCCGATCTCCATGGAGACGCCGATCGGCGACGACGACGACTCCCACCTGGGCGACTTCATCGAGGACACCAACAACACCGCGCCGATCGATGCCGCCATGCAGGCCGGCCTGCGCGACGTGGTCAAGGACATCCTCGACTCGCTGACGCCGCGCGAGGCCAAGGTGCTGCGCATGCGCTTCGGCATCGAGATGAGCACCGACCACACGCTGGAGGAAGTCGGCAAGCAGTTCGACGTGACGCGCGAGCGCATCCGCCAGATCGAGGCCAAGGCGATCCGCAAGCTCAAGCACCCGAGCCGCTCGGACAAGCTGCGCACCTATCTGGACAATCTCTGATTGGCGCCGCAGTGCGACAAAGGGCCCCCTAGGGGCCCTTTTCGCTGGGGAAGCCCCCTCGCAGACGATAAACTTTGCCCCATGCCGCTGAGCTGCCTCACCGCATGACCCAGATCGTCGAGCGCACCATCCTGTTTGCCGACCTGCGCGGCAGCACGTCGCTGTACGAGTCGATGGGCAACGCCGAGGCCACCGCGGTGGTCACGCAGAGCGTGGCCCTGCTTGCGCGCATCGTCGAGGCCATGGGCGGGCAACTGGTGAAGACGTTGGGCGACGGGCTGATGGCGATGTTCATCCTGCCCAAGGCCGCCCTGGCAGCGGCCGAGGAAATGCACGACTCGCTGGAGCGCATCGGCGGCCCGGGCAGCAGCCTGCCGCAGCCGCTGAAGGTGCAGGTCGCGCTGGCCTGCGGCGAGGTGGTGCAGATGTCGGGCGACGTCTTCGGCGACGCCGTCAACGTGGCCGCGCGCTTGCTCGACCACGCGGGCGACAACGAGACCCTGCTCACCTCGGCGGTGCTCGCCGGATTGCCGCCGGCGCAGCGCGAGCGCTTCCGCAGCCTCGACCGCATGCAGCTGCGCGGCCGCGTCGAGCCGGTGCACGTCTACCTGCTCGAGGCGCAGCGCAATCCCGGCGACACGGCGGCCACCGCCTTCGGCGACATGGCGCCGGCCGCCGAGCCGGAGGGCATCCGCCTCGTGTGGCTGAACATGAACCGGGTCTACAGCGGCCCCAGCCTGCCGGTGGTGCTCGGCCGAAGCCCGGGCGTCACCTACTGCATCGACGACACGCGGGTGTCGCGCTCGCATGCCCGCATCGACTGGCACGGCGGCCCCATCCAGCTCACCGACCTGAGCTACAACGGCACCTACGTGCGCTTCGATCACGACCCCGAGGTGATCAGCCTGCGGCGCGGCACCTGCACGCTGCACGGCAGCGGCCTGATCGGCCTGGGCACACCGC
>NZ_JBFXIO010000560.1:0-2596 GCF_050175855.1 Piscinibacter sp.
TTCCGATCTGGCGGTCATTCGCTGGTTGCCGTCGAGCTGATCTCCCGCATCGAGCAGGTCTATGGCCGCAAACTGCCTCTGGCGACGCTGTTCCAGGCGCCTGCCGTGGCACAGCTCGCCGAACTGCTGTCTCGCTCCGACTGGCAGGCCTCCTGGCGCAGCCTCGTGGCCATCAATCCGGTCGGCACGGCAACGCCGATGTTCCTCGTGCCCGGCGTGGGCGGCAACGTGCTGATGTTCGGCAAGCTGGCCAAGCTGCTCGGCAACGACCAGCCGGTGTACGGGCTGCAGGCGCGCGGCCTGGATGGCAAGGAGGAGCCCTTCCGCAGCATCGCCGAGATGGCGGGGAGCTACGTCGACGAAATCCGCAGCGCCCGCCCGCATGGCCCCTACCTGATCGGCGGCACCTGCACCGGGGGCGTGATCGCCTACGAGGTCGCGCAGCGCCTGGTCGCGCAGGGCGAGCGGGTCCAGCTCGCGCTGCTGGAGACCTGGCCCCCGGTGGTGGCCCGGGCGCAGAGCTCACCGATGCGCTGGATCTGGCCGGTCAAGTACCTCGCCCTCAAGCTGCTGGGCTACCTGCGCGAGATGGCAGGCATGAACTGGCGCAGGTGGCCGGAGTTCGTGCGTGCCAAGCTGCGCACAGGGCGTGGCCTGCTCGACGTCGGGCTGAAGGGAACGCTGGAAGGCAGCGACTACTACATCGAGAAAGTCGTCAGCGCCACATTGCATGCCGTGGCGAGCTATGAACCCCAGGCCTATCCCGGGGACCTGCTCAACGTCATCGCGATCAAGCGCCCGCTTCCTCCCGGGGCCGTCGATCTTCGACGCGACTGGGAGAAGCTGGCGCAGGGAGAGAGCGAGGCGGCGATGGTTCCGGCGGAGGATTCCGGCCGCCTCTTCATCTCGCCGCACGTGGAGGCCGTCGCCGAGCTTCTGCACGCGCGGATCGGGCGGCTGGGCCAGCCGGGCCGGCCGGATCCGGCCGGCTAGCAGCACCGTGAAGTGCAGGAACGCGCCGTGCCGTCAGTTGCGCGGCGGCGCCGCCCCCGCCAGGGCGGATAGACGCCTGCTGAGGGCCGGTGTGCCGGGAGCGGCCTTCAGGCCCGCCTCCAGAACCTCGCGTGCCTTGGCCGTCGCCCCGGTGTTGCTGTAGTGGTCGGCCAGCCGCGCGTACGGCGGCCAGTAGTCCGGCTTGATGTCGATGGCCTGCTCGAACAGGTAGATCGCCACCGGAAATCGATCCAGCAGAATCAGATTGTCGGCCTTGCGCGTGAGGATCTCCGGCAGCAGCACGAAGTCGCGAGGCGATCGTTCGATGACGTAGTCAAACTCGAGCAGCGCATCGTTCAGGTAGAAGAGCCTGCTCTGCCGGCTGCGCGACAGGAGAACGGCCCGGTTCGTCTTCATCAGGCCGAAGCAATAGTGGTGGATGTGCTCGAAGGTATCGCCCAGCGTGGCACGCCAGGCCTCCGTCTTCTGCCGATCGGCACCACCGGGCACCTTGGCGCGGAAGTAGTGCGTGTACGCACAGTACGGCGGCAGCATCGCCACTTCACGCGGATCGAATGAATCGATCGTGTCGGGGTAGCCTGGGATCGGGGCCTGGCACCAGCCGGTGAGGCTGGCACTCGACAGTGCCATGACGACGAGCGCACGCCGAAGGCTGCGAGCGCGCTCGGGGCGACTGCTGTTCAAGTTTCGTCTCTCCTGTTCATCGGCACGTTCACCATGGTCCGCCTCCAGCGGCGGCCCGACATCTTGCCTGCGGATTCGCTTCTGACAGACAAGTTCGCGTACTCGTTCCGCCGGCTTCCACCTCATTCAAGGGGGGAATAATTCATGACCCGATGCCCGTGGGGGGCGCAGCGATGATGCCAGCTGCCAGAATCCGGGCTCTTGCCGGTCGACGACCAATCAGTCACGCAGCGGCCATCGAATCGTTGCCGCTTCACAGTGAGCCCCATGCCAGCGACCATCTCCGTCTACGAATCGTTCGACGCGATACCCGACGCGGTCCGATCGGCATTATCGTTCCCTGGCCAGCCCAACTTCTTCCTCTCGCTCGACTGGTTCGAGCTGTTGCAGACCACCGCGATGGCCGACACCGTGCGGCCCCGCATCTATGTGCTCGGCGACACCGACGGCGGCGTCCAGGCCGCGCTGTTCTGCTGCCGCCCGCAACGCGCCGGCCGGCGCGAACTGCGCAGCCTGAGCAACTTTTACACGATCGAGTTCGATGTCAGCGTCGTCGGCGCCGGCATGTCGCCGGCCCTGGCACGTGAGACGCTGGTGCGTCACATCGCGAGCGAATCGCCCCGCTGGGACACCGTCAACATGGCACTGGCCAGGACCGAGGCGTCGGGCCAGCCCGGCTTCGCGCAAGCCCTGGCCCTCAACGGCTTCGCCGCACACCCGTACTTCCAGTACGAGAACTGGACCCATGCGACGCAGGGCCAGCGGTTCGACGCCTACTACCAGGAGCGCCCTTCGCAGGTTCGCAACACGATCCAACGCCGGCAGAAGAAGCTCGACAAGGCGCACCGGAGCGAGATCACCGTCACGCGAGGCGTCGATGCGGGACTGGACGATGCGG
>NZ_JBFXIO010000561.1:0-2579 GCF_050175855.1 Piscinibacter sp.
GGCTGTTCGGCGGCCGCAAGGCGATCCCGCGCGAGGACAACGGCGGCCTGTGCCAGCCGGAGTCCTGCCCGGAGTACCAGCAGCGGCAGTGCAACCTCACCGGACGCTTCCTGTTCTTCATCCCCGGCATCCGCTCGATCAGCGCCTTCGAGCTGCACACGCGCAGCTTCTATGCGATGAATGCGGCGATCCGCACCTTCGAGACCGTGGCGTTCCTGCGGGGCGGCCGGCTCGCCGGGTTCCTGGACCGCCAGGGCACGCCGTTCTACCTGACCAAGCGGCTGATGGAGGTGGCGCACATCGATGACCATGGGCGGCCCGTCCGTGTGCCGCAGTGGATCATCGAACTGGAAGCGCCGGTCGACGTGGCGACGCTGATGCGGGAGCAGGACGATCAGGACACCGTGCTCCTGCAGGCCGATGTTGCCGCCCGCGTGCTCCAGGGGCACCGGGAGGACGCTTCCTCGACGCCTGGGAAGGGGCCGGAGTTCGTCGACGAACCTGTGGCGGCGAGCGACTCCACGGCAGACGGCATGCCGCCCACGCTGGAGCATGTGCTCGGGCGGCTGGCCTCGATGGGCGTGCCTGCGCAGACCTGGATGAGCTATGCGGCCACGCGCTGGGGTCCTGGGTGGAAGCTCAATCCGCAAGGGCGGCAGCGGGCCTTCGGCGAGCTGGAGCGCTTCCGGAACGATCCGAAGGGCTACGCGGACAAGGTCAACGCCGAACTGCAGCAGGTGGCATCGTGAGCGCGCCGGGACGACTGCCAGGCGGAACCGGTGCGCAACGCGCGGAAGTGCCGCGCATCCCGGATGGGCGTCCGCGAGCGCACGGTTCGCACCGTCAGGCGCATCGCCTGCGGGTAGCGCATCTCTCGGACCTGCACTACGGGCCGCGCCACCTGGAGGAGGCCGATCGCTGCTTCTCGGCGGCCGTGGACCGCGTCATCGAGCTCGCCGTCGATGTGGCCGTGATCTCCGGGGATGCCACCGATCACGCCCTGGACCTGCATGCGCCCGCGGCATTGCGGCTGCTGGCGCAGGTGCGGCGGCTGGCCGACCATTGCCCGGTGCTGATGCTCCAGGGCACGTGGTCGCACGAGCCGCCCGGCACGCTGTCCGTGTTCAGGATGCTGGGAAGCCGCCATCGGGTCTTCGTCGCGGACCGGATCGGTCAGGTGGCGCTGATGGGCAATGCATCGTCTCGGGATCTGTCGGCGACCGATGCGTCTGCCGCCGACCTTTGGCTCGTGTCCGAAGGTCCGCGATTCGCAGAAGTCCCGCCTGGCGCCAGGGCACTGTTCACCTGCATTCCGTCGATCAACAAGGCGGCCGTCGCGGCAGCGGTCGGCGCCACCGCTGCCGCCGAGGCCCAGGGTGAGCAGCTGGCCCGGCTGCTGCAGGGCTACGCCGGCATCCACGGCGTAGCCCGTGCTGCCGGCGTGCCGACGCTCGCGGTGTCGCATGGCACGGTCTTCGGCTGCGTGACCGAGCACGGCGTGCCGATGGCAGGGTTCGACCACGAGTTCACCACTGGGGCGCTGCTCAGCACCGGCGCGCAGGCCACCTTGCTCGGCCACATCCACCGGCACCAGGCCTGGATGCAAGGGGAGGGCGAACGGCGCCAGTGCATCGCCTACGCCGGGTCGATCGGTCGCTTCCACCACGGGGAGCAGGGCGACAAGGGATTCCTGCTGTGGGAATTCGGACCGGACGGGGTGTACTGTCGCCTCGAACCGACTCCTGCGAGACGGACGCTGGACATCGTGTTCGAAGGCCGGCCCGACCTGGACCAGTTGCGAGAGGCGGTTCGAGCGCAGGAACTGGCCGGCGTCAGCGTGCGGGTCCGATGGACCGTGGCCGACGAGGACCGGCGCGAGGTGGACCGCGGCGCCATGGAGCGTGCCCTGTCCGGCGCCGCCGATGTCCAGCTGGAAGGGCGGATCGTGCCCGTGGTGCGCACTCGCGCGCCCGGCATCTCGCAGCTCGTCAGCCTGGCCGACAAGGTCAGGGCCTGGGCCACGGCGACGGACGTCCACGCGCCGCCGCTGCTGCAGTGCCTGGAACGGGTGACGACGACCGATCCCGGGGACATCGTCGCGGCAGTCCTGGCGATCCCCGATGCCGGTGCCAAGGCACAGGGTGGCATTGACCCGGCCGAGAAGGGTCCGAGACTGGACCTCTTCCAGACGGCCTGAAGCGGCGCCCGAACAGCGCTCGAAGGGCGCCCAGGCTGCTTCACATCCCACCTCGACCATCGCGCCGCCCAGCGGCGCCGGAGGTATGCCATGCAACCACTCTCACTCAGGCTCCGGGGCTTCCGGGGCATCCGCGACGGCCTCGGGCTGGACGAACTGACCTTGAATCTCGAGCGGCTGGCCGATGGTGCTGCGCTTGTCGCCATCGCAGGCGCCAACGGCCGCGGCAAGTCCACGGTGATGGACAACCTGCACCCCTTATGTTGAATTCACTGTGTCAACAGTGGGCCAAGACGCGGCGTCTCACTGCCGCTGCAGGGTGGCAATCAATGGGCATGAAAGCTTGCCCCGCCTCGTGCAGCAGTCGCGAACGAGGCCAGCC
>NZ_JBFXIO010000562.1:0-2577 GCF_050175855.1 Piscinibacter sp.
GCTCCGACGACGGCGACCTCACCCGCGTGCGGGCGCACCTCGTGCGCGAAGACAGCCAGCCCCGCATGGCGCTGCACCTCGGCCTGCCCGCGGTGGTGCGCCTGTCCGAAGGCGAAGCCCGCGGCGGCGGTGCGCAGCGCGCCTCCATCCTCGCCGACGCGCTCGAGGCGGTGATCGGCGCCGTCTTCCTCGACGCCGGCTTCGATGCCGCACGCGAACTGACGCAACGCCTGTTCGGCGAGGTGATCGCCGGCACCGAGATCGGCGGCTGGGCCAAGGATGCCAAGACCGAGCTGCAGGAGTGGCTGCAGGCGCGCCGCCTGCCCGTGCCGAGCTACCGCATCAGTGCCACCCGCGGCCAGGCCCATGCGCAGACCTTCGAGGTCGAGTGTGCCGTGCCCGCGCTCGGGCTGACCCAGTCGGGCGAGGGGCGTGCACGCCGCCAGGCCGAGCAGGAGGCGGCTCGGCGCATGCTCGACGTGCTCAAGGCGAGTGACCGCCCGGGCGGGCCGCTGCGCTCATGACCGACGGCCCCTCGTCCGACGATCCGCCCGCGGCGCAGCGCTGCGGCCTGATCGCCATCGTCGGCCGCCCGAACGTCGGCAAGTCGACGCTGCTCAACGCGCTGGTCGGGCAAAAGATCAGCATCACCTCGGCCAAGGCTCAGACCACGCGGCACCGCATCACCGGCATTCGCACCGTCGGCGACACGCAATACGTGTTCGTCGACACGCCGGGCTTCCAGACGCGACACGGCGCCGCGCTGAACCGCACGCTCAACCGCACCGTGCAAGGCGTGCTGGCCGACGTCGACGTGGTGCTGTTCGTGGTCGAGGCTGGCCGCTTCGGGCTCGACGATGCCAAGGTGCTGTCGCTGATCCAGGGCGAGGGCATGCAGAACAAGCCGGTGTTCCTGGTCGCCAACAAGCTCGATGCCGTGCAGCGCCGCGCCGAGATCCTGCCCTGGCTCAAGGGCATGCAGGACCGCCACGCCTTCGCCGAGTACGTGCCGCTGTCGGCGAAGAAAGCGGCCGACATGGAGCGGCTGCTGCAGATCATCCGCCCCTACCTGCCCGAGCAGGGCTGGTTCTACGAGGAAGACGCACTCACCGACCGCAGCGAGCGCTTCCTCGCCAGCGAGATCATCCGCGAGAAACTGTTCCGCCTGACCGGCGACGAACTGCCCTACACCTCCACCGTCGTCATCGACAAGTTCGAGGAGGAGGGGAATCTGCGGCGCATCGCGGCTTCCATCGTCGTCGAGCGCGATGCGCACAAGGGCATGATCATCGGGTCGGGCGGCGAGCGCCTCAAGCGCATCGGCTCCGAGGCCCGCCAGGAGCTCGAGCAGCTGATGGACGCCAAGGTCTTCCTCGAGCTCTTCGTCAAGGTGCGCTCGGGCTGGGCGGCCGACGAAGACCACCTGCGCAGCTACGGCTACGAGTAGCGCATGGCCACGGCGCGCGGCGCGGCGCCGCTGGCGGCCTACGTGCTGCACCGCTACGACTGGAGCGAATCCAGCCTGATCCTCGACCTGTTCACCCGTGCCCAGGGTCGCCTGACGGTGGTGGCCAAGGGGGCGAAGAAGCCGCACTCCAACCTGCGCGCGGTGCTGCTGCCCTTCCAGCGCGTGAACGCGTCGCTGGGTCGGCTGCCGGAGGGGGAGGGAGCGAGCGACATCCAGACGCTGCGCCAGGCTGAGTGGGCCGGCGGCATGGCGATGCTGACCGGCGAGGCGCTGTTCAGTGGCTTCTACCTCAACGAGCTGCTGATGAAGCTGCTGGCGCGGCACGATGCCCACCCGGTGCTGTTCGACGCCTACGCGCAGACGCTGCCGTCGCTCGCGTCGGCCGACGAAGCCGTGGCGCCGTCTGCGCTGCGCGCCTTCGAGCTGACGCTGCTGCGCGAGATCGGCCTGCTGCCGGATCTCTCGATGGCCACGCTGACGCTGCAGCCGCTGCGCGCCGAGGGCCTCTACGCATTGCGCGGCGACGCCGGCTTGATCGAGGTGCCGGGCGACGAGGCGGGTCTGCACGGCGCGGTGCTCACGGCCCTGCAGTCGGCCCTCGACCGCGGCGGACTGGAGGCGCTCCAGCACACTTGCGCGCTCGCGCTGCCGGCGCTCAAGGTGCAACTGCGCGCGCTGCTTCACTATCATCTGGGCTCCACGCCGCTGCGCACCCGCGCGGTGATGCACGACCTCCGGACGCTCTGATGAACCCGCTCGTCACCTCGGGCCTCGACGCCCACCGCGGCACGACCGCGCTGTCGGTCAACCTGAACAAGGTTGCGCTATTGCGCAATACGCGCGCACTCGGCATCCCCAGCGTGACCCGCGCCGCCACGCTGGCGCTGGAGGCCGGCTGCCAGGGCATCACCGTGCACCCGAGGCCCGATCAGCGCCATATCCGGCCGCACGACGTCACCGACCTTGGCGAACTGCTGAAGGCCTGGCCGCAGGCCGAGTACAACATCGAGGGCAACCCCTTCCACAACCTGATGGACGAGGTGCGCGGTCTCGTCCAGCGCGGCCTGCCGGTGCACCAGGTGACCTTCGTGCCCGACAGCGTCGACCAG
>NZ_JBFXIO010000563.1:0-2576 GCF_050175855.1 Piscinibacter sp.
CCGAACGGCTCGGCGCCAACGTCACCCGGTTCACCGAACTGCTCGAAGCCTCGGAAACGGTGAAGAAGCTCTCCGAGGGCTCGCGCGCCAAGCTCCTCGCGGCGAAGGACCTGGTGACCGCGGACATGACCGAGGACCAGGTGAAGCGCCTGGCCGAGCACCAGATCCAGCTCGCGAACGATCTCTCCGTCGCCTACGAACTCTCGGCCCGCGGCTGGCCGGGGCCGGCGGGCGCACCGCACATCACGGTCGACGAGACCAACAACATCAAGGCCCTGCAGGAAGCGGTGGACCGCCGCCTGGGGCTGGTCGACCTGTCGGCCGCCCGCCGCTTCGCGAACGTGGGCGGCGCGCTGCGCGACGAGAACCGCAAGCTGGCCGAGGCCGTGCTGGCCACCTTCGACCGCGACCGCGGCGCCCAGCTCCAGGCCGAGCACCGCATGCTGGCCGGGGGTGACGGCATCGTCTCCGACGTCGCCGTGCCGGTGGTGTGGGAGCGCACCGTCATCCGCGAGGCGCTTTACAACCTGGTCGCGCTGCAGTTCCTGGACGCAGGCACCGATCAGTTCGCCACCAGCTACATGATCCCCTACAGCTACCGCGACACCACGGCCGCCGGGCGCGACAACACCCGCCGCTACGAAGGCCAGGCGGTCGCTCGTGCCGGCGTCATCCAGACGGCGGACACGGCCTACAACATCCCGCAGAAGCTCGCCTTCGAGGTCTCGGACGAACTGCGCTACCTCACCGCCGCGCGCCACCTGAACTGGGAGGCCGTGGGCGAGAACCAGCGCAATGCCACCCGCATCATCGGCGAGGACCTCGACCGCCTGGCGTTCAACGAGATCCTGCACGCGGCGGACGAGTACGGCGCCACGGCCGTCTCGAACGAGAATCTCGAGCTGCAGGCCGACGGCACGAAGAACATCTTCATCCTGGCGCAGTTCCCGGTGGTGCGCCCGCGCAAGGTCTACGACCTGCAGGGCAACCAGGTGGGCAGCACGGTGAACCCCGTCACCGTGACGTACAACTCGAACCCGGTGCTCGAGTACGACGGCACGGGCACGCAGGCGAACGGCACCTACTACGTGCTCGACTACAACCTGGGCGAGATCCGGCTGGTCAACCAGGCCGGCGCCATCCAGGTGCCGGCGGACGCCACCGCGTACACGATCAGCTACAGCTACGCGACGAACGTCTACAAGTTCGACACCGATCTCGGCTCGGCCGCCATCGATGCGCACTGGGACACGTTCCTGTACCGCTATGGGCTCCGCAAGGCCGTGATCGAGGACCAGCGCTTCCACATGGCCAACTACGGGCTGATGTCCGGCACCGTGATGACCATGATCGAGCAGGCCAAGCAGTTCGGCGCCAACGCGCGGCGCGCCGGCACGGACCTCGCCGCCGACGGCAACCTCGGCCGCATCAAGGACGTGCCGAACTACAAGACCTCGGCCCCGGGCCTGTGGATGGGCGACCAGCGCATCATCGTGGCCGAGCGCGGCGTGACCCGCATGCGCATCACCAAGCCGTGGACCTTGGGCGAGCTCGAGAACCAGAAGGACGGCAACGGCCGCTTCACCGGCAAGAAGGAAGCCTACGGCGACCAGTTCCTGGTGATGCACACGCCGAACCCACTTAAGCGCGCCGCGACCTCGATCGTGCTGTTCAGCACCACGGCTCGCGTCGCCCGCGCGGCGTAACCCGTCAGCGTTGCCGGCGCCGACCACGGCGCCGGTGCCGCGCCCACCTGAGCACCCGGAGGCCCTATGGACGACATCCCCATCCACAACCACTCGCCCATGCCCCTCTGGGTGGGGGGCACGATGGTCCCCCCGGGCGAGACCCGCATCTTCCCGATGCACCAGGTTCCCGAACACCTGCGCCCGGCGCCGGTGGCGGCCGAGCCGGAGGCGGTTGTCGACCTGGTGCTCGCGCTGCTCGACGGCTCCGTGGCGGACGTCGCCGAGGGCCTGGGGGATCTCCTCGACGAATCCCTCGACCGCCTGGAATCCGCCGAGAAGGCCGGCAAGGCCCGCAAGGGCGTGATGTCGGCCATCGCGGAGGAGCGCCTGCGCCGGGCCAACGCCGCGCAGATCCGCGAACAGCTCGCCCAGATGGACGACGCGGCGCTGGAGAAGCTCTACAACGACCTGCCAGACGGCGCCGTGGAAGGGCCGATCGCCGAGGCGCTGATGGTCGAGCGGGGCATCGGGGTGCCGGCGATGCGGGCGCGGCTATTGCCGCTCGACGACGCGGCGCTGTATGCGCGCCGTGCCGAGCTGACGGAGCACGACGGTCCGGACAGCGACGATGAGCTGGCCGAGGTGCAGTTCATCGACGAGATGCTGGCGGCGCGCGCTGCGGCCCTCGGAGCCTGAGCCAGCGTGCCCGGCCTCATGCGCATGTCGCCCTGGCTCGTCATCACGGCGGCGCTCGTCGCGATGGTGTACGTCATCGCGCCGGCGCAGCTCGAGGTGGCGGGGTGGAAGCTGCTGCTGCTCTCGGGCGCGGCCTACCTCGGCTACTGGATGTACCGGCACCTCTACCCCTACGCGCGACCGCATGAGCTG
>NZ_JBFXIO010000564.1:0-2563 GCF_050175855.1 Piscinibacter sp.
TTGTGGAGCGCGCCGGCCAAGCACTCCACGCGCCAGATCGCCGAGGTGCTCGAGCGCATCACCGTCCTCAACGGCCTGGGCCTGGACCGGCACCTTGGCGAGCTCAACGATGCGCTCGTGCGCCGCTACGCCCGGCGCATGGCCACACGGCCACCGTCGATCAGCGAGCGCATCAAGGAGCCGGCAAGGACCGTCGAGATCGCCTGCTTCCTGCGCTACTGCTTGCTCACGGCCACCGACCAGTTAATCCTCATGTTCCAGCGCCGCGCGACCGATCTCTGGCGCCAATGCGCCGAGGATGCAGTGGGGGCCATCGACTGGTCGCGGCAGTACCAGCTGCTGCAAGAGTTGGCTGAGCTGGCCCAGGACGAAGACCGTGCAGCCGAACTGCGCACGCGGCTGCTCGAGCTCATCGCGGCCAAGCGTGCCCAGCGCTCACTGAGCCGGGCCTCGGGCATCCGCCGGCAGTTGATCGCCGGCATCGCACCGGTGCGCTCGCTGCTGGTGGCCGTCAGCAGCCTGATATGGAAGGCCACGGGCGAGCATCCGGCGCTGCAGGCCCTGGACACCCTGCGGGTGCAGTACGCGGCCGGCGACAAGACCTTGCCGATCGATGTCACGGCGGCGCGTCTGGGCGCGGCGTGGCGGCAGGACATTGCCGATCCCGACCGTGATCGGGCGTTCCGCGCGCTGGAGGTGGCCACTCTGTTCGCGCTGCGCCGGGGATTGCGCAACGGCTCGATCTGGATCAAGCACTCGCTGAGCTTCCGAGGCCGCGAGCGGCTGTTCATCCCGGATGAACGTTGGCAGACCGAGGCCCGGCGCCACTACGCACGGCTGCAGATGCCGGCCAAGGCCGCGAACTTCCTCGCGCCCCTGCTGGAGCGGGTGTGCACCGGCGTCGATGCGGTGGCTGCAGCGGTGCGTGCCGGCACGCTGCGCGTGGACGACGAACTGCACCTGGCGCCGCTGGCGGTCGATGACGAAGACCCTGAGGTCACCAAGCTGCGCAGCCGGCTCGACCAACGCATCGGTGAGGTGCAGCTGCCCGAGGTCATCCTGGCCGTGGACGCCCAGGTGCGCTTCAGCTGGATCATGCTTGGCCGCGAGCCGAGATCGGGCCAGGAACTGCTGATGGCCTACTCCGGCATCCTGGCCCACGGCACCAGCCTGACGGCAGCCGAGTGCGCGCGCATGATCCCGCCGCTGTCGGCCGCCATCATCCGCCAGGCAATGCGCTGGGCCGGCGACGAGCGGCGTCTGGCCTTGGCCTGCCAGGCGGTGCTGGAGTTCATGCAGGGCCACGCCATCGCCGCCACTTGGGGCCGAGCCGACCTGGCCTCCTCGGACACGATGAGCCTGGAGACCAGCCGCCGGGTCTGGCAGGCCCGGCAGGATCCCAGGCGGCAGACCGCCTCCATCGGCATCTACAGCCACGTCAAGGATCGCTGGGGGATCTTCCACGCCCAGCCTATCGTGCTCAACGAGCGCCAGGCCGGCGCGGCCATCGAGGGCGTTGTGCGGCAAGAGCGGGTCGAGACGACGCAACTGGCGGTGGACACGCACGGGCATACCGACTTCGCGATGGCCTTGGCTCGGCTGCTGGGCTTCGACCTGTGCCCCAGGCTCCGGGAGCTCAAGCAGCGGCGCCTGTTCCTGCCGCGCGGTATGACGGTGCCCGAGGAACTCGCAGCCGTGTGCGAGGCCGGCATCGACACGGCGCTGATCGAGGCCCAGTGGGACACCCTAGTGCACCTGGCCGCCTCCGTGTCGAGCGGGCATGCCAGCGCGGTGACGGCGCTGGCCCGGTTCGGCTCTGCCGCAAGAGGTGACCCGATCTATGGCGCCGGTGTGCAACTTGGCAAGCCGCTGCGCACGGCGTTCCTGGCTGACTACTTCGTCAACGCCGGCTTCCGCAGGGAGCTGCGCCGCGTGCTCAACCGAGGCGAGGTGGTCAACGCGCTCAAGCGCGCCATCTACACCGGGCGTGTCGGGCCCGCGCAGGCTCGGCGCGCCGACGAGATGCAGGCGGTGGCCGACGCGCTGAGCTTGCTGGCCAATATCGTGATGGGGTGGAACACCCACCAGATGCAGGCCGTGCTGGATCGCTGGGCCAACCGTCGCCAAATCGTGCCACCAGAGCTCATCGGGCGCATCGCACCGACGCGGCTGGAGGGCATCAACCTGCGTGGCGTCTTCCGCTTCCCACTGGAGCGGTACGCCCAGCAGATCTTGCCGTCACAGGCGGCAACGAAAACAAGCGCCGCCGGCTGAAACCGACCACGCGAACAGGGCCTCATCGGCTGATCGGAGGACCAACAGAAACTCGTTGCCTGACAAGCACTTGGCGGCGGCTGGAAACCGTACCCCGCGTCAATGCTCGCTCTGCGGGCAGGCACGAACCGTCACTTTTTGCACCGAAATCAAGGAGACCCCTTCCTGGGGCAGCAGCGTCGCACGGGCGTAGCGCTCGACGCAGTCCAGCAGGTCCGACAGCGCGGCATCGGAGCCTTCTACGTCGCCGGCGGCGATGTGCTGGGACAGGTCGGCGTGCAGCAGCGCC
>NZ_JBFXIO010000565.1:0-2542 GCF_050175855.1 Piscinibacter sp.
CAATCCGCGCGTTCACTGCCGAGGAGATCCCTGATGCTCGACCGTCGTCCCCTGGTCGCCGCCGCCCTGGCGCTGGCCGCGACCTGGGCGCATGCCCAGACCCCGGACCCCAACCTGGCGCGCAACCTCGCCGCCACCTGCGCCAACTGCCATGGCACCAAAGGCAACGTGCGCGGCAAGGACGTCAAGCCGCTGGCCGGCGTGGCGGCCGACAAGATCCTGGCGCAGATTGCCGACTACAAGAGCGGTGCCCAGCCGGCGACGATCATGCACCAGATCTCCAAGGGCTACACCGACGAGCAGCTCCAGCTGATCGCCAACTGGTTCGCGGCCCAGAAGCCGGCGCAATGAGGAGGCGCGACATGAACGACACGATGTTCTCCCGCCGCCGCCTGCTGGGCGCCGGCGCCGCACTCGGCGGCCTCTCGGCCCTGTCCCTGGCCGGCTGTGCCACCTCGGCCTCCGGCCCGTCGATCGGCCGCGTGGTGGTGGTCGGCGGCGGCTTCGGCGGCGCCACCGCGGCGCGCTACCTGAAGATGTGGGGCGGCAACGTCGACGTGACGCTGGTCGAGCGCAACGCCAGCTTCGTCTCCTGCCCGATATCCAACCTCGTGCTGGGCGGCTACAAGCAGATCGGCGACATCACCCGCGGCTACGATGGCCTGAAGGCCATGGGCGTGAAGGTGGTGCAAGGCGAGGTGACCGCCATCGACGCCGCTGGCAAGAAGGTGAAGCTGGCCGACGGCAGCACGCTGGCCTACGACCGGCTGATCGTCTCGCCCGGCATCGACTTCATGACCGAAGCCGTGGCCGGGCTCGGCACGCCGGCGGCGCAGGCGAAGTTCCTGCACAGCTGGAAGGCCGGCCCGCAGACCGTGGCGCTGCGCCAGCAGATCGAATCGATGCGCGACGGCGGCGTGATGGCCATCGCCATCCCCAAGGCGCCGTACCGCTGCCCGCCGGGACCCTACGAGCGCGCCTGCATGATCGCCTCGTACCTCAAGCAGGCCAAGCCCAAGTCGAAGCTGCTGGTGCTCGATGCGAACCCCGAGATCACCTCGAAGAAGGGCCTGTTCGAGAAGGCCTTCAAGCAGCACTACGACGGCATCCTCGAGTACCGGCCCAATGCCGAGCTGAAGGAGGTCGATGCCGGCACGGGAACGGCCAAGCTGGAGTTCGAGGACGTGAAGGCCGACGTGCTCAACGTCATTCCGCCGCAGCGTGCCGCCGATCTCGCGAAGAGCAGCGGGCTGGTCAACGTCAACAACCGCTGGGTGGGCGTGAACTGGCTGACGATGGAGTCGACCGCCATGCCGGGCGTGCACGTGCTGGGGGACGCCACCTTCCCGGCGCCGACCATGCCCAAGTCGGGCCACATGGCCAACCAGCAGGCGAAGGTGGCCGCCGCCGCGGTCATCCAGTTGCTCAAGGGTGAAGCGGTCAATGCGACGCCCGTGGTGATGAACACCTGCTACAGCTTCGTGACCGCGAAGGATGTCGTGCACGTGGCTTCGGTGCACCAGTACGACGCCGGCCAGAAGACCTTCCTGCCGGTCAAGGGCGCCGGCGGCGTGTCGGCCGCGGCCAACCAGGTGGAGGGCCGCTACGCGCTCTCGTGGGCCGACAACATCTGGGGCGACATGCTCGGCTGATGTCCGCCGCGGTGGTGGCCTACTTCAACCCGCTGACATAGGCCGCCACCGCCTTCAGCTCCAGCTCGGTGAGCTTGGAGGCGATGGTATGCATCACCGCGTTGTCGTTGGTGCGCTCGCGCTTGCTGAAGGCCTTGAGCTGGTTCTCCACATACTGCGCATGCTGGCCGCCCAGGCGCGGCAGCCTGTCGGTGCCGTGGCCCGCCGCGCCGTGGCAGTCGGCGCAAGCCGCGACGCCGGAGAACGGGTTGCCGCGGTTGTAGACGAAGCGGCCCACCTGCGCGAGCTCCGGGTCGGCCACCGCGTGGGCGCGGGTCGGCTTCGATTCGAAGTACATGCCCAGCAGGCGCATGTCGTCGGCCGACAGGTCGGCCACCATCGACTGCATGGTGTCGTTCTTGCGCTTGCCGCTCTTGTAGTCGGCCAGCTGCCGCTCGACGTAGCTGGCGTGCTGCCCGGCCAGGCGCGGGAACACCGGGCTCGAGCTCTCGCCTTCGGCACCGTGGCAGATGAAGCACTTGCCCTCGACGATCTCGACGGCGCGGGTGAGGTCGGCGGCGCCGGCGGCCGGCAACAGCGCGACCGTGGCAAAGACGGCGAAGAGTGATCGGCGCAGGGTCATGGTGCGTGCGTCGGGGAAGGTCAGGTGAAGGCCCGGCTCTGCGGCACGGGCTGGTCGCCGAGGTTCGGCTGGGCGGCCTCGCGGCCGGAATGATCGACGAGCCGGTCGGTGATCGCGGCACCCAGCCACATCGCGCTCAGGGTCACCCACGAGGTGACGGTGAACACCGCAGCGCCCGACAGGCCGGCACCCACCGCGCAGCCGCCGGCGGTCATGCCGCCGAAGCCCATCAGCACCGCGCCCACCAGGTAGCGGCGCATCGAGGCGC
>NZ_JBFXIO010000566.1:0-2536 GCF_050175855.1 Piscinibacter sp.
TGCATCGATGCGCTGTGGCGCCACCAGCCCCGGCGCCCACACCACCATCGGAATGTGGAAGCGGTCCATCGGCAGGTCGCTGCGCCCGCGGGCGATCGAGCTGTGGTCGGCGACGAACACGAACACGGTGCGGCCGAACCAGGGGTGGCTGCGCGCCTTCTCGACGAAGCGGCCGATCGCGTGGTCGGTGTACTTCACCGCGCCTTCGCGGCCGGTGCCGGAGGGAATGTCGATGCGCCCTTCCGGATAGGTGAAGGGCCGGTGGTTGGACGTGGTCATCACGTGCGCGAACACCTTGCGGCCCGCGGCATCGCGCGCGTCGATCTCGCGCAGCGCGAGGTCGAACAGGTCTTCGTCGGCCACTCCCCAGATGTTCTCGTGGTGGATGTCGGCCTTGTCGATCGCCGTGCGGTCGATCACGGTGTAGCCGTTGCCGCCGAAGAAGCTGGCCATGTTGTCGAAGTAGCTGTAGCCGCCGTAGAGGTACAGCGGATCCCAGCCCTGCTCGCGCAGCACGCCGCCCAGCGTGAACAGCCCGCCGTTGTCCGGCCGCATCGGGATGGCGTGGCCCGGGGTCGGCGGCACCGACAGCGTCAGCGCCTCGAGACCGCGCACGGTGCGCGTGCCGGTCGCGTACAGGCGGGTGAACATCAGCCCCTCGCGGCCGAGGCGCTCGAGGTTGGGCGTGAGGCCGCGTGCGCCGCCCAGGCTCTCGACGAACTCCGCACCCAGGCTCTCCACCGACACCATCACCAGGTTCAGGTCGCGGCGCGGCCCGGCAGGCAGCACCTCGCGGCGAATCGGCATCTCCGCGCTGGGCGCCAACCGGTAGTGCGGGGACGCCGACAAGCGCCGCTGCAGCAGCGACACCACCTGCTCGCGCGGCAGCGTGGCGTAGAAGCGCTGGTAATCGATCTGGTTGTAGCGCAGCGCGTGGAAGAACTCCCACACGCCGTTGCCGGCCAGCTGCACCAGCTGCGGCTGCTCCAGGCGCTCCTTCCAGCCCGAACCGATCGCGGCTGTCGTGACGACCGCGACGCCGGCGTAGACCATCGCGGCCAGCGTGCGCGCGCCGAAGCCCGGCGCGGGGAAGGCGGCCACGCGCGCCAGTGGCCGCCGCACGCGCAGCGCCAGCAGCAGCGTGACCGCTCCGATGCCTGCGAACATCGGGCCGAGCGGATAGGACTCGCGGATGTTGCCGATCACCTCGCGGGTGTAGATCAGATAGTCGACGGCGATGAAGTTGAAGCGCGAGGCGAACTCGTTCCAGAACACGAACTCGGCCACGCTGACGAAGACGGCCGCGCCGAGCAGCGCCGCGGCCAGCACCGATGCGCCGGCGGCCAGCGCGCCCAGCCCGCGCCGGCGCGGCCACAGCCATCCCAGCAGCACGAGCGGCAGGCCCCACCACAGTGCCACGGCAGCGTCGTAACCCAGGCCGAGCAGCAGCGCCGGCAGCAGCCGGGTCGGGCCGAACAGCGAGGCGTCGGCGTTGAACAGCAGCAGGCCGAGGCGCGTCAGCGTGCTCAGCGCGAGAAAGGCGGCGAACAGCGGCGCGGCCAGGGCCAGCCGGGAGGTCGAGGCCGAGATGCGGGACGAAATGGACGGCGGCATGGGCGGCATGGGCAGGACGGACCGGCCCCCTGGCCGGCTGCCGCACTGTGCCGTGGCCGCATGAAGCCCAGCTTAGGGCCGGGCCGCGGCAACGCCGCTTACTTTCCCTTGCGGATCGCCGCCTCGTCGGCCTGGTCGAAGCGGCGGTTGTCGCAGCGCTGGTTGAAGGTGGCGCGGTCGGCTTCGAGCGCGCCGATGCGGGCGTTGAAGGCGTTGCTGCGGGCGTCGAACTCGTCGATCGCCTTGTCGCGCGCCAGTTCCTTGTCGCGATGGGCCTGCAGCGCCTCGAGGCTGGTCTTGTCCAGCGCCTCGAACTCGCTCTTGAGCACCTCGCCCTGGCGGATCAGCTCGGCCTTTTCCTTCTCCAGCTGTTCGCGCTCGCGCAGGGCGCTCTGGCTGCCCTCGACCACACGGGATTCGATCGTGAGGCACTCGCGCAGCTCGGCGCGCGTCATCAGCGGGCCGGCGCCCTTGCCGCTGCCGAAGATGCCGATGCGCAGCTTGTCGCTGGCGGCATGCGCGGACGGCACCAGGGTGAACCCCAGGGCGAACAGGATGACGGCGGAACGGATCATGGACGGGCGTGTGCGAGCCTTGGAAGCCGCGCATCATGCCATCGGCGGCGCCGTTCACAATCGCATCATGACCTCCACAGCATTGCGCGTCGGCCTGGTCGGCTACGGCTATGCCGGCCAGACCTTCCACGCCCCGCTGATCGCCGGCGTGCCCGGCCTGCAGCTGGCGGCCGTGGCCAGCCGCGATGCGGCGCGTGTGCACGCCGACTGGCCGGCGGCCGAGGTGCTGGCCGACCCGCAGGCCCTGCTGCGCCGCGCGGACATCGACCTCGTCGTCATCGCCAGCCCGAACGACACGCACTTTCCCCTGGCCCGCGCCGCGCTGGCGGCCGGGCGCCACGTGGTGG
>NZ_JBFXIO010000567.1:0-2533 GCF_050175855.1 Piscinibacter sp.
GAAGTGGATTGCATCCCATGTGTTCCTGGTGCTGTTCCTCGCGGCGGCGCTGATCGCGCTGCACCGTGTGTGGCGCACCCTCCATGCCCGCCGGGTGGTGCGCCAGCACCCCCTGCCACCGCACCTGCAAGCCAGGCTGCTGGCGACCTACCCGCACCTCAGTGCCGCCCAGGTGCTGCAGGTCGAGCGCGGCCTGCGCCAGTTCTTCCTGGCCAGTGCGATGGCGCGGGGCCGCTTCGTGGCGATGCCCTCGAAGGTGGTGGATGCGATGTGGCACGAATTCATCCTGCACACCCGTGCCTACGAAGCCTTCTGCCGGCGGGCCTTCGGCCGCCTGCTGCACCACACGCCCGCCGAGGCGCTGGCGGCCCAGCCCGACCGCGCGGACAAGGCCTTCCAGGGCCTGCGGCGCGCGTGGGTGTGGAGTTGCCGCGACGAGGGGCTCGATCCGAAGCAGCCGCAGCGCCTGCCCACGCTGTTTGCCCTCGACACCGATCTGGCCATTCCGGGCGGCTACCGCTACGTGCCCGACTGCCGGCGGCTCGGCGCGGACCGCGGCGACACCCACTGCGCCACCGGGTTCGGCTGCGGTTCGTCGTGCGGCTCGTCCTGCGGGAGCGACGGGGGTGGCGACGGCGGCGGTTGTGGCGGCGGCGACTGAGGCTCAGCGCTCCAGCCGCAGCACCTGGCCGCCGCTGCCGTCGGTGAGCACGTAGAGCCAGCCATCCGGGCCCTGGCGCACGTCGCGGATGCGCTCGCCCAGGTCCTGCAGCAGCCGCTCCTCGCCGACCACCTTGCCGCCGTCCAGCGTCAGCCGCACCAGCGCCTGCGCCTTGAGTGCGCCGACGAAGAGGCTGCCCTGCCAGCCGGGGTAGCGCTCGCTGGTGAGGAAGGCCATGCCGCTCGGCGCGATCGACGGGACCCAGACCTTCAGCGGCTCCTCGTAGCCGGGCTTGGGGCCGTCCTCCCCGATGCGCGTGCCGACCACGTAGTTGCGGCCGCGGGTCACCACCGGCCAGCCGTAGTTCAGACCGCGCCGGGGTGCATTGATCTCATCGCCGCCTTGCGGGCCGTGCTCGACGGTCCACAGCGCGCCGCTGGCCGGGTGCGCGGCGGCGCCCTGGATGTTGCGGTGGCCCAGGCTCCACACCTCTGCCGCGGCGAGTTTCGGGTTGTCGGCCGGCGCGCGGCCCTCGCGGTCGATGCGGATCACCTTGCCGAGGTGATTGGCCGGGTTCTGCGCGTCGTCCTTGCGCGAGAAGCGGTCGCCCAGGCCCACCCACAGCGTGCCGTCGCGGCCGAAGACGATGCGCGATCCGCAGTGGTGGCGGCTGCTCACCTTGGGCTTCTGGCTGAAGACCGTGCGCACGTCCGCCAGCCGGTCGCCGTCGAGGCGGCCGCGCGCCACCGCGGTGGAGTTGCCGCCTTCGCCGGGCTCGGCGAAGGTCCACCAGACCAGGCCGTTCCTCGCGAAATCGGGGTCGACGGCGACGTCGAGCAAGCCACACTGGCCGGCGACGTCCACCGGGGGCAGGCCGGCCAGCGGCGCGCCCACGCGGCCGTCGGCGCCGACGATGCGCAGCCGCCCGGCCTTTTCGGTGACCAGCATGCGGCCGTCGGGCAGGAAGGCCAGCGCCCAGGGCGATTCGAGGCCGGTGGCCACCGGCACGGGCATGAGGGCCTGGGCGGAAGCGGCGCTCCCGAGCAGGGTGGCGAACAGGAAGGCGGTCAGTCGTCGCATGGCGCGGCATGCTGCCGCGAAGCCGCTTTCCTTGTCCGCTGCGGGGATGTCGGGGCTATTTCAGAGGAAGTGGCAGACGTAGTGCAGCGTCTGCGTCACCTCGATGTCGAAGGCGGCGTTGCCCGGAACGTCGAAGCTCTGGCCGCCGCGGTAGCTGGCCCACTCGGCAGCGCCCGGCAGCTTCACCCGGCATTCGCCTTCCACCAGTTCCATGCGCTCGGGCGCGCCGGTGCTGAACTTCAGGGTGGACGGCAGGATCACGCCGACGCTCTTCTTGCTGCCGTCGGCCAGTTCCAGGCTGTGCGAGACGCACTTGCCGTCGAAGTAGACATTGGCGCGGGTGCGCACCGTGGCTTGCAGGCTGTCGGTCATGGCGGGGTCCGGGGGCGAGGGAGCGGCGATGCTAGCGCAGGCGTGTGAGGGTCTGTTTCGGAGCGGCATTTGCTCACGCTTGGTGCATCGGCGTCGCCTGGCCGGTCTGTCCGCGCCCGGTGCGTCGCGTTGTAATCGACGGTCACCCGTCCGTCATGCTCATCACTGCTTCCGCACCGCCCCTCGACGCGATCCTCGACACCGCGTTCGTCGGCATCGCCTTCACACGCGAGCGGTGCTTCCAGCACGCCAACCCCCGCTTCGAGGAGATCTTCGGCTGGCCGGCGGGCGAGATCGTGGGGCAGGCCGGCCGCGTGGTCTGGCCCAGCGAGGCCGCCTATGCGGAGATCGGCCGCTGCGCCGGCCCGGAGCTGCAGTCCGGCGGGGCCTTCGAGGGCGAGTTCGAAATGGCGCGGCGCG
>NZ_JBFXIO010000568.1:0-2528 GCF_050175855.1 Piscinibacter sp.
CCTCGCGGGACTGCAGGCACACTGCCTGCGGTCCCGTTCTCCATTCCGCCATGGCCGGTCCCCGAGCTCCCGAATCGCAGCGCGAGATGCTCTCGCTCGTCAGCGCACGCGTGCGCGACGCCTACGTGCGCAAGCCCTTCTACGTCGAGGGCGCGCTCGACCTGGTGTCGGTCTGCCGCGAGATGGCCGGTCAGGGACTGACCAGCGTGCTGGTGCGCGACGGCGCGCGGCTCGGCATCTTCACCACCACCGACCTGCGCGACGCCTTGCTGCGCGAGGTGCCGCCGCAGCAGATCCGCGTACGCGACGTGGCCCGCTTCGAGCTGGTCGACATCGATGCCGATGCCGACCTCTTCGAGGCGCTGTGGCGCATGGTGCAGCACCGCGTGCACCGCCTGCTGGTGCGTGACGGCGCCGAGGTGCGCGGCCTGCTCGGCCAGCTCGACCTGGTGAGCTTCGTCGCCAACCACTCCCACGTGATCGCGCTGCAGCTCGACGAAGCCGAGACCGTCGACGCCCTGCGCGAGGCGGCGCAGCGCATCGACGCAATGGCGGTCTGGCTGCATGCCGACGGCATCCGCGTCGAGCGCATCGCGCGGCTGGTCGGCGAACTCAACCGGCGCCTGTTCGCGCGCCTGTGGTCGCTGCTCGCGCCGCCGGAGGTGCTGGCCGGCAGCTGCCTGCTGGTGATGGGCAGCGAGGGTCGCGGCGAGCAGATCCTCAAGACCGACCAGGACAACGCGCTGCTGCTGCGCGACGGCACCGATGTCGCGCAGCTCGACGAGCTCGCCGCGCGCTTCAACGCCGCGCTGGCCGACTTCGGCTACCCGCCATGCCCGGGCGGGATCATGCTGACCCACCGCGCCTGGCGCGCGACCGAGAGCGAGTTTCGCGAGACGATCCACCGCTGGGTCTACGGCGGCGATCCCGACGGGATGATGCACATGGCCATCTTCTTCGACGCGGTGGCCGTGGCGGGGGATGCCGCGCTGCTCGAGCGCGTGCATGCCTACGCCTGCCGGCTGCTCACCGGCGAGGACCGGCTGCTGTCGCGTTTTGCCGCGCCGGCCGACCAGTTCGAGGAGTCTTCCGGCTGGTGGGCGCGCCTGACCTCGCGCGCCGACGAACAGCCGCTGGACCTGAAGAAGCTCGGGCTGTTCCCGATCGTGCACGGCGTGCGCGCACTGTGCCTGCGCCACGACGTGCGCGCGGCCGGTACGGCCGAACGCGTCGAGGCGCTGGTGGCTGCGGGCGCGCTCGATGCGTCGCTCGGGCGCGACCTGTCCGAAGCCCTGCACTACCTGATGGGGCTGCGACTGGAGCGCCAGCTCGCCGACCGTGCGGCCGGCCGCACACCGGACAACAGCGTGCGGCCGGCCGAACTCTCGACGATGGAGCGCGATCGCGTGCGTGATGCGCTGGCCATCGCCAAGCGCTTCCGCGGCGTGCTGCGGCAGACGTTCCGGCTCGACCAGCTCTGAGCGACGGCGCGCCCGCCGGCTTGCGCGGGATCAAGAAACCCCGTGCCGTCGTCGCCTGCTGCGGCACCATGGCCGCGGCTTCGGCGAGACTCGGAGACCGCCCGACACGCGCCTGCCCGACCGCGACATGCCCGCCTCCGACGACTCCGCCATCGACCTGGGCGCCGTGCTGCGCTCGCATCCGGCCTTCGATCTGCTGGACCCCGCCGACTGCTCGGCGTGGGGCGCCCGCATGACCCGCTCGCAGCATGCCGCCGCAGAGTCGATCGCCGAGGGCGCTACGCTGCGCGAGCACCTGCACCTCGTGCTCGAAGGTCGGGTCGAGTTGCAGCTGTCGGAGACGACGGTCGTGCGGCTCGAACCGGGAGCCTTGTTCGGCGCCGGGGCCCCGCCGTTCGGCGAGGCCAGCCGCTGGCGCGCCGTGGCGGCGCAGGCCACCGAGCTGGCGAGGCTCGGCGCCGCCGAGGTGCACCGGATGCTGGAGGAGCACCCGGCCATGGCGGCGCGCCTGGCGCCGCCGGTCGGCGCGGTGCCGAGCGGGCTGGCAGGCAGCGACCCGCACCTCAACCTGATGACCACGCCGGTGCGCTCGCTGATCAAGCGTGCGCCGATCACGCTGCCGCCGTCGGCCAGCATCCTCGAGACGGCGCGGACGATGCGCGAGCAACGAGTGTCGTCGGTGCTGCTGATCGAGCGCGATCACCTGTTCGGCCTGGTCACCGACCGCGACCTGCGCAACCGCGCCCTCGCCGCCGGCCTCGATCCGGCGCTGCCGGTGCTGGAGATCGCCACCGTGGCACCCCTGACGGTGGAGATCGGCCAGCCCGCCTTCGAGGCACTCCTGCTGATGGCGCGCCACAACATCCACCATGTGCCGGTGCTCGACGGCCAGCGCGTGGCCGGCATGATCACCGCCACCGACCTGACCCAGCAGCACAGCACGTCGGCGGTCTACCTGGCCGGCGAGATCCACAAGCAGACCGACGTCGCCGGCCTCGCCGCGGCGGCGGCGCGCGTCAAGCCGCTGCAGCGCAGCCTCGCCGCCGC
>NZ_JBFXIO010000569.1:0-2524 GCF_050175855.1 Piscinibacter sp.
GTAGCAAACCCGCGCGTTGTGGGCAGTGCGGTTCGGGTCGTACTCGTTGCGCTCGACCTTCGCCGGGATGCCGTCCTTGTTGCGCACGAAGTCGACCACGCGGTAGTGGTGCTTGTGACCACCGCCCTTGTGGCGCATCGTGATGTGGCCGTTGTTGTTGCGGCCGGCGTTCTGCTTCTGCGGCTCGAGCAGCGAGGCTTCGGGCGCGCCCTTGTGCAGGTGCTTGTGCACCACCTTCACCACGGCACGGCGGCCCGGCGAAGTCGGCTTGACTTTGACGATGGCCATTACGCGGCCTCCCCGGAGAAGTTGAGCTCCTGGCCCGGCTTCAGCGACACGTACGCCTTCTTGACGTGGTCGCGGCGGCCGATGGAACGGCCGAAGCGCTTGACCTTGCCCTTTTGCGTCACGGTCGAGACCGACTTCACCTCGACCTTGAACATCAGCTCGACGGCCGCCTTGATCTCGGGCTTGGTCGCGTCGCGCAGGACCTTGAACAGCACCTGGTTGTTCTTCTCGGCGGCGGACGTGGCCTTCTCGGACACGATCGGCGCCACCAGCACCTGGGCCAGGCGGCCCTCGTCGAATTTCACGGCGCTCATGCGAACATCTCCTTGAGCTGCTCCATCGCGGCCTTGGTCACCAGCACCTTCTTGTAGAAGACGAGCGACAGCGGATCGGCGTAGCGCGGCTCGACCACCAGCACGTTGGCCAGGTTGCGCGAGGCCAGCAGCAGGTTGTCGTCGACCTGGTCGGCGATCACCAGCACGGAATCCAGGCCCATGGCCTTGAACTTCTGCGCCAGCAGCTTGGTCTTGGGCGCCTCCACCTTGATCGAGTCGACCACGGCAACGCGGCCTTCGCGGGCCAGCTGCGAGAAGATGGCGGCCATGCCGGCGCGGTACATCTTCTTGTTGACCTTCTGGGTGAAGTTCTCGTCCGGGCTGTTCGGGAAGATGCGACCGCCCCCGCGCCACAGCGGCGAGGACGTCATGCCCGCGCGGGCGCGGCCGGTGCCCTTCTGGCGGAACGGCTTCTTGGTCGAGTGCTTGACCATCGCGCGGTCGAGCTGGGCACGGGTGCCCTGGCGCGCATTGGCCTGGAACGCGACGACGATCTGGTGAACCAGCGCCTCGTTGTAGTCACGCGCGAACACGGTGTCCGGCGCGTCGACCTTGGCGGTGGCCTGGCCCTGTTCGTTCAGGAGCTCGAGTTGCATCACTGGGCTCCCTTCTTGGCCTTGACCTTGACGGCCGGGCGCACGACCACGTGGCCGTTCTTCGCACCCGGGACGGCGCCGCGCACCAGCAGCAGCGAGCGCGCCTCGTCCACGCGGACGATGTCGAGGTTCTGCACGGTCTTGGTGACGTCGCCGAGGTGCCCGGACATCTTCTTGCCCGGGAACACGCGGCCCGGATCCTGCGCCATGGAGATCGAGCCCGGCACGTTGTGCGAACGGCTGTTGCCGTGCGACGCGCGCTGCGAGCCGAAGTTGTGGCGCTTGATGGTGCCGGTGAAGCCCTTGCCGATCGAGGTGCCCTGCACGTCGACGAGCTGGCCCACGGCAAAGGTGGTCACCGGGATGGTGGCGCCCGGCTTCAGGCCGGCGGCGACATCGGCGGCGACGCGGAATTCCTTGAGGACCTCGCCGGCTTCAACGCCCGCCTTCGCGAGGTGACCGGCTTCCGGCTTGGTGACGCGGCTCGCCTTGCGCGTGCCGTAGGCGACCTGGATCGCCGTGTAGCCGTCGGTTTCGTCGGTCTTGACCTGGGTGACGCGGTTATTCGACACGTCGAG
This sequence comes from Piscinibacter sp., assembly GCF_050175855.1. Taxonomy (GTDB): domain Bacteria; phylum Pseudomonadota; class Gammaproteobacteria; order Burkholderiales; family Burkholderiaceae_C; genus Piscinibacter. Next base: position 1,798 of record NZ_JBFXIO010000569.1, read on the forward strand.
CACCGTCACGGGAATGGCGTCGCCATCGTCCGTGAAGATGCGCATCATGCCCACCTTGCGCCCCAGCAAACCGAGACGGTTGCTCAGACTCATGTGTTTTCTCCAATGCCCTGCATCGATTGGCAGGGCTGATGAGTTTGGCCCGGCAGGGGAGCTGCCGGGCCGGAAAACCGCAGAGTTTACTGCAGTTTGATTTCCACGTCCACGCCGGCCGGGAGGTCGAGCTTCATCAGCGCGTCCACGGTCTTGTCCGTCGGGTCGACGATGTCCATCAGGCGCTGGTGCGTGCGGATCTCGAACTGGTCACGGCTCGTCTTGTTGACGTGCGGCGAGCGCAGGATGTCGAAACGCTGCATGCGGGTCGGCAGGGGCACCGGGCCCTTGACGATCGCGCCGGTGCGCTTGGCGGTGTCGACGATCTCCAGAGCCGACTGGTCGATCAGCTTGTAGTCGAAGGCTTTCAGGCGGATGCGGATCTTCTGCTTCTGCATGGCCCGCTCCTTATTCCATGATCTTGGCGACGACGCCGGCGCCGACGGTGCGGCCGCCTTCGCGGATGGCGAAGCGCAGGCCCTCTTCCATCGCGATCGGGGCGATCAACTTGACGGTGATGCTGACGTTGTCGCCAGGCATGACCATCTCCTTGTCCTTGGGCAGCTCCACCGCGCCGGTCACGTCCGTCGTGCGGAAGTAGAACTGCGGACGGTAGTTGTTGAAGAACGGCGTG
>NZ_JBFXIO010000570.1:0-2524 GCF_050175855.1 Piscinibacter sp.
CTGGCCGCGCCCGACAGCGATACCGCCGGTAGCGAGACCTCGACGGCGACCGCGCCGGCGGCGCGCGGGCTCGGCCTGGTCGCGGCCCGTGCGCCGCACGGGGTCGCGGTGCGTTGTCGTGGACTCCGCGTGGTCGCCGGCGGACACACCTTGCTCGACAACATCGACCTGGAGCTGGCGCCCGGCGAGCAGGTCGCCGTGGTCGGCAGTTCGGGCGCCGGCAAGTCGACCCTGGTCGGGGCGTTGCTCGGCTGGCACCGGCCGGCGCACGGCGTCATCGAGGTCGATGGCGAGATCCTCGACGGTCAGCGCATCGCAGGTTTGCGCGCGCAGACGGCCTGGATCGATCCCGCGGTGCAGCTGTGGAACCAGGGCCTGGCGGCGAATCTCACCTATGCCAGCAGCGAGCGCGTGCCGCGCGATTTCGACGCCGTGCTCACGGCCGCCGATCTGAAGGACGTGCTCGCGCGCCTGCCCGCGGGCTTGCAGACACCGCTCGGCGAAGGCGGTGGCCTGCTCTCGGGCGGCGAAGGGCAGCGCGTGCGCCTCGGCCGCGCGCTGGCCCAGGGCGACGTGCGCCTGGTGCTGCTCGATGAACCATTCCGCGGCCTCGACCGCGCCCAACGCCGGCTGCAGCTCGCCCGCGTGCGCCAATGGTGGCCGCAGGCGACCTTGCTCTGCGTCACCCACGACATCGCGACCACTCGCAGCTTCGCCCGCGTCCTCGTCGTCGACGGCGGGCGCCTGGTCGAGGACGGCTCGCCACATGCATTGCTCGCGCGGCGCGACTCGCACTACCGCGCGTTGCTTGCGGCCGAGTTGCGCCTCGAGCGCGAACTGTGGGGCGACCCGGCATGGCGACGCCTGCGGGTCGCCGGCGGCTGCGTCGAGGAACTGCCGTCACCGGCCCATGAACGCCGCGCCTGATTTCGATCGGCTGGCCTGGCCGCTGGCCCGGCTGCCGGACGCCCTGGAGGCACTCGCCGCCGCGGCCGGCGTCGACTGGCCGCTGGCGCCCGGCGCGCTCGCCGGCCTCGAGACCCGCCTGGCCGCGCTCGACCCCGCGCGCTGCGTGAAGGTGGTCGGCGAGGCCGCGGGCATCAGGCTCGAAGCAGTGAGCCAGCCGCGCGATGCCCTGGCGAGCCTGCTCGGCGCCGCCGCCCCGGCCGTCATCCTGCTCGACGATGCGGGGCCGCCACGGGTGCTGCTCCTCGCCCGCCGGCGCGGTCGGCAGCTGCTCCTGCTCGGGCCCGTGGGTGAATGGTGCGCGGTGCCCGTCGCGGCCCTGGTGGCGCGCCTGAACGGCGCCATCGAGGCCGCGCACGCGGTGGAACTGGCAGAGGTCGCCGATGCCGCCGGTCTCGGCCGGCGCGCGCGCGCACGCGCCGTGCGCGCGATGCAGGACGATCGGCTCGGCGAGGAACGGCTGACACAGTGCTGGTTGCTGCGCGGCGACGGCGGCGAGTCGCTGCGGCGGAGCGTGCGTCGCGGGCCGCTGCCACTGCTCGCCGTCCTGCTCAGCGGGGTCGCCTGCGTCACCTATGGCGCCGAGATGGCCGGCTGGAGCGTGCTCGGCAGCGGTGCGCTCGATGGACGGCTCGATCACGGCTGGCTGCAGGCCTGGTTGCTGCTGGTGGTATCGCTCGTCCCCCTGGGCCTTCTCGCCAACGCCCTGCAGGCGCGGTTCGCTCTCGTGCTCGGTCGCCTCCTGCGCGAGCGCGTGCTGGCGGCCGTGCTCGCCTGCGATACCGACGAAGTGCGGCGCCTCGGTGCCGGTCACCTGCTCGCGCGGGTGTTCGAGACCCAGCTGCTCGAGACTCTGCTGGTGCGCGGCGTGTACGGGGCCGCGCTCGCGATCCTCGAACTCGCGTGCGCGGCCTGGGCGATGACGCTCGTCGCCCATGGCGGTGTACTGCTCGCGGTCACCGCGGCCACCTTCCTGCTCACGCTCGCGTTGGCGGTTTGGACGCACGCGCCGCTGGCGCGCGCCACCGCTGTCCGTCTCGACCTGACCCACGATCTCACCGAGCGCATGGTCGGGCACCGCACGCGCGCGGTGCAGGAGCCCGCCTCGCGCCGTCACCGTGACGAGGATGCCCTGCTCGAGCAGTACCTCGACATCGCCCGTGCCGGCGACGATCGCCTGCTGCCGCTGCTGGCGGGCATTCCGCGTGGCTGGATGCTGGCCGGCCTCGCCGCGCTGGCGCCGCTGCTGCTCGATCCGCTGGCCGCGCCGCTCGATCTCGCCATCGCGCTCGGCGCGGTGCTGCTCGCCGGGCGCGGCTTCGGTGCGTTGAGCGGCGCGCTCGCGGTGGCGACGCTGGCGCGCGTGGTGTGGCCGCGGGTGCGCATGCTGCTGGCGCCGCCGCCACCCACGGCGACGCCGGCCGCCGCCGTCGTCGCGGCCCTCGAAGCCGCGCCCGCCGGGCGCGCCGAGGCGGGCGCGACGGTGCTGGAACTGCGGCGCCTCGCCTACCGCGACCCGGGTGCCGATGCCGCGGCGCTGAACGCGGGCGAGCTAGTC
>NZ_JBFXIO010000571.1:0-2510 GCF_050175855.1 Piscinibacter sp.
TGAGGTTGCTGCCCTCCAGCGCCACGGTCGCCCGCTCGTGCACCTGCCATGCGATCGCCCCATCCACCCAGCCATGGCCGCGGGTATACACCGGCTGCACGCCCAGGCCCACGACGCTGCTCACGCCGGAGAGAAAATCGCTGCGCCAGTTCCAGGCCAGGCGGGCGCTCCACGGGCCACGTTCGTACAGGCCGATCAGGTTGAGGCTGTGGCGCGAGAGGTTCTGCAGCGGCACCTCGCGACCGAGCCGGCGGTCGGGCGTGCGGCTGTCGACGAAGGTGTAGTTCGCCTGCACCCCCAGGCCCCGCCAGGGGCCCCGCAGGCCGTCGAAGAACGCCTGCCAGGCGAATTCCGCACCGCGCACGCGGGCCGGATCGCTGTTGTAGGGCCGGCTGACGAGGTAGGTCTCGCCGTCGTAGACCTCGGGCAGGCTGGCATTGGCGACGAAGCCGTCGACGCGCTTCCAGAACAGGGTCAGCGCGACGGCGCTGGCCGGGTCGACCAGCCGCTCGAACGCCAGGTCGAGGTTGTGCGAACGCACCGGCCGCAGCTCCGGGTTGCCCGAGGCGCCCTGGTTGAGCGCCGGGTCGACCGGATTGCGCAGCAAGCGCAGCGAGGGCGAGAGCTGGTCGAAGTTGGGCCGCGTGACGGTGCGCGACACCGCCGCGCGCCACTGCCATCCGTTCGGCAGCGCCTGCCGCAGCGTGGCGCTGGGCAGCCAGTCGGTGCCGGTGCTGTCGGCCTGCAGCGGCGCCACGCCACCGGTGCCGGGCAGCGTTCGGAAGCCGTCCAGCCGCACGCGGGTATGCACCGCGCGCAGACCGAACTGCCCGTCGACCTTGCGCGCCGGCGAGCCCCAGTCGGCGCGCAGGTACAGGGCGTCACTGCGCTCGCGGATGCCCCACACGCCGAGCGGATCGCCGGCGACGGGCAAGGGCACCGTCACGCCGTAGGCCTGGCGCAGCGCGGCCGGGTCGCGTGCGTCGCTCAGGTCGCCGATCAGGAAGTTGCCGACGCTCGGCGCACGGCCGTCGAGGAAGTCCCCGAACGGCGTGGGCAGCACGCGGTCCGGCACGTCGGCCGCGGTGAGACCGCTCACCGCGACATCGCCGAAGACCAGCCCCGGCGTGTTGTCGGCGCGCCGGTCCGCGCGCCGCCAGCCGAAGGCCAGGCCGTCGAGCAGGCCGTCGCCGGCTTGCCACGCCCCATCCACCCGCGCGGCCGCCAGCGAGCCTTCGAACGGGCGAACCCGGTACGCGAGACCCGTCACGCGCAGGTTGGCCGGATCGAGCAGATCGGTGCCCGCCACGGCGGTGGACGGCACGCGGCCGGACAGGTCGTGGTGAAACTCGGCCACGGTGGCCGCATGGAACGGGCCGGAGAAGAACAGGCGGTTGACGCTCTTCGTGTGGCTCAGGTCGGCGCTCCAGCGCCAGCGCTCGCCGTCGTGCCGAGCGCCCACCGCCAGCTGCCGCGTGCGGTCGAGCGTGTCGCGCGCGAAGCTGAGCAGCGACACCGGCGCATCCGTCCAGGTGATGCGGCGCAGGTCGTTCGTGCCCTCGAACAGGTCCAGGCTGCCCGGCACGAAGCCGCTGCCGGCCGAGACGTTGACCTGGTGCGAATCCTGCCGCGTGCGCAGTTCGGCGGCATGCGCCTCGGCGTACAGCTCGGTCGTCGGCGCCGGCCGCCACTGCAGCAGCGCGCTGCCGCCCAGGCGCCGTCGCGTGCCCAGGCTGACCGTCTCGGACGTGCCCGACGGCGCGAACACGGTGGTGCCCGGCAGCAGATCGGTCCGACCGACCGGGGCGCCGGTGCCCTTGAGGTCTTCGCGCCACGCGCGGTCCTGCGCCACCAGGTTGAGCAGCAGGCCGAACTCGCCGCCATCGGCACGCGTGCGGCGGCTGAGCATCACGCTGGCCTGGTCGGCCGAGCGGCGCACCAGATGGCCGTGCAGGCGTCGTGCCGAGAGCACCGTGGCATCGCCGGCGAAATCGAACGGCCGGCGCGTGCGCAGGTCGATGCTGCCGCCCAGCCCGCCCTCGAGCTGATCCGCCGACGCGGTCTTGTGGACGTCGATGGCGGAGAGCATCTCCGAGGGAAAGTCCGACAGGTCGAGCGTGCGGCCGCTGCCGGCGGTGAACACTTCGCGGCCGTTAAGCAGGGTCTCCACCTGGGACAAGCCACGCACCGCGAAGGCCGTGCCCTCGCCGCGGTCACGTGCCACCTGCACGCCGGTGATGCGCTGCACCGCGTCGCCCACACCGAGATCGGGCAGCTTGTGGATGTCGGCGGCGACCACGCCGTCGACGATGCCGCTCGCCTGGCGCTTGCGTTCCTGGGCCGACTCGGCGCTGGCGCGTACGCCGGTGACCACCACGCGGTCGAGCGACGGACTGTCCTGGGCAGGCGCCGCCCCTCCGGCAGCGGCGCACAGGAGAACCGCCAGTCGTCTGCATCCCAACATGTGCGCCCCCTTGCTGCAGAGACGTCTGCGCTTGCCCGACGTAGCG
>NZ_JBFXIO010000572.1:0-2505 GCF_050175855.1 Piscinibacter sp.
CGCAGCGCGGCGGCGCCCTTCTCGTCGTTGTAGGTGTCGCCGATGCGGAACGGCAGCGAGGCGAACACGGTGCCGGCGTCGGTGCGCTGCAAGCCCTCGACGCGGATGTCCTTCAGCGTGAAGGGCTCGACAGCCCAGGCCGAGCCCACCTGGAGTGCGGCGGCGAGGGCAAGGCTGAGGACGGTGGGACGAACTGCGGGCGCGCGTCGGGAGGAAGGCATGCGTCGGGGGTCAGTGCAGGCCCAGCAGGCGGGCCACGTCGTTGTAGAGAGCCAGGGACATCATCATGAGCATGATGGCCACCCCGCCACGCTGCAGCCGCTCCAGCCACAACTCGGAGACCGGCCGCCCCGTCACACCCTCGAAAAGATAATACATCAGGTGTCCGCCATCGAGCATCGGCAGCGGCAGCAGGTTCAACACGCCGAGTGACACGCTCACCACCGCCAGGAAGCCGAGGTAGTACGCCAGGCCGAGTTGCACCGACTGCCCGGCATAGTCGGCGATGGTCAGCGGGCCGCTGAGGTTCTTCAGCGAGGCCTCGCCGATCAGCATCTTGCCGAGCATCTTCAGCGTCAGCGTCGACATCTCCCAGGTGCGCGACACCGCGCGCCCGAGCCCCTCGACCACGCCGTAGCGAACCTTCACGAAGATCGGCGGCTGGCCCGGGTAGGCCTCGATGCGCCCGACCGTGCGCTCGCCGTCGCTGACGATGTTCGGCGTGACGCTGATCTCCAGCGTCTGGCCGGCGCGCTCGACACGCCACAGCATCGGCCTGGCCACGCCGTCGGCCCCGCTGGCTCGGATCAGCTCGCGGATGCGGCCCGACTCCTCGATCGGCTGGCCATCGATGCTGAGCACGCGATCGCCCGGTCGCAGGCCCGCACGCTCGGCCGGCCCGCCCGCCTTCGTCTCGCCCAGCACGGGTTCGCTGAACGGCGCGCCCAGGCCGATGCGCTTCATCAGCGCGGCATCGACCTCGCGCGCTTCCAGGGTCTGCAAGTCAAGCACCACGCGGCGCTGGCCGCGCCCGTGGGCGTCGCTGACCAGCAGGTGCAGCGGCGTGCCGTGCAGCACCGACTGCGTCACCTGCCAGCGCAGGTCGTTCATCGAGCGCAGGTCCTGCCACTCGACACCGTCGTCGGACCAGGCCTGCGCCCAGTCTCCGGCGCGCAGTCCGGCGCGTTCGGCCAGGCTGCCGGCGGCCGGCGGCGCCATCAGCGCCTTCGGTTCGTCCATGCCGATCCAGTGCGCTCCGGCGTACAGCAGCACCGCCAGCAGCAGGTTGGCCAGCGGCCCGGCCGAGACGATCGCGGTGCGCTGCCACAGGCTCTTGCGGTTGAAGGCACGGTTGACCTCGCCCGGCGCCACCGGCCCTTCGCGTTCGTCGAGCATGCGAACGTAGCCGCCGAGCGGCAGTGCCGAGATCACGAACTCGGTGCCGTCCGGCGTGGCCTGCCGGCTCCAGATCACGCGGCCGAAGCCCACCGAGAAGCGCAGCACCTTCACGCCGCAGGCCACGGCCACGCGGTAGTGGCCGTACTCGTGAACGACGATCAGCACCCCCAGCGTGAGGATGAATGCCAGCACGGTGATCATCTGGACAGCCCCTGGATCAGCTGCTGCGCCTGGCGGCGCGCGCGCGCATCGAGTTCGAGCAAGCCCGGCAGCGATGCCGCGGAATCCGCCGAGGGATTCACGCGCTCGATGGTGCCGGCGTTGACCGTGTGAATCTGGTCGAAGCGGATGGTTCCGGCGAGGAAGGCGGCCACCGCTTCCTCGTTCGCGGCGTTCAGCACCGCCGTGCTGCCCGGCGCGGCGCGCAGGGCCTCCCAGGCGAGGAACAGACCGGGGAATCGAGCTTCGTCGGCCGGCTCGAAGCTCAGTGCCGCCAGGCCCGCGAAGTCGAGCCGCGACGCGCCGGATTCGATGCGCTGCGGGAACGACAGGCCGTAGGCGATGGGCACACGCATGTCGGGCGTGCCGAGCTGCGCGAGCACCGAGTTGTCACGGCACACCACCATCGAGTGGATGATGCTCTGCGGATGGATGACCACGCGGATCTGCTCGGGCTGCAGGTCGAACAACCAGCGTGCCTCGATGACTTCGAGCGCCTTGTTCATCATCGTCGCCGAGTCGACCGAGATCTTGCGGCCCATCACCCAGTTCGGGTGGGCGCAGGCCTGGTCCGGCGTCACGTCGCGCAGCGTGTGCGGATCGCGGCTGCGGAACGGGCCGCCCGAGGCGGTGAGCACGATGTGGTCGATGCGCGAGGCCCAGGTGCGGCGGTCTTCCGGCAGGCACTGGAAGATCGCCGAGTGCTCGCTGTCGATCGGCAGCAGCGTGGCGCCGCCGGCCTTCACCGCGTCCATGAAGAAGGCGCCGCCGACCACCAGCGCTTCCTTGTTGGCCAGCATCAGGCGCTTGCCGGCACGTGCCGCGGCGATGCAGGGGGCCAGTCCGGCGGCGCCGACGATGGCCGCCATCACCGCATCGACCTCCGGG
>NZ_JBFXIO010000573.1:0-2500 GCF_050175855.1 Piscinibacter sp.
GGCGCGGCGCTGAGCTGCAGCAGCGCGCCGAGCCAGAAGAACGGCAGCGGCCGGTCGCCCAGCGAGTAGACGCCGCTGGCGTAGGCCTTCTCGATCTCCTCGGGCGTCGCCCGGCGCACGATCTCGATCAGCGTCGACGGCACCGCCACGGTGGCGTCGCCGCAGCGCAGCATCACCACCTGCGTCACCGCGGTGGTCAGCGGCAGCACCAGCTTGAACGAGGTGCCCTGCCCCGGCGCGGTGGCGGTCTCGATGCGGCCGCCCATCGCGTTGACTTCGGAGCGCACCACGTCCATGCCGACACCGCGGCCGGCCAGCTCGGTCACCGTCTCGGCGGTGCTGAAGCCCGGCGTGAAGATCAGGTTGGCCAGCTCCGCATCGCCGAGTTCCTGGTCGGCACCGATGAGTCCCATGGCCACGCCCTTGGCGCGGATGCGCGCGAGGTCGAGGCCACGGCCGTCGTCGCGGAACTCGATGCCGACTTCGTTGCCTTCCTGCGTCACCGAGACCAGCACCGTGCCGGCCGGGTCCTTGTGGGCCGCGGCACGCGCCTCGGGCGACTCGATGCCGTGCGTCACGCAGTTGCGAAGCAGGTGCTCGAAGGCGGCGATCATGCGGTCGAGCACGCCGCGGTCGATTTCGATCGAGCCGCCGACGATGTCCAGTCGAACCTGCTTGCCGGTTTCCTTGGCCGCCTGGCGCACCACGCGATAGAGGCGGTCGGACTGGCCCTCGAACTCCACCATGCGCGTGCGCAGCAGGTCGTCCTGCAGGTCGCGGGTGAGCCGTGCCTGCGTGGCCAGTTCGTCTTCGGTGCTGTCCAGCGAGCGCTGCAGCGTGCGCTGCACCGTGGCCACGTCGTTGACCGACTCGGCCATCATGCGGGTGATTTCCTGGAAACGCGTGAAGCGGTCGAACTCCAGCGGGTCGAACGACTGCGAGGCGGCCTTGGCCGCTTCGAGCCGCGAGCTCATCTGCGTCTCGGCCTGCAGCTCGATGTCACGCAACTGCTGGCGCAGGCGCTCGAGGTTCTCGGTGAGGTCGCCCAGCGAGTTCCTGATCTGCCCCACCTCCGACTCGATGCGCGAGCGCGTGATCGACACCTCGCCGGCCTGGTTGACCAGGCGGTCGAGCAGCGGCGCGCGCACGCGCACGGCGGTCTGGGCGGCCGACTGGGTCTTCTCGACGACGACGCGGGCATTGACGCCACCCAGCGCGAAGCGCGACCAGTCGAACGGCGCCAGGTCGGCGGCTGCAGCCACCGCGGCGGGCGGCACCTCGGCCACGGGCGCGGCGGGCTCGATCGTCGGTGCGTCGAGTTCGGCGAGCTCGGCAACCTCGACTGCAGGCGGCGGCGCCACCGGCGGCATCTCGGCCACGCTGACCGCCGGCTCGGCCGGCGCCGGCTCGGCGGCCGCCAGTGCGGCACCGGCCTCGGCATAGGCCTGGGCGTCGCGCGAGCGCAGCAGCTCGAAGACCTGCATCAGGCCGTCGGCGCGAGACTGCAGCTGCTCGACGTCGGCGGCGGCCACCGGCGGATCGGCCAGCAACTGCTCGATGCGCGTTTCCAGGCGGTGGGCCATTTCGCCCAGCCGCATCGCGCCGGCCAGTCGTGCGCCGCCCTTGAGCGTGTGCAGCGTGCGCATGCAGGCCGCGGCGTGGCTGCTCTCGCCCGGGCGGCGAGCCCAGTCGCGCAACTGCGCGGCCAGCTGGGGCAGCAGGTCCTGGCCCTCTTCCTCGAAGATCGGGAACAGCTCGGCATCGACCGCATCGACGGCATCGATGTCCTCGGTGCCCTCGATCGCCACTTCGCGTTCGACCGGTGTCGCATGCTTCGCGGCCGCCGTGGGCAGTTCGGCCAGCGGCTTGAGCTCCGCCACGCCCAGCGCATCGACGCGGGGATCCAGCGTACCGAACCCGGTCGTGCCCATGCCGCTGGACTCGAAGCCCATCGGGCGGCTGGTGGGCGGCGCGACGCTCGGCGGCTCAGCCGGCGCTTGCGCCAACTCGATGCGATCGATCACCGGCGCTTCGTCGAGCGCGCCCATGCCCGTGACCGGCGGCAGGTCGGCGGCGGCCGTGGCTGCCTCGAGGCGGCGCGCCGACTCGAGCTCGTGCTCGGCCAGGCGGGCCAGCAGCTCGGGGGCGGGCTCCTTGAGGAAGCCGGCAGCGAACTGGTGCAGCAGGCGGCGAATCTCTTCGGCGGTGTCGACGAAGAGCTTTGCCTCTTCAGCGGTGCCGTAGCCGATCGCCTGCGAGCGGGTCTGCGCGTGCTCCAGCGCACGGGCCAGCTGCGAAAGATCCTGGAAGCCGACGGTGGCCGAGCTGCCGGCCAGCGAGTGGGCCAGCGCGATCGGCGTTTCGCCGATCGGGCGATGCAGTTCCATCGCCCATTCCGCCACCTCGGTGGTCAGGCGGCGCGAGAGCTCGTCGGCCTCGTTGAGGTAGATGTTGAACAGCGGGATGCCGATGCGCAGCGGGCCGACGACCTTGACGTTCT